>DAIMNI010000089.1:0-7161 GCA_036720245.1 Tissierellia bacterium | reverse complement strand
CTAGTTCCTATTTTTTCTATAGTACGATTAACATCATCATAGCTTAAATTTGGTGCACCCTCTGATGCTGCTATTATAGTTTTTTCTCTAGCTTCAGAGGATAGTTCTGTAGAATTACCTTTTTTCCTAAACTGAAGACTTCCTGCCTTAAATTCTATATTTTTGCCATCGTCGACATCTTTCCAAGGGTCATTGGTTATTTTGTACTCATATCTTGTACCACCACTTATTGTCCCATTACTAATATTATAGCCAATATTATTTAATTCATCTTCTGGAAAATCTACTTTACCTACAGTGCCTAAGTCCCTAAAATTAATCTCATTGCCTTTGCCTCTTTCTCTAATAGAAACCGTAGTGTCCTTGATAAAGTTCACAGGAGTATTTCCATTTTTAGCAGAGGTAAATCTATTGCCATCAGTACTATATTCCATATTGGTGGTAGTGTTTTCAATTATACCTTCGGCCACATTTAACCCTACATCTCCTAAATATACGCCATTAAGTTTTTTTGTTGGTAGAGAAGGAAGTTCTCCGCCTATGCCTGTTTTTGCCTTTTTCCTTATTCTCAAATCTGCATTTTCTTTTAAAGAAATAGTAGGGCTATTTAAGGCATCCCAAGTATTGCCACCATCTTCACTATATTCCATATCCTGAATATTACCCTCAAGGATGGCCTCCCATCCATTAGTATAGTGATAATCCTTTACCTTTATATCCTTTGGCACATCTCCATATTTTAATTCTCCAACTTGATAGAATACCTTTGGCTGTGCTTTTTCTCTCACCCATATCTTCATAGGACTGGCCTCACCAATTAGGAATTCACCTGAACTGGCATCATCCCATTTGCCATTAATCCCATTAGTAGAATCAATACTATACTCTATTTTCTCATTTGTGTTTTTTAAATAAATATTGAGCTGTTTTCCATCCTGTTGCAAAACATAAACTACGCCCTTTAGCTCATGCATTATATCCCCATTCATCCTCAAGTTTAACACTATATCCTTAGAATCCAATGAATTAGGCTCTTCTACAGCACTGCCCTTAATTTTAACCTTAACATCCATATTATCAATTTTAGCAGCTGCAGTGCCTGATACTTTTATAGTGATTATGTCATTGTCTACTCCCACCACATTAGCTTTTAGCCCCCTTGGAATTCCAGATACTATAATATCCCTATCTGTGATATTGTCTTTCAAGGTGCCAGTATTTACTTTAATATTCCATATATCCATATTTTCTAATGGGACTCGTCCATCCGGTGCTTCTAAATATACTGTGTCCTTATCTGTAGCTTCACCTGCTACTTGTAACACATTAGGATATAATGTAAATTTAGGTGTAGCCACTACATTAGTATTAGCCCCTTGTATCAATCCTTGTTGTATAGTTAAGGATACAATTTCCTTATCAACTCCAAAGTTTACATCACTAACTTCAGGTAGTGTAATAGTCAATTTCTTACTAGAATTTCTAACTATGCTTTCAGGATTTGCCCTAATTGCGTCGGCTATTTTTCTCCAATTACTCCCACCACTAAATCCCCCAACTATGCTACTTACATCCTCAGCCCAATCCCCATCTTTAAGTTCTACTACTATAGTCTTGCCACCAGCTTTAATATCATCTTCCCTGACAATGGAGTTCACCACATCTCCAGATATAATAGCCTTAATTGTAGGTTTAATTGTTATTCCTCCACTGGCATCAATTGGGTTGGTAGCTCCTTCAATGGCTATTGCAGGTACCGTTAATGTAATTTCTTGATCTTTTGTAATATCATAATCCCTAGTTTCTGGTAAGGATATAGTAAGTTCTTTATTATTATCATTTAGACTAATAGCCCCATTACCGTCTTTAACTAAACTAGCTACCACTTTAGCCCACTCTTGAGATTCACTATTGGCCTTAAATCCATTATATAGGGCCTGCCGTTTATCAGCATTGGTTTTTAAATCACTAGCCCATTTGGCACCTTCGGATAATTCTATGATAATCTTCCCTCCACCATTATTAATATTTCCTTCTAATAGTGTAGGAGCTGTAATTGTAGCCTTGCTTTGTTTAATCTTATCTTGAGTAACTTCCAAGGAGTTAAAGGCCTTTATCCTATTATCCTTATCTACTGCATAAATTCCTAAATGTTCTCCTATCCTTATTTGGGCAATATCTTTGCCTAATTCATATTCAATACCAGAATTTAAGACTTCATCTACAGCAGGCGTAGGGAATGGACTATAGCCTCTAATATATTTGGCAGTAGTACTAGCGGGCTGATCTCCTGTAATCTGTACACTATCTACTACAGATCCCTTATCTAATTTCACATCCCAGATAGGTACATGTTCCTTAACATCATTAGGTGTGATCTCAATCTCTGCATATCCCTTAGTCCTACCACTACTATCTACAGCAACCAATAATAAATATCCATATTTATCATCTATCTTTTTTACTTCAATATCTTGTCCTATATTAATAAAATTAGTATCTTCTATTATGCTGTTTAAATAGGGTTTCCCGTTACTTGGAAGTTCACTATCCATTAGTTTATATTTCCAGCTGATATTACCTTCTATTCCTAAGGGGAGTAATTTAGTAAATTTAGTAGTACCAGGTTTATTTCCCCTCTCTAATGTATAATTTTCTTCATCTAGTTTTTTTGCAGCTCCTCCACGGATATTTCTATCTGTTAATCTAAATTCCCTATAGCCTTTGACCTTTCCCTTATCATTAGTAGCCAATAAGAGTAGATAAGCCCCCTCCGAAACAACCTTAATATTTTCCCCGGCCTTAAAACCTATAGTCCCCTTAATCTCATTATCTAATTCAATATTTCCAAAGGGTTTATCCCCAATCACATATCGCCATTCATCAGCACCCTTAATATTAGTGCTGACATCCAAAAATCCAAATTTGGTACTATTCTCTACACTACCAGCCTCAGGTTCAGTATAATTGGTTCTAGGCAATAATAATGGTGCATTAGGCTTTGTAACTTGGTCTCCGTTTAATTCAAATTCCTTATATCCTTTAATTTTACCACTACCATCAGTGGCTAATAATAATAAATAGTCTCCAGCTTCTGCTCTAATATTATTTCCTTTATTATATACAGTGGTTTGAGGGATAGTAGTGTTGAATTCAATTTCTTTACCTGATTTCAGAAATGTCTCACGACTAACTTTATATCTCCATTGGCCCGCATTTTCTATGCCTGTGAATTCTAGTTCAGTAATTCTCGTAGTACCAGGAGCGGTGCCCTTTTCAGGATTAGAATAATTATTCTCTGTCAATTCAGGGGCAGAGGGCATTTTTATATTATACTCACCCAATCTAAATATGGCATATCCTTTTACTTTGCCATTATCAGTAGCCAAAAGCATTAGATATTTATCTGACGACAAATTCACACCAATACTACTATCCTTAGGCTCTAATTCTTTAGCACCTTCGACTTCTTTATCCAATTCAGGTATTTCTGGCATTTCATTAGAAATCACATACATCCATTTTGGATTTTCACCAATAGAAGCACTACCCGATAAAGCATCAAATTTAGTAGTACCTGGACTATTACCTTTCACAGGTCCCACATAATTTACACCTTCTTTAAGCAATACTGGTGGCGGATCCTTTATCATATCACCATCTAATTTAATCTTAGCAAAGGCCTTAACTCTACCTTCATTATCGGTGGCCAATAGTAGAAAATCCTCTCCCGAATTCGCCCTCACATTTTGACCTGCAATATAATCAGAACTACCTTCAACTATTTTATTAAATATAGGATTAGCTAAATCCTCGCCAACTTTATACATCCACTTAGTAGCCCCTACAATTCCCGTTGGGTTTAAACGATTTATTTTTGTAGTTCCCTGTACAGTTCCTTTGGAGGGAGGGGAATAGTTTTTATTACTGCCTTCTTCAAGTTTAGGGGCAGTTTCACCTTTTACCATATTCTCTGCCAAATGAAATATTCTATAGCCTTTGATTTTATCATAATTATCTGCAGCAACTAATAATAGATAATCTCCAATACTTGCTTCAATCTCATTTGGGACAGAGAGAACCGTCCCCGAATCTAGATCTAGTTTAGGGACAGGTATTGGGTTTTCACTCAAAAGTACCTTCCAGGATGTAGCATCTTTCATATTTTCATCTGGATTTATTCCAAAATGCAACTCGGTAAATTTAGTATGTCCATTTTCATCCCCTGGCACAGGCCCAGTATAATGAGTATTTTCCATTAATAAACTAGGTGCTTTGGAAATATCACCTTTCCCAATTTCAAAAGTATTATAGCTTTGAACTATGCCATCATTATCTACTGCCAATAGTACTAAATACTTTTTAAAACTATTAGCTATAGGATGGAGTTCATCTTCTCTAGCCACTACTATATCATCACCAGCAATATAGTCTATGGCATCAGCCATTTTAACCTTATATACTTGTCCCACTGGAATAGAGCTTACAAATACTTGCCATTTATCTGCACCTTCTGGTAATTTTTCATTTAATTCGCTAATTACCACAGAACCAGCATATTTTTCTCCTTCAGAAATTTTGCCTTCTTCTATTTTAGGGGCTGATTCCTTTGGGGTATTTATCATATTTTCGGTAATTTTAATATTTTCGTAGGCCTTTATTTTATTATTTTTGTCTACTGCATAAAGCACCAAATATTTGCCCACATCTATATCAATATCTCTGCCACTTACATAATCTTTGCCATTCTTTAAAAGAGTGTCTTTTTTCATAGCCGGAATTTCATTATCAGATATTTGGATTTGCCACTTATTAGCTCCAGCAGGCAATTTTAATCTGGCAATCTTAGTGCTGCCCTCTTTAAAACCGGGCTCTGGGATGGAATAATTATCTGGGGTTTTAAGTTTTGGAACATCATGATAATTTTGGTAATCCTTCCAATCCATATCAGCACCAATTTTATCAAAATCCTTAGCAATTTTTCCTTCAATTGCACTAAATTTTTGGTCTAAGATATTTTTGTTTTCAATAAAATATTCCTGTATTTTATCTGGATCAGTTATGCCATTTTTTTTAAGGAGCCCATTAACTACCTCTAGCTGTGCATTTTCTTCCTCTACTATATTGACAAATTTTTCTCCTTCTATTTCTTTATAGAACCTCCCTAAAAAACTTTGGTCATTTGCATTGTCCAGTACATCTTTAGCTAATTCATTTAAATCTGAATCATTGTCATGTCTATAGACTTTCTTTAATCCAGTATGAATAATATCTCCTGGTGCAGCAAAGGCAATGGTGTTACTTAATACTAGCACCAGCAATAATATTATAGATATATGTTTTTTCATTAACTTTTCCTCCTTTTATAACAACTGTCATTCTGAGCGTAAGCGAAGAATCTAGACACACCTCTATTTAAGGTACGGGGACACACCTCTACTTAAGGTTAGGGACACACCTCTATTTAAGGTATGGGGACACACCTCTGCAAGACGGTCGAACTCTTTGAGGAATGTCCCCATCGTATGTCTATCTTTCTGAAGAATGTCCCCAACGTATTTGTCATCCTGAGCATTAGCGAAGGATCTTATCTTTAGGCCTAAAGTTCTCCCCTAAGCACCAAATTCCCCCTATTATCATATACTCTATACTTATACCCATCTAATTTAGCCACAAAATCTACATCAAATCCAGTGATACTAAAATCTCCACTTTTCCCTAAGGTTTTCTTTTCATATAGCTTCCCGCTATCTGAAAATAGTTCCACCCTATATCCACTAAAATCGCTAGGGCCTATTAATTCTCCTGAAAATACTCCTACTATAGAGGTAGAAAACTTTATGTTCTTTATATCTACTTTAGAGGTATCATTATAATCAGTGGGATTTTCATCAATTGCTATTTCCTTTTCATCTTCCTCAGTAATATTCTGTAGCTTCTCCAAGGTGTCCCAAGCAATTTGCCTTGTGATTATTTCATTATACGAAATGTATAAATCAGCTAGGCCAATTTCTAAGGCTTTATTATAATAGTCTTCAGGATATTTTTGAAAATCTACTCCATCTTTATAGCCTATAGAACGCATTATCACCGTCAATAATTCTATATATTTCACCTTGGCCTTAGGTTTAAATTGATTATTTCCCACACCTTGCATAATGCCATAGGTATTAGCCACATTTATATAGGACATAGACCAGCCTTTAGCATCTTTGAAATCTTCCTTCCATTCATATTCTATTAAATCCTCTAATCCAGCAATTCTAACTCCCATAGTAGCCAATTCTTCTCTAGTGATATTTTTATTTAAATTTTTGTATTCCATAATATTTGAGGTCTTAGGATAAGCCAGAGCTATATTTGGAATTATAGTTATAGTAAAAATTAGGGCAATAAGAATGAGATTCTTCGGGGCAAGTCCCTCAGAATGATACCTTTGCGCCATGGAGAACCGTCCCTGCTGTCGCAACCGCTGTCTCATCATTGTAAATTCCCCCCTCCTATGATATGACCACTTGGGTCTATTATTTCATATTTGTATCCAATTAATTTAGCCATTAAATCCACATCAAAACCTGTTATTTCAAAGCTGCCATCTGAACTAACCTTTGCTTCTTTATAAAATTTACCTGTACTAGACAATAACCTTATCTTATACCCATTAAAACTTCTCAAAGTATCACTTTCTAATTTTCCACTAAATACCCCTATAATACTAGTATTAAAAGTATATCCTGGGTCTAACCAAACCTCCCCAGCATCTTCCTCTCTACGATTTACTACCACATTATATACTCTATCTTTCTTGCCTTCTTCTTTATGCACTATATTTATCTTGTTTTCCCCAACTTTCAAGGGAATCTTTTTGCTTTCGCCACTTTTTACTATATCTCCATTTATCTCAATACTGCCAGCAGCAACAGTGGCTATAATATTAATGCTTTCCACTGGATAATTTACATTTACTTTATAATCAAAGGTCTTTTTATCAAATTTAGGCTCTAATCTTCCACCTTCAATCTCTAAATTATCCAACCCCTGAGCCATATTTGCATCATCTACTACTGTATATTCAAAAGTGGATACAGGGCTGTCTTTCATTCCAATTTTAGTAGCATAGGCTCTAATAGTAGTATTGGAATTTATAATTATAGGCTCCTT
>DAIMNI010000088.1:0-7169 GCA_036720245.1 Tissierellia bacterium | reverse complement strand
ACCTTCGGAGAATTAATAGATATAAATGATATTGAAAGCATTATTGTAGATGGAGTTGAATATAAGCTAAAATAATATAATAAGTCTAATAGGGGCATTCAACACTATTAAATAAGTAGGATTGTTAGAGATTACTAAAAAAGTCACTATTGTCATCCTGAATAAAATGAAGGATCTTGTTTTTATACTATTTATAGATCCTTTGCTATACTTAGGATGACATTTTATTTTTTTAATATTTTTATCAATTCCTCATTACCTATGTAGAAAAATAGGGTATAATGTATTATATAGTTTTAAACAGAAGTTTAAATAGCAGGAGTGAGGAAAATTATGTCAGAATTTATAAAGGTAAATAATGTAGAAAAAATATATCAAATGGGGGAAGTTGAAATAAAAGCCTTAGATAATATATCTTTTTCCATAGATAAAGGTGAATTTGTGGTAGTAGTAGGACCTAGTGGTGCAGGTAAAAGCACCATTTTAAACATTTTAGGGGGAATGGATACACCCACTTATGGGGAATTAATAGTAGATGAAAATAATATAAGTGGATACTCCTCCAGAGAATTAACCACCTATAGGCGAAATGATATAGGATTTGTATTTCAATTTTATAATTTAGTTCAAAATCTAACTGCAATTGAAAATATTGAATTGTCTACGGAAATATGTAAAGACCCTTTTGAACCAGAAATGGTTTTAGAACAAGTAGGCCTCCAGGATAGAAGAGACAATTTCCCCAGTCAATTATCTGGTGGAGAACAACAAAGAGTAGCCATAGCCAGAGCCTTGGCTAAAAATCCTAAACTATTATTATGTGATGAACCGACAGGAGCCCTTGATTATAATACAGGGAAGTCTGTATTGAAACTTTTGCAAGACACCAGTCGCCAGCACAATATGACAGTGGTGGTAGTTACCCATAATCAAGCTATAGCCCCTATGGCAGATAAGGTAATAAAAATAAAAAATGGAAAAGTAGGGGAAGAGTTAATAAATACAAATCCACTGCCAGTGGAAAGGATTGAGTGGTAGTGAAATCATCACTAATAAAAGACACTTTTAGGGAAATAAAAAATTCCCTAGGCCGTTTCTTAGCCATATTGGCCATAGTAGCATTAGGTACAGGTTTTTTTGCAGGTATAAAGGCTACAGCACCAGATATGAAAATCACTGCAGATAAATATTTTGATGATTATGGATTAATGGATTTTTGGTTGATTTCCACATTAGGATTTAATGAAAAGGATATAGAGGAAATTTCAAAATTAGAAAATATTGAAGGCATAGCTCCAAGCTATAGCATGGATGCCATATTTGAAGATGAAGATAATGAAAAGGTTGTAAAATTAATTTCTATTCCCATGGATAAAGTAAAAGCTGAAGACAAGGATTATATAAATAGAGTAAATTTAGTGGAGGGAAGATTTCCAGAAAAGCCTGGGGAATGTTTGGCAGAGAAAAGTAAATTAGATATAGGTCCTATTCGATTAGGAGAAAAAATTAAATTGAGCTCTGGTACAGATGAGGATATATTAGAAAATCTGGAAAATGACGAATACACAATAGTAGGCCTAGTAGAAAGCCCTCTCTATATAGCTTATGAAAGAGGTACCAGCACCATTGGGAATGGTAAGATAAACAGTTTTATCATATTGCCAGAGAATGAATTTAAATTACCAGTTTATACTGATGTTTATTTAACCATAAAAGGCGCTAGGGAAGTTTTAACTTTTAATGAAGAATACGACAAACTGCTAAATCCCATTAAAAGGGACTTAGAGAATATAGGAGATTTAAGAAAAGAAGCTAGATACGAAGAAATAAAAGAAGAAGCTAATGAAAAATTAGAAAAAGGAAGAAAAGAACTAAAAGAAGGCGAAGAGAAACAAGCCAAGGAATTAGCTAAAGCAGAAAAAGAATTAGATGATGCAAAAGAAAAAATAGACAAGGGCGAAAAGGAATTAAAAGATAAAGAAAAGGAATTTAATAATACCATTAAATCAGCAGAAAACAAATTAATGGAAGAAGAGAATAAACTTAAAACTGGTGAAGAGGAATATAATAGGAATCTCAAAAATTTTAATGAAGAAAAAAGATTAGCTCAAGAAAAGTTTAAGCAGGCAGAAATCCAAATAGCCAGTGGAGAAAAGGAATTAAGCTCTAAGGGAAATGAATTGGAACAAGCAAAACTTGGGTTAAACTATATTACAGATGAAAATGAAAGGGCTAAAACTTTGGCCGTAATTGAAGCTGGAGAAAAGGAATTGGCAAAGGGGAAACAGGAAATTTCTTTTGCAAAAACAGAATTAGAAAATAATAAAAGGAACTTGGAAATAGGTGAGCAAAAGTTAAGGGATGCTAAAGTTGAAATAGATGAAGGTAAAATTCGATTACAAAGGGAAAGAGTTAAACTAGAAGATTCTAAAAAAACAGCCTTAAAAGAATTTGAAAAGGCACGTAAAGAAATAGAAGATGGGAAAAAGGAATATGATGAAGGTTATGAAGAATATTTAAAGGGCAAAAAGGAATCTGATGAGAAAATAGCTGATGCTAAAAAGAAAATAGCTGATGGAGAAGAGGAATTAAGAAAATTAAAAAAGCCTAAATGGTATATTGTAAAGCGGAGCCAAACTAGAGATTTTATAGAATATGAAATGGCTGCCGATAGAATAGATGCAGTAGCCCAAATCTTCCCCGTATTTTTCTTTCTTATAGCTATATTGGTGTCTTTAACCACTATGACTCGTATGGTAGATGAGGAAAGAGCCTATATTGGAAGCCTTAAGGCCATGGGCTATAAAAACATAGCCATAGCTTCTAAATATATAATATATGCAGCTACAGCCAGTATTGTTGGAAGTATAGTGGGATTATTTATAGGCTTTTGGGCACTACCCACTGTTATATTTAATGCCTATAGGATTATGTACATTATGCCAGATATTACAATAGAGTATAATTCCTATTATGCCATATTATCTACATTGGTAGCAGTGATAGCCACAACTTCAGCAGCACTAATAGCTGTTTATGGTGAATTAAGGGAAGTACCTGCCAATCTTTTAAGGCCTAGGGCTCCAAAGCCAGGTAAGAGAATATTATTAGAAAGAATAGACTTTATATGGTCTAAACTTAAATTTTCTCAAAAAGTAACTGCAAGGAATTTATTTAGATATAAGCGAAGACTATTTATGACCATAATAGGTATAGCAGGTTGTACTGCATTATTGGTAGCAGGTTTTGGTCTAAAGGATTCTATTATGGCTGTTACTAGCAAACAATATGATGAAATAAATAAATATGAAATGGCAGTGGACTTAAAAGACGGTATAGGCATAGGCGAAAGCACCAAATCCATAGATACTTTAGAAGGAGATTCTAGAATAGAAGATTATATATTAATAAAAGAACAAACTATGGATATAGGCAAAGGTGATTTAGAAGAATCTGCCAATATTATAGTTCCGGAGGATATAAATAAGATTAGGGACTTTATAGCACTCCGAAATAGGGAAACTGATGAAAATTTGTCTATAGTAGAAGATGGGGCAATTTTATCAGAAAAGGTAGCTAAACTATTAAATGTAAAAATTGGAGACGAAATATATATAAAAGACGAAAATGATGTAAAGAGAATGGTGAGAATTACTGGGATTACAGAAAATTATGTAAATCATTTTGTATATCTATCCCCTGATTTATATGAAAAGGTATTTGAAGAGGATATAGAATATAAGAAAATACTAGCCAAAACCACTAATACAGAAAAGACATTTGAGGATAAATTATCTAAGGATTTATTGAAAAATGATGATATAGGCTCTATAGAATTTATTACTGGAATTAGCAAGGCCTTTAATAATACTTTAGATAGTTTAGATAAAGTAATTATGGTTCTAATAATTTCGGCTGGGGCTTTGGCATTTGTAGTATTATATAATTTAACTAATATAAATATTTCTGAAAGAATCAGAGAAATTGCCACAATTAAAGTATTAGGCTTTTATGATGAAGAAGTTTCCAAATATGTATATAGGGAAAACAGAATATTAACCATAATGGGAACAGTACTAGGTCTTGTAATGGGTATATTTCTCCATAGATTTATAATACTTACTACAGAAATAGAATTTATCATGTTTGGCAGAGAAATTAGGAATGTATCCTTTGTATATTCAGCTGTTTTAACCTTGGCTTTTGCAGCACTTGTAGATTTTGTAATGTATTTTAAATTGAAGAAGGTAGATATGGTAGAATCTTTAAAATCTGTGGATTAAAGCCTAGTGGCACAAGGGGACGGTTCTCTTGTGCCCACTGTTTGCTAGAGATACTATTTCGTGTATGATAGGAGAAAATTCCATAACTGAAAAACGTTATATAAAAAAGCTAGTTTAAAAAAATTTTTCAATTGAAATATCTTATGTTATAATATGTATGAATAATCTTTTATTGATTATAGAATATAATGAGGTGAGTGTATTGAAGGCAAATGTCAATGAAGTGTGGGAATTGATAGACAGTTTGACTTTAGAAGAAAAAAGAATAATTTATAGAAAAATGGAGCAGGAAATTAATACTGAATTATTAACAATATTAGATAATGTTAATGAACGTGCAGAAAAAGATTCTATTAGCTTAGAGGAAATTACTAAAGAGGTTGAAGATGTTAGAGGATATCTATATGAAAAAGATTAAAATTGTAATTGATACTAATATATTTGTTAGTGCTTTTTTAGGAAGTAAAAATGCTAGATTAGTTGTGAAGGAGGCAATAAATGGTGATTTTTCATTAGTGATGTCAAAGGAACAATTAAGAGAGATAAAAGAAGTTTTATATAGGCCAAAATTTAGTAAATACATAACCCCTGCAGAAGTAGATGAACTAATATCACTTTTATCTATGAAGGCAATAGTACCAGTAATTTATGAAAAAATTAATGATTGTAGAGACTTGAAGGATAATATGATACTTGAAGAAGCGGTATATGGGAATGCTCAGTATATAATAACAGGGGATAATGATTTATTGGTTCTAAATCCATATAAATGGATAAAAATTATCAATCTTAAAGATTTTATCAAGGATGCATATGATTTATAAAACCAGTAGGCAACATAATAAAAGCTTACTGGCTTTATTTATATCTTATATATTTATCACTAAATAAATTTTGCGAGCCAGGCTGATACGGTGAACCATATCATAAGTAGGGTAAGCTATGTGTTATAGGAAATATTTAAGGAGGTCATTAAATGAAATATATGACATTTAATAATTCATGCTCCTATGCTGGGGTTGCTAACATGCTTGAAGATTTTAATATTAATATAGAGGATTATGAACTAGCAATTAGAATGAAGGTACCGTTTATATTTAAATATGATGAAACATGGGGACGGTATATATCAGGTGCTATGCTACAAGAACATAAATATTTTAATTATTATTTACAAAAGCTAGGGCTAAGGTTTACAGAAAACCAATTTAATAAAGAAGATGCATTAATATCTTTGCATAATCTAAATAATAAGGCTATGATTGGTTTAAATATTAATGGGATGCATGCAGTAATTTATTGTGGGATCGAAAATGGAAAATATATTTTTTTAAATAATAGAAGAAAGAATTCTAATGAACCTAAATATTATAAATATGATTTAGATGAACTTAGGAAAAGAATGAATCAAAATATTGTTATAGGCTATATAGAAAAAGATATTGGAAATTTAGGGTTTGACATAAAAGAAGAAATGGAGAACTCCATATTATACTTAGAAAAGTATAGAAGTGAAGTTGAAAATTTTTGTACCAAGGAACAGTATGTAAATTCATTAAAATGGGCCATGAATTCGCTTTTTCGAGCCTTATTTTTAGATATATATTCTATGATGGATATTATAGGAGAAAAAGAACTGGTTAAACTAATAGCTAAGGTTCGTGCAGATTATTTAAATGCGATGAATTTAAATAAAACATTAAACTTATCAGAATATATTTCACTTAGTGAATTAAATAAGATAATAGACGAATATAGAGAAAGAATAAAATTGGAGATAAGTAATTCTTCCTATAATGATGGATATAATTAATTTAATTTGTAAGTTGAGTAAGGATAAATGAGAAGTTTTATGGAATTTTTAAAATCTGTGGATTAAAAAGTAACTTATCTACAAGTCTTCCACAACATATCCACAGAAAATGTGGATATGTTGGATTTTATTCAAGCTTATCCACAGGAATCTGGTTTTTAAACCTAATTAGATTGGGTATATGTAATTATAGCATATATATGGAGGGATTAGATGAAATTAGTTTCTTGGAATGTAAATGGAATTAGAGCCTGTGTAAAAAAAGGTTTTATGGATTATTTTGAAGAAGTAGATGCAGATATGTTTTGTATTCAGGAGACCAAATTACAAGAAGGGCAAATAGAATTAGATTTAAAAGGTTATCATCAATATTGGAACTATGCAGAGAAAAAAGGCTATTCAGGTACGGCTATATTTACAAAGAAAAAGCCCTTATCTGTTAATTATGGCATAGATATAGAGGAACACGACAAAGAAGGTAGAGTAATAACTTTAGAATATGAGGACTTTTATTTAGTAAATGTATACACCCCAAATTCTCAAAGAGAATTGGCAAGACTGGATTATAGAATGAATTGGGAAGATGATTTTAGGAATTATTTATTGGAATTAGATAAAAATAAGCCAGTAATCCTTTGCGGAGATTTAAATGTAGCTCATAAAGAAATAGATTTAAAAAATCCATCTTCAAACAGGAGAAATGCAGGTTTTACTGATGAAGAAAGGGACAAGATGAGTAAGTTTTTGGAATCAGGATTTATAGATAGTTTTAGGCATTTTTATCCGGATAAGGAAGGTGCATATACTTGGTGGTCTTATATCACTAAAGCTAGAGAAAGAAATGCTGGTTGGAGAATAGACTATTTTGTAGTATCAGGAAAACTAGAAGATAGAATGATGGATGCAGAAATTCATTCAGAAATTATGGGAAGCGACCATTGCCCAGTAGTATTAGAACTCAAATAGAAGGGACGGGTTTTTTCATTTGATTTTATTAAGAAATGATAAAAATGATTCCTTTTCTTTGACAAAACTTTTAAATGAAAAATTAGGGTTGAAAAGTTAGAATTATA
>DAIMNI010000087.1:0-7423 GCA_036720245.1 Tissierellia bacterium | reverse complement strand
CATCTTTTTCTGAACTTAGTTGGGATTTTAATAAAAGATTCATATATTTTAATCTTTCTTCTTCATTCATATTCTTAATTGGTTCTAATTTAAACATAATCCTTCTCCTAATCAGATAATTATTAATTTCTATATGAGTTCAACACCCATCTATAAAGGATGGGCGTATTATGTTTGTGTTTATGATAAATTAGGGCTCATTTATATATAGATTAGACGGTTTGTTTAAAAAAAATACTCCAACCCCGCCTATGCCTAAATGAGAACCCAATACACTTCCTATCTTTTCCAATATCACATTGCTATATCCTATTTTTTCAGTAAGTATATCCTTCATTTTTAAAGCAGCTTTTATATCATCTGCATGGGTTATACCAATAATTTGATTTGGAAACTTCTTAATTCTTTCCTGTACTATATCCGCTACGGTAGTTAAGGCTCTTTCCCTTCCCCTAATTTTTCCGATTACTGCAATTTTACCTTTTTCTACATCTAATATGGGTTTTATATTTAGAACACTTCCTATTATCGCACTGCCTTTACTAATTCTTCCGCCTTTCAAAAGCCAATTTAAATCATTAATAGTAAAAATATGCTCAATATTTTCAGTGTTCTCCTTTGAAATATTTACAATTTCTTCAAAGCTTACTCCTGCTTCGGATAATTTGGCACCTTGTAAAACAATTAAACCAGAAGCAAGAGATCCGGCTTTAGTGTCTATCACCTCCATTTTTACATTAGGATATTCTTTTTTAAGCTCCTCAATAATTATTTTAGATGTTTGATAAGTTGCAGAAAGTTCAGATGAAAAAGAATAATAAATAAAGTCCTCACCTCTAGAGGCATATTTACTAAATAAATTGTATATTTCACCTGGACTTGGTAATGAAGTTTTAGGAGAAATTCCTTTTCTCATTAAATCATAGACCTGTTCAACCAGAATTGTAATCTTATCTAGATACTCTTTATTATTCACATATACCCTAAGGGGCAAAATATCTATATCATACTTTTCTATAATATTTTTTGGCAGATCAGAAGTACTATCCATGATAATCTTTGTCATAATTATTTTTACCTCCTTGCTTTTTCTCATAAATTTATAGTATCATTTTACTTCTAATAGTACAACAATATAATCTGTTTCGAGTAGTATAATATAAAAAACACCCCTATGCTACTTTTTGCTTTACCTTGGAAAAATATAATCCCATTAACACAAATGCTGCCGCAAATAATAATTGCATAAATATTTCAAACTTTATATCAGAAAAAGAATTTACCGTCATTTCATTTATCTTTACAAAATAATAGCTTGGGAAAAATTTTGCCAATGCTAAGGTCTTCTCCCCGAGTAATTCTTGTGGTACCATAACTCCCGATATAAAAGAAGTACCAAGGGATAAAACTGTAGATATTCCATTTATAATAAATTTATTTTTAGTAGAATTATTTAAAAAGAATGTAAGACATAGTATTGTAAATGAAAAAGCAATGGTATTGATTACATATTTGCTAAAGTTAATCTCTCCAATATATTTTCCCTTTAATACTATGCTGCCTAAAATAAATACAAATGTAATAATACTAGCTAAAGTCAATTCTCCTAAATATATTTCCCTATTAAAATTTAATAATTTCTTAGAGGATATTTTCATTCTACTATCTACATTTTCATCTCTAAAATCGGCCATCACTAGGCCTATAATAGAAATATACATGCCCATGATTACATAGCTAGTAAAATTATAATAGTTTTTAAACCATCTATTAATACTAATATTTTTTGCGCTATTACTATCTACTAATTCCACATCTGTCTTTTCATTTAATGCTAAATTCACATTAGCTAAATCAAATTTTCCATCTTCGTATGTGGCATTTGCAAACATAAGAAATTTATTTACTTGATTTTGAATTTGCAAAGACTCTATTTTTCTTTCATCATTATAAATTTCAATAGAATCTTCCTTATTTATCACCTTTTCCTGAAAATTTTCTGGAATTATTATTATGGCATCTGCCATTTCTAAAAAAATCTGTTCTTTTATATAATCCACATCATCTATGGTGTCTATGATATTATTTTTTCCCTCTAAATATTTCTTTAAACCATTAGATAATTCACTATTAGAATTGTCTATTATTCCAATATTTAGTCTAGTTTCCATAAAACTAGCTTCTCTTTGAGTAGCACTTGCTCCACTTAATATACTCATAATAAAAAATATTATAGTGTAGGTAAGTATAGCCCCTTTGTTTTTTAATGCAATTTTTATAAAATATTTATAAACTGTCATAGCTTTCCCCCCTTAAAAACATATAGGATGTAGAAATTAAAATCACACAATAGATTGATAAAATTAAAATGCCTTCACCTACACTTTTAGTACTCTCTAGAAGATTTATCCTATATAGATTATCGCTTATTATAGATATGGGATTTATTCTAGCTAAAATAGGTATATGTTCATCAATTAAAGTCTTCACCCAAGGGCCCATCAATCCAGATAAAAAGGATAAAAATAATGTGCTGGCTACGCCGATTAAAATCTTTGTATTCATAGATTTTTTATTGGAAGCCCCGATAAATATCCCAAGTGACACACCAAATAAATTTCCAATGATAATAAGAATAATGCTATATTTTAAATTCATAAGTAAATCAATTTTTAAAATATATTTCATAAATAAAAGCAATAGTCCATTTGCTGCTAGGTTTAAAAACAAAGAAACTATAACCCCTGCAAATAGGAAACTTTTTTTTTAAGAGGTGTAATACTAATTCTCTCCCCTACATAGGATAAATTTGCTTGAATTAAACTAATTGTTGAAATACCAGCATAAACCCCATAGGTAGAAACCATAGCAATCAAGGAATAAAATACTACTATTATAGAATTCCCCTTTTGATTTTTATCTACAGTATAATCCACTTCAAAATCATAGTTTTCAATAGGTTTATTTAACTTTCCCATTTGTTTTATCTGATCTAGTATTTCTTTTATAACTGTTTGATTTATACCAGACTTCTTTACTAGTAAATTTAAATTCTCATCTATAAAGCCATGAATTTCCTCGCTATCAAGTTTTTCTATTTCTTCTCCTTCATCTATTTTATAAATATTTATAAATTCAATATCTTCTAATATCTGCTCAATTGGATTACCATCTATTATTCCTACATTTATATTTTCTAATTTCATATCCATCATTCCACTAAAGGCAATATTAAAAAAACTTACTAAAATCAATGGATACAATAAGGTCCAAAAGGAAAAGCCAAAATCTCTAATCATATTTTTCCCTTGATAAATACAATTCCTAATTAGATTTCTCATCTAGTCCCTCAACTCCTTCCCCGTTAATTCTAGGAATACATCATTTAAAGTAGGCAATTGACTGTGTAATTTTGTATATACTAATTTGTTTTCTATAATGAACTCCATAAGATTGGCTAAATTGTTCTGACCATTTTCAAATTTAATTATATAATCCTCCCCAGCTCTTTCTATGTCCATTACATGGGGTATGGTTTTCATTTTCTTAATTATTGCATCTTCAACATCAGAAAATCCAACAACTATCTTTTCCGAAGTACTTATCATAGACTTTAATTCTTCATTTGTGCCAGAAACCAAGCTCCTGCCCTTATCCATAATAATAATCCTATTGCAAAGTCTTTCTGCTTCCTCTAAATAATGAGTTGTGTATATAATGGTACTGCCTTCAGTATTTAACCTCTTTATTCCATCTAATATAAAATTACGGCTTTGAGCATCTACTGCTACTGTAGGTTCATCTAAAAAAATCAATTTAGGTTTATGTGCTATGCCACAGGCAATATTTAATCTTCTTTTTAATCCACCACTTAGTTTTTTGGGATAAAATTTAATATAATCCTTTAAGTCTACAAATTCTATGGCCTCATTTACATATTTTTTCCTTTGATTTTTATCATCTATATATAATCCACAAAAATAATCTATATTTTCATATACGGTTAAATTTTCAAAAACTGAAACTTCCTGAGGTACCAAGCCAATTTGTCTTTTAAGATTATAAGAATTTGGAGTCATTTTTTCTCCAAATACTTTAATTTCTCCTTTATCAAAATTTAATAAAGATAATATGCAATTTATAGCTGTGGTTTTCCCGCAGCCATTTGGGCCTAATAAGCCTAGGATTTCTCCCTCTTTTACCTGCATATTAAAATGATCTAATGCTATTAATTCATCATATCTTTTAACTAGATTTTTTACCTCTATTACCATGTGAACCCCTCCTTTATACTATCTAAAACTATTATATAATGCCTTTAGATTTCATTGTAGTGTACAAAGTTAGAATCTTATATGACATTTGTCATAAGCTAATTGTGTTTTTCTAATGCTCTTAGTATAATGGAATAAAGGTGGGGAATTATATGAGAAGGTTTATAGAAAAATGCATTATTGCCATGTTTTGTTTATACAACACATATAAAATATATCCAAATAAAAACTTAGCCTTTTATTTACTTATGAGCCTTATCATTTCTCTTTTTTTAGATTTACTACAGACAAAAAAGAAAAGGATTTTTCTTTATATTTTATTTGTAATACTATGTTTTTCTAAGGAATTATTTATTTTTTATCTACCTCTGATTTTATATAATATTTATTTAGATTTTGGTATATATGCTTTATTATCTCTAGTTTTAATTCCAATAGATTTTTCCATAATAAATTTAATGGTATCCATTATTGCTATTTATTTAACAGAATCCTCTAAAAGGTATAGCCGTATTTCAGAGGAAAATAAAATAGTAAGGGATGGATTAACAGAAGATACCATCTATTTAAAAAAATATAATGAACAATTGCAAATAGATAAAGAAAAAAATATACAGATTGCCGTACTTACAGAAAGAAATAGAATTGCAAGAGAGCTTCACGATTCCATAGGCCATGGCATAAGTAGTAGTATACTTCAAGTGGAAGCTTTAAAGATAATTTCCAATGAAGACAATGTAATTTCAGCCTTGGATATTCTTCAAAACACATTATCTAATGGTATGGAAGATATTCGAAAAAGTATTCATAATCTTCATAGTGAATCTTTAGACTTAAAAGCTGAAATTGAAAAACTCTGTAGTAAAATCCCAAATATAGATACGGAAATCATATATAATCTAGAGGAAGATTTGGACTATAATTTAAAATTTGATATTCTATCTATTATAAAGGAAGCTACTACTAATTGTATTAAACATTCTAATGCCACAAAATTAAAAATTACCTTACTTAGTCAGCCAAAGTTTTACTCTATTATAATAAAGGATAATGGAAGTAAATTTGATAAAAAATCTTCTCTAAATTCTAAAGGCATGGGGCTTATATCTATGGAAGATACAGCAAGAAAACATAATGGTTTTTTGAATTATAAATTTGAAGATGGTTTTCAATTGCATTTGTCCTTAATGAAAATGAAGGGTGATATTATATGAATATTATTATTGTAGATGATGATCCTTTAGTAGTAGAATCTTTAAAGACAATTATAAATGCCAATGGTATAAACATATTAGCCGTAGGATATGGTGGGCTTGAAGCAGTAGAATTATTTAATAAATATAGACCTGATTTAATACTTATGGATATAAGAATGGAAAATATGAATGGAATTGAGGCTACTAGGGAGATTTTAAAAATAGATTCCAATGCTAAAATCCTATTGATTACCACTTTTCAAGATGAGGAATATATTGTTTCAGCTTTAAATTTAGGATGCAGAGGCTATATCTTAAAACAAAATATTAAGGGAATTATCCCTGCTATTAATGCAGTATACTCTGGAAATATGGTATTTGATTCTAAAATCGTATCTAATATAAGAGGATACCCTAAGAAAAATATAGATGTGGATTTATCTAATAGAGAACATGAGATTTTGCTATTAGTTGCAGAAGGATTAAACAATAGAGAAATTGCTGAAAAACTATATTTAAGTGAAGGGACTGTAAGAAATTATATCTCTAATATGTTAGACAAGCTAGAGCTTCGTGATAGGACTCAGCTTGCCATCTATTATTATAAACGCTAGGGATACTAAAAGCTGCCCAATATTCATAAAAAGTAAAGTTTCCATTTATTATAAATATTATAAAACTTGGGTATATAGTTTTAGGGAAGGAGAATTCATATTAATAAATTATTTTCAGATATTAAAATTAAGGATTTAGAATTGAAAAATCGTATTGTAATGGCTCCAATGTGTATGGTTGCAGCAGATGATAAAGGCTATGCCAATGATTGGCATACAATCCATTATGGTACCCGAGCTATAGGTGGTACGGGACTTATAATTTTGGAAGCTACAGCTGTAGAAAGTAGAGGTAGAATTAAATCTGGAGATTTAGGAATTTGGGATGATTCTCATATAGAAGGACTTAAAAAAATAGTGGAGAATTCTAAGGCCCTTGGTGCTAAAATTGGAATTCAATTGGCCCATGCTGGGAGAAAATGTGAAGTAAAATCGGAAAAGATTATCGCTCCATCTCCTATTGCTTTTGATGATAAATACCCTACTCCACAAGAAATGACTAAGGATGATATAAAAGTTGTAGTGAATTCCTTCAAAGAAGGAGCAAGAAGGGCTGATGAAACTGGTTTTGATGTTATTGAAATCCATGGAGCTCATGGATATTTAATAAATGAATTCTTATCTCCCCTTACCAATAAAAGAGAAGATGAATATGGTGGAAACTTAGAAAACAGAACTAGATTTTTAAAAGAAATATTAATGGAAATAAAAACCGTATGGCCTGAAAACAAACCTATAATATTAAGGGTTTCTGCTGAAGATTATGTAAAGGGAGGCAATCATCCAGAAGATTTAGTAGATATAATAAATCTAGTAAAAAATTATGGCATAGATATGGTAAATGTAAGCTCAGGGGCAGTAGTTCCTGCTAATATAGATGTATACCCAGGATACCAAGTCACTTTTGCAGAAATAATAAAAAAAGGAACTGGTTTACCCGTCATAGCTGGGGGTTTAATTACAGAACCGGAAATGGCTGAGGAAATACTTAAAAATAATAGGGCAGATTTCATATTTTTAGGTAGAGAACTATTAAGAAATCCTTACTGGCCTCTAAAGGCTGCCAAAAAATTAAATCAGGATATAGAATGGCCACGTCCCTATAGAAGAGCTAAAATTTAGTATTATTTAAGCCTCCAGTGTTTCTGGAGGCTGCTTTTTCTTCTACACCAATCAACAGCTTTTTTGCCTCTTCCTTGACTTCTAAAGCATTAGTTTTTCTCTCATTTTCTTGAAAGGTCCGTATATTTGCCAAATTACTCACCCTTGTATTAGTTATATTTTAGGCTTATTAGCATAAGTTTTTAAATTTTTAATAGACATAAAAATATAATATCCA
>DAIMNI010000086.1:0-7543 GCA_036720245.1 Tissierellia bacterium | reverse complement strand
GCCCGTAGTGGACTTTCACCACCAAGTTGTTGCCCATGCTGGGCACACCAATAAAGAAGCTGTAGCCTTGGCTACAGCTTTAATTATCAATTAGTAAATATCTGTACCCGGTACCAACCTTAATTTCTCCGTAACAAAGTGGAGGCATTAGTTGGGAGTGTCCGGTAGGACGGACTTACTGACTTATTTATAAATTTTTTCCAAAGGGAATGAGGTGATTTTATGGTAATACACTACAAATGTCCTAATTGTGGCAGCGATATGGCCTATGATACTGAATCTGGCAAATTACACTGTGATAGTTGTGGCAGGGAGGACAATATAGAAAGTTTTCCCGAAGAAAATATAAGGGCCATTTTCTCTGAAGAAGATGGAAAGGAATATCATTGTAAAAACTGTGGTGCTGTAATTATTACAGACGAGGACACCACTGCTACTACCTGTAGTTTTTGCGGTGCAGGAGTGGTTTTAGGAGATAGATTAAGCGGTAAAATGGCACCTGCTAGGGTGATACCATTTCAAATTAGCAAAGAAGAAGCCATGAAGTCTTTTAAATCTTGGGCTAAAAATGGAAAACTTACTCCTAAGGGTTTTATGACTGCTGATAGGATAAAAAACATTACAGGTATATATGTGCCTTTTTGGTTATATGATTTAAACTCTAAAGTGCAGGCAAATGCTGCCTGTACCAGGGTAAGAACCTATACTAGGGGAGATTATATTTATACAGAAACCAAGCATTACGATGTATATAGGGATATAAATTTAGACTATGTAAAATTGCCAGTAGATGCCTCAGAAAAGATGAACGATGAGTTAATGGATAAACTAGAACCCTACAATTATAATAATTTAAAAGAATTTAAAACCCCATATTTAGCAGGTTATATTGCAGAAAAATATATACATTCCTATGTAGATTCCACTATTACAGGCTATTCTACTGTAAGATACAATAGTAAAAATATAGATACTAGACAAGTAAATGCATATTATACACTACTTCCAGTATGGATGGTATATTATGATTATGAAAACTCAGAGCATACTTTTGCCATGAATGGGCAAACAGGCAAAGTAGTAGGTAAACCTCCTATTAGCTTTAAAAGGGTGGCCACTTGGTTTGGAGGAATAGCTGGGGGAACTTTTATCTTTCTTAAAATACTAGCCTTTGCCATAGGAGGTGTTTTATGGTGAGAAGGAAAACGGCGTTTTTATTAATGTTTATATTGATTCTATCTATAAGCCTTGCAGAGGCCTCAAATTCCAAGCAAAGGGTATATGATTATGCCAATTTATTAGGAAAAAACGAAGTAGAAGAATTGGAGAAAATAGCAGAAAAATATAGTAAAAAAGCGGGAAACAGATTTTATAATATTGACTACAGATGATCCTAAAGGAAAAGATGTAGTAAAATATATGGAAGATTTTTATGATGATATGGCCTTAGGCTATGATAAACCCCATGGGAATACGGCCATAATCACCATAGATATGGAAAATCGAGAAGTGTATTTGGCAGGATTTTATAAGGCTGAAAAATATTTAAGTGATTATAGATTGGATCTAATCCGAAATAAGATTAACCCCTATTTATCCAGTGGAGACTATTATATAGCCTTTGAAAAATTCATTAAAATAGGCTCTAAATATATGGGAATTAAACCTAATGTAGATCCAGAAAATATACTTTTTAATCTGTGGTTTCAAATTGTAGTTTCACTTGGAATTGCAGGAATAATAGTAGGAAGCATGGCCTATAGTTCAGGGGGAAAAGTAACAGTATCCCAAGGGACTTATATGAATTTTAGTAATTCAAAAGTAGTTAATAGACGGGATAATTATTTAAGAACTTCTGTCACAAAGACTAGAAAACCTTCCAATAAAAGTTCTTCGGGAGGGGGAGGCTTTGGCGGTGGTGGCGGTGGTGGAACCACATCAGGAGGCCATTCCCATAGTGGAAGTAGAGGTAGTTTTTAATATAAGGAGGAGAAAATATGTTTAAAAGACAATTTGCCAATGTAGTAGAATGGGAAGAATTTAGAGATGATATGATATTTTGGAAATGGACTAATAGGGAGATAAAAAAGGGCAGTAAATTAATTATTAGACCAGGTCAAGATGCAATCTTTTTATATAATGGGAAAATCGAGGGAATTTTTGAAGACGATGGAGAATACGATATAGAATCTCAAATTATACCTTTTTTATCTACACTAAAAGGATTTAAATTTGGATTTAATACTGGGATGAGGGCAGAAGTATTATTTGTAAATACTAAAGAATTCATAGTAAAATGGGGTACTAAATCTGCCATAAATATTCCAACTATGGGTCTACCTGGTGGAATGCCAATTAGAGCCAATGGTACTTTTAGCTTTAAAGTAAATGACTATATTAGATTAATAGATAAAATTGCAGGGGTAAAACAATCCTATCTAGTGGAAGATGTAAAACTTAGAATTACCTCTATATTAGATCAATTATTGATGAAATGGATTGTAAAAGAAGGAAAAGATATGTTTAATCTTCAGGCTAATTCTTTTGAAATAGCCAAGGGAATTCAGGAAGATTTAGATATGGAAATAATGAATAATGGTATGACCATTACAGGATTTAATATAATTAGCTTTAATTATCCAGAAGAAATTCAAGAAATGATAAATAAAACTGCCTCCCATAGCATGGTAGGAGATTTAGGAAGATTCCAACAAATATCCATGACCGAAGGCATGTCCTCTGGCAAAGTAAAAGGAGGAGGAGCAGCAACAGATATGGCAGGTATGATGATAGGAATGAATGTGGCTAAAGAAATGATGAAAAATATGGACGACGTCAAGGCCCCATCTCAAGGTGGTGAAAAGCCAAATTTCTGCCCTAATTGTGGAGAGAAGACAGGGGAAGGGAATTTTTGTGGGAATTGTGGACAGAAACTGTAGTGCACTAGGGACGGTTCCTTTTGCATCAGTAGTAGCCCCGGACTGTCTCTAATTCTCGAGCTTGTAAAAGGGTTGTAATATAGTCGTAATAAAAAGATGCTATAATAAATCATCTATATAATCTAATAAGGGGGAGAAATGTTTGGAAAAAAGGTATAGAGTATTATATTTAGTAATTGTATTAAGCATAATTTTTAGTAGTACAATTTCCTTGGCCGAAGTGTCGGATATAAAGGAGCATTGGGCGGAGGATTATATTGCCCAGCTACTGGAAAAAGGGGCCATGTATGTCTATTCTGATGGGAATTTCAGACCTGACAATAGTATTACTAGGGGAGAATTTATAAAGGCTGTAAACAATATTTTTGAATATGAGGAACTAGCTGAAATAGAATTTTTGGATATAGACGAAGAAGATCCCTTTTATGAAGATATACAAAAAGCTGTACTAGCTGGATATATTGATGGATATGAGGACAATACCATAAGAGTGGATGGTCTTATTACAAGACAGGAAGCTTCAAAAATACTTTCCATAGCCTCTAAATTAGATGAGGAAATTTATGAAAATAAGATTGATTTTAAGGATAAAGATAAAATAGGCAATTGGGCTTTGGATTATGTAAATATAATGGCAAATCTAGAATATATAGAAGGGTATGATAATGGGGAATTTCGCCCTCAAAATAATATCACTAGAGCTGAAACAGCCAAGATACTTAGTTTGATTTATAAGGATATTTTTGAAGTGGAAGAGCCAGAAGAAAAACCAGAGGAAAAGCCAATAGTTCTAACTAAAGAAGAACAATTTATAAAATTAGTAGATGAACTTCCTAATGCCACAGAAATCACTAAAATAGTGGCAGAGGAAAAGGTTAAAATGGAACAGGCTAGAAGTATTTATAATGGTTTAAAACCAGAAGAAGAGGCCAATATACCACAAGAAAAAATAGAAAAATTAATCAATATAGAAAAGAAAATAGAATCTTTAAAAACACCTATTAAAACTAGTAGCAAGGCAGATATGCGTCAAGCACAGGCTTGGGCTATAAAAAGTGGTGCCCATAAAAGATTTGTAGATGTGGCAGAATTTTATTGGGCTTATGGAGAATTAACTGGCATAAATCCAGAAATCCTCTATGCCCAAGCTGCAAAGGAGACTAGCTACGGTAGATATACTGGACAAGTAAAGCCAGAGATGAATAATTGGGCAGGAATAAAAATCCTAGAACCTATAGGAGACAATACCTATGATCATGAGATCTTCGAAACCCTAGACGATGGGGTAAGGGCACATTTTAATCATATGGGAATTTACTGTGGTGTAGAACCTATAGGGGACCCCCATGCTAGATGGTATAAAACTTCCACTGCCTCATGGGCAGGAAAAGTTAATTATGTGGAGGATTTAGGTGGCAAATGGGCACCAAATTCAGACTATGGTATTTCTATAGTAAGAGATTATTTAAACAATATATATGCCACAAAAACCCCACAGGAAGAAGATATATCAAGAGCCCTAGAATTTAGCAACAAAGTAGAAAATCTAGAGGAAGAGGACGAAGAAGGCCTAATGGATGCCCTAATAGAATACGAAAACTTAAGACCAAGTGAGAAGGAATTAGTGCCAGTAAATATAGTGGAGGAATTAAAAGAAAAGATGCAGATTCCATCTACTCCACAATCATAATAGTATCTAAACTATTATCCTTGGCACCTTGTAGCTCACAATCTTCATTTTTCAATATATTAATATAATCTACAATATCCTTTGTAATCAATTCCCCCATGGTAATTATAGGTATGCCTGGGGGATATGCCATTATTATTTCCCCTGAAATTTTCCCTATAGCATCTTCTAATTTTACCCTAATCTTATTCATATAATAAGCTTCCCTTGGAAGAATTAGGGTCTTGGAAAACTTAGGCATAGGATTTACTTTCCCATAATCCCTAATTTTACTTTTTTTAGATATATCCCTTAAAGCATCTATTAAAGCTTGTAAATCTTCTTTTCTATCCCCTAGACTAATTATTAAAAGTATATTATTTAAATCTGCAAATTCTATTTGAATATTGTATTCCCGGCGTAGTTTCATTTCCATTTCATATCCTGTGTAGCCTAAGGAACGAATATTAATACCTAATTTGCTTTCATCAAAATCCACAGAACCAGGCTTTCCGGTTAATTCTCGCCCAAAGGCATATACTCCATCTATTTTATTTAATTCCTCCCTTGCCCAGCGGGATAATTCTAAAACCCTCTCTAAGATCTCCCTGCCATGAAGGGCCATTTGTTTCCGTGCCAAATCCAAAGAAGATAATAATAAATAAGAGGCACTGGAAGTAAATAATAAATTTAAAATCTCTCGCATTTCTTTTGTAGAAACCCTACTATTTCCCATTAATAAGGCAGAACTTTGAGTTAGGGAACCACCAGTTTTGTGCATACTAATTGCTGACATATTAGCCCCCATATCCATAGCAGTTCTAGGAAAACTTTTGTGGAAATACATATGGGAACCATGGGCCTCATCTACTATTACTTCCATATTATATTTTTGTGCAATTTCTACAACTTTTTTTATATTAGAGGTATAGCCATAATAAGTAGGACTAACTAAAAAAATAGCCTTAGCATCGGGATTTAATTTAATCTGAGCCTCTACAGCCTTTGGATCTACCCCATGTGCTATGCCTAAGTTTTCCTCTATTTCTGGTTCTACATAAATAGGCATGGCACCACTTAATATAATCCCACTTATAGCTGAACGATGGGCATTTCGTGGAAGTATAATTTTATCCCCTGGACTGCATAAACTCATAATCATAGCTTGAATTCCCGAAGTAGTGCCATTTACTAAAAAAAAGGCCTCTTTTCCATGAAAAGCCTCTGCAAATAATTTTTCTGCATCATATATTACCCCTGTAGGATTATTAAAATAATCTAAATCTGCCATACCATTTACATCCATTTGGAGAATTCTCTCCCCTACAAAATCCCTTAATTCTTCTATACCTCTGCCTTGTTTATGGCCTGGCACATGAAAAGGGATTACATTGTCATTTATATATTTTTCTAAGGCTTCAAATATAGGGGCCTGGCTTTGATTAATTTTATTCAATATTATCACCTTTTTAAAATATTAGATCTATTTTAGATACAAAATAGGCCTATAATATTATATTTTCCATATAAATTTTGGTGATAATAAATATAAAGTATATGAAAATAAAATTATAAAATTGAATATAAATAGAATTTGAACAGGGAGAAATACCAATAGGGAATAACTAAGTATTGCAGAAATTAGTTTCCCAAAATTAATAAAAACATCATTTATAGCTGCTACCCGAGCCAAATAATTCCTATTAGTAAGAACTTGAATTTTGCTATTTAAAACCATGGTAAAAAGGGAAATAAATACTCCTTCTATAAATTGAACTGCCATTATCAAGGGGAGATATTCTAATAGACCATAGAATAGCCAACAAAAGGAAATAATAATTAAAGAAAAATATAAGAAAAATAAATCTAGCCTTTTTATAATACCATTTAAATTTATAGAAATATACATGGCAAATAAACTAGAACCATAAAAAATAGACATCATAATTCCCCAAGTTTTTTCATTAATTTTTAATATATCAAATACAAAGGGATAGAAGGCAATATTAATAGAGGCTATATTTAGGCTTAAAATCGTACTAATTAGAATTAACTTTTTAATATTAGGATTTAACCTTAGATAATTTAGAGCCTCCCTATTGGCTTTAATTATATTTTTATTTTTACTTATACTTTTTTGAGACTTTATTTTAATAAAAGGTAAAATCATTCCAGATAAAAAATACAATATACTATTTATTTTAAAAACTAAAGCTATACCAAATCTATCAATAAGAAATCCTGAAGCTACAGGGCCTACCATAAACATAAAACCAGCGACCCCAGACAATATGGAATTCCCAATTAATATATCCTTAGAATCTAGTAAATTTACAATAATTTTTTTGCGAAGGGGATTGGAGATTATTTCAATTATAGAAAGAATTAGCATTAAAATATAAATATTGATTATATTAGAGCTAGAGGAAAATAATAAAGCCATAGTGGATTTAAAAAGCATAAGAATTATAATCAAATATTTCTCATTCAATCTATCTCCTAAAATACCAGCCACAGGAGAAAACAAAAAGCTACTAATGGGAGTTAAAATAATTGTAAAACTAGCATATATGCCAGAACCAGTGATACTAATCAACTGAGATGTAATAGCAATAAAATGAAAGGCATCTGCCAAACATAAGATGCCTTGATGTATCAAATACAATTGAAAGGATTTAGATTTTCGCTTCATATAACAACCCCCAGTTTCTTTATAATATATTAGAGAAACTGGGGGATTATGATAGGGCATAGGGGAACAAATCGTACATGCGCCAGCAGGGACGGTTCTCCTTGGTGCATCTTTGCTGCAAGGACTGTCTTCAATGCAGGGGACACACCTCTGTTTAAGGTTAGGGGACACACCTCTGTTTAAGGTAAGGGGACACACCTCTTGCAAGACGGTCGAGCTTTTTGAGGAATGTCCCCCATCGTA
>DAIMNI010000085.1:0-7552 GCA_036720245.1 Tissierellia bacterium | reverse complement strand
TATACTCTCTATACTTTCCTTAGGTAATTGACATTAGATTATGGATAGGGTGTATGAAAAGGAAGGAGGGATACCATGAAGCTTCGCAAAGCTAAAAGATTCAACACTATAGAATCTTATGCATCATGTGTTTGTGCTTGGTCAATATGCACTTGTACATGCACCTGTAGATGCGATTCTGGTGGATTACCATTTGAATCAATTTCTTCATCAAAACACAACATTAGTAGGGTAGATATGAGGGATAATATGGAATATTATTCTTCACAAAACGTATTTTATAGAGGGTAACTGTTGCTAGGGCGTACAACTTAGTGTGCCTAGGTAGTAAAACTACCTAGGCACACTATTAATAAAAATCAGTTAATTAATGGATAACATTAAATATTTGTAGCTGAAAGAAGGAGGTTGATACCCATGAAAAACCCAATCCATAAATCCAATATTAGACGACCTTTAAAAGGAATACTACTTCTCATTATGCTACTAGTTGCTTCAAATCTATTTATATCAAGTATTAGCCAATTTTTTATAATTAATAGGGAGATAGATAATATTGGTAAGTATTATAGAAGTATTGGAACAATAATTACAAGTGATGGTAATTATAATATTAAGGAGGCTCAGGAAATTATCACCAAGGATTCAATGGTAGATTTTGAAAATGGCATAAGGTATACTGTAGGGACTATAGATGGATTATATAGTATGGAAAGACATTCACGTACTAGGGCTTTATTCGAAGGTGCATATTTAGAGGAACTTATATTTATTGGAGGGATTAGCAATGCATATAAATCTCGAAGTGCTGATAATATATATCAAGGATCAATATTAGTTACTAATGTCAATGAGATTCTAGCAGGAATTCCTGATTTTATAGAAGGAGATTCATCATATTTTTATAATAAGGAACATCATATATCCTTTATGTCTCACTCTCTAACAACAGGAGAAAAAAATGAGTATATAAATGATGATATAATAGATGAATTATTTGAGCTAGAACCAGGGAAAAAATATTTATTTAGAACATTTATAGAAGAACAATTCAATGAAGGTTCTTTTATAAAACCCCTTTATGAGGGAGGTCCACTTTATATAGAATTAGATGATAATGGTTTAATAGATTGGAATAATCCAGAGTTTAGTATCATTAGGGAGGATATTGATTTTATCAATGAAAATATAATCTCATATAACCTTAGAGGTACCAAGGATATGACATTAATTCCAGAAACTCAAGATAGCACAAAAGATTACTATCTTGTAGAAGGACGATGGATTAACAATGAGGACAATGAAAATCAAAATCATGTAGTGGTAATACATGAGACCATTGCAAATATGCATGAAATTAATATTGGAGATAGGCTTGAAATAAAGATGAGGGATTCTGAATATGGTGAAGTTTTAGCATCGGAGAAGGACCATAAAAAATGGAGAACTTATCATACTAGTGAGCCTATATCCTTTGAGGTAGTAGGTATTTTTGAATCAAATGTTAGGCCATATTCCTTATTCAGAAATATGTATGTTCCAGAAAGCACCATACCTATAGAACTTGGTAGATATACTAAAGGATTAGATGAGCCAATACCTTTTATTTATCCCCATTTATATAGCTTTGTTTTAAAAAACGCAAATGATGAATTAGAATTTGTTAAAAAGTATAAAAGCCCTTTAGAAGAACTAGGATACGAATTAAAATTTGTAATAAACAATGCAGAGGGCTTTTTAGGTGCTTCAAAACCAATTAAAAGATCTGCTACAATAAGCTTTGTATTGTTTAGCATACTTTTGGTATTGATACAGAGTTTTATAATTTATACATATACTGATGGACATAAGCTTAATTATGCAATAGAAAGGTCTTTAGGAATCCCAGCTAAAGTTAGTGGTAGACATTTAATATTGCCTTTAATTATATCTGGTAGCATTGTATCAATGATTTGAGGCTACATGGGCTATAAAAATGCTATGGAGAAATCAGTAAAATTATTAGCAGATTTAGTTGAGACTACTGAAAGGACTATTAATTCAGGATTAGATATTAAATACTTTATTTTATTTACTCTTATATCTATAATCCCTTTTATAGCGATGTTATTAATCAGGGTTAGACAACTTAAAAATTCATCTGTTATAGAATTAATCAATAATAATAAGAAGAAGATATTGCAAGAAGAAGCTCAAGATGAAAGCTTTGAGGTAGCTAAAGCTACTACTATATCAACAGAACTAGCCTATGAGGAAAAAGTTCATACAGAAGTTATGAAAAAAGTTAAAGAAACAATGAATAATGAAAAAAGAACTATGGAAGATAATAAACATATAGTAATAAAGAATAGTAAAAAGTCTTTAAAAATATTTTCACTAAATCATACTTTGCGTTCCAAATTTACTTCAATACTTCTTGTAATATTAGCTATAACATTTACTTTTTCACTATTATGGATGAATTACCTAAACATTAAGAATAATGATCTTATTGATAAGGTTTATAAAGAAAATGCAATTACAGCAGATATAATAACAAAAGATGATGAAAGTTCTTGGGTAGAAGCAGGTCCTATTAACGGCAAACATATAGAAAATCTATTTAATACAGGACTAGTTCAAGATTATGTAGCTATAGTAGAAATGTATTATAAGGAGTTATATATAAAAAGAGATGGAGTAGTAAGAAAATATGAAACAGGAGAAAAAGATACTATTCATTTTTTTACGAGAAGGCCCACATTTGTAGTATATGCAAATAATAAAAACTATAGCAGTGATGATACGGATATGGCATTTACTGAGTTAGATTTTATGGAAGATTATTCATTAAATGATTTTGACAGGGAATATATTGGAGATTATTCCAATATACATGATCCAATTATTATAGATGAAAAAGGGGAGGAAGGTTTTCCAGTACTGGCATCTAATAAAGCAATGGAGCATTTTGACCTTGAATTAGGAGATAAAATATTTTTAGAACCAAATCCAAAGGTCAGAAATTTATCAATAAAATCCTATGGAACAATTGTAGGAACATTTAAAGAAATCGACATGGGAAAAGATTTTTACGGATATCCTCTAATTCAGCAAGATTTTAGTTTGTTTATCTATCCAATAAGTGCACTAGAAGCTATCGAAGAAGAACTTTATTATAATAAATTAGAGTTTGAATTTAATCCCGAAAAAAACAAAGAGCTAATGGAGCGAAAAGATGAACTTAGAAAAATAGTTGCTAATAATCCATTTAATGAATTTCCAACTGAATTAAGACTATGGGATGGAGAACTAACCAATGTAATAGAACCATTAGAAAAGAACCTATCACTTCTTGAAGTCCTATATCCCATAACATTTATACTTTCCATTATAATAGCAGGCATACTTAGTTTTATAATGGTTTTAAGAAGGACACTAGATGTGGCAATTTTAAGGGTTTTAGGAGTAAAAGAGAAGGAAGTAAGAAAATCCTTATTTATGGAAAATATTATCCTAACTTTAATTGGGATAATTATAGCTACTATTATTATGATAATAATTACTTCAAGCTCATATTCTATTCCTTTAGTTAAATATGCAAATATAATTGGTGGGTATTTATTGGGGACCATAATAGGTCTAATACTTAGCATATGGAAAGTTACTAATAAAAAGCCACTAGAAATGCTACAAGTAAAAGAATAAGGGGAGGGAATCTATATGGCAAGATTAGAATTGGAGAATATATATTATAGATACAAAGGTGCAGACAAGGATGTATTAAAGGATATAAATTGTACATTTGAAGAGGGGAAATTAAATGCAATAGTAGGTCCTTCAGGTAGTGGGAAAACTACTTTACTATCCATTATGGCAGGACTAGATGAACCAACTGAGGGAAGTATTTTCCTCAATGGAAAGGATTTAAAGGATATGGATTTAGATGAATATCGTAGGGACAATGTATCCATGATATTTCAAGCATTTCAACTATTTCCTCTACTAACAGCTTTAGAAAATGTAAGCTTTCCCATGGAATATAAGGGAATACCTAAAGAAGAAGCCATAGAAAAGGGACAAGAAGTATTAAATTCCATTGGAATAGATGGGGACAAACAGTCCAGATACCCATCTAATTTATCTGGAGGTGAACAACAAAGGGTAGCCATAGGCAGAACCTTAGCCACAGGAGCAAAGGTAATTCTAGCCGATGAACCTACAGGAAATTTAGATGATGAAAATAGTGATAGAATTATAGATATATTAAAGCAGTTGGCCCATGAAGAAGGTTTTTGCGTTATTATAGTAACCCACGATATGGAAATTGCAGAGGCCTCAGATCATGTGTGGAGAATAAAGGATGGAACTATTAAAAATGTAAAATAGAAACTTGGGGACAAGGAGAGTGATACCCATGAAAAACCCAATCCATAAATCCAATATTAGACGACCTTTAAAAGGAATACTACTTCTCATTATACTACTAATAGCATCAAATCTATTTATATCAAGCATTAGCCAATTTTTTATAATTAATAGAGAGATTAACGATATTAGTAGGTATTATAGAAGTGTTGGGACCATAACTTGGAATAATGATAATTATGATGTTAAAGAAGCTCAAGAAATTATCGCTGGAGACCTAATGATAGACTTTGAAGATAATAGAAGGAATACTATAGGGGTAATAGACGGACTATATAAAACTAGAAGGAATACTCCTTCTTTTGGTCAATCTACAGGTGAAAATTCGCTTGACCTTATATTTGTTGGAGAGATTAAGGAAGCATATAAATCTAAACAGGCTGAAGATATTTATGAAGGTTCATTATTAGCTGTTAAGGTTACAGATATATTGGCAGGGGTTCCAAATTTTATAGAAGGGGACATTATGTATAAATATGATCAGGAACATCATATAGGTTTTTTATCCCATTCTATAGTAACAGGAGAAAAGTATGAATATATCAATGATGATATAATAGACGATCTGTTTGAATTGGAACCAGGAAAGAAATATATTTTTAGGGCAGTTTTTGAGAGAACTATTAGTTCAGGAACATTTGCTAAACCTCTTTATGAAGGCGGACCACTTTATATAGAATTAGATGATAGTGGCTCTATAGATTGGAATGATCCCCAGTTTAAAATTATCAAGGAAGAAATAGATTTCATCAACGAAAATATAGTTTCCTATGATCTTATAGGCACTAAAGATATGACAGCAATGTTAGAAGTCCAGGATGGTTCAAATGATTTTTATCTTGTTGAAGGGCGCTGGATTAATAATGAGGACAATGAAAATCAAAATCATGTAATCATAATACAGGAGCTTTTAGCTGAAATGTATGATATAAATATTGGAGATAAGCTTGAGATTACAATGAGAGATTCTGAATATGGTGGTGCTTTGTTTTCAGAAAAAGACAAGAAAGAATGGAAGACATATTATACAAGTGAACCTAAATCATTTGAAGTAGTAGGTATATTTGAATCAAATGTATATCCCACAGCCTATTCCGATACTATGTATATTCCAGAAAGTACTATACCTATAGAATTTGGTAGATATACTAGGGGATTAGATGAACCAATACCTTTTATATATCCTCATTTATATAGTTTTGTCTTAAAAAATCCAGAGGATGAATCAGCTTTTATAGAAAAGTATAAAGAATCATTAGAGGAATTAGGATATAAGATAAATTTTGTAGTAAATAATATAGAAAACTTTTTAGAAACTTCTGCACCCATTAAAAGATCTACAGCAATAAGCTTGCTACTTTTTAGTATACTTTTGATACTAATACAAGGATTTGTAGTGTATGTATATGTAGATGGACACAAGCTTAATTATGCAATAGAAAGAGCTTTGGGAATCCCAGCTAAAGTTAGTGGAAAACATTTAATACAGACACTAATTATATTTGGTAGTATTGCATCAGTAATTGGAGGTTATATAGGCTACAAAAATGCCATAGAAAAATCAGCAGAATTATTAGGAGAATTAGCTGGGGAATCACAAAGGATTATTAATTCAGGATTGGATATAAAACACCTTGTTTTATTTATACTTCTATCTATGATTCCATTTATGATAATGCTATTAATTAGAATTAAGCAACTTAAAAATGCATCTGTTATAGACTTAATAAATGATAATAAAAGAAAAAAAGTTGCACAAGGGGAAGTTGAAAGTTATGAAATGGCTAAAGCCACTACTATATCAACTGAAACTGAAACATATACCAAGCAATCAGAAAATAATAAAAAACAGCATATAAAGGAAGATAAACAGATATTAACAAAAAACAGTCAAAAAGCATTAAAAAGATTTTCATTAAATCATACCCTACGCTCCAAAGTAACTTCCATGCTTTTAATAGTATTGGCTGGAATATTTACCTTTTCATTACTATGGATGAATTACTTAAATATTAAAAATAATGAACTTATAGAAAAAGCCTATAAAGACTATATTATAACAGGAGATATAGTGGCGAAGTCTGGAACTACAAAGGAAGGAACAGGTTTAATAGATAGAAAAAACATAGATGATTTAATGGAAACAGAATTAGTTGAAGATTATGAGTCCATAGCACTAATGATTTATGATGAATTATATATAAATAGGGATGGGACTATATCAAAATATGAGATTGGAGAAAAGGATAAGGTTCATTTTATAACAGATGACCCAAAGTTTGTAGTAAATGCCAGTAATAAAAGCCTAAATAGTCCTGATGGAATTATACAGCTTACGGAATTAAATTTTATGGAAGGTTATTCATTAGAGGATTTAGACAAGACTTATATCTATACTAGTGATAATACTAAGAGTCATAAACAAATTATTGCAGATGAAGAAGGAAAAGAAGGCTTTTCTATGTTAGTATCTGATAAAGCAATGGAGCATTTTGATCTTGAATTAGGAGATAAAATATTTTTAAAACCAAATTCAGAAAATCGACCAATATTATTAGAATCCTATGGCACAATTATAGGAAATTTTCAGGGAGTTGATAGTAGCAAAGATTATTATGGACATTCTACAATGGATGATGAAGAATTATTTATCTATCCAATAAGTGTATTAAATATTCTTGAAAGAAAAGTTTATTATAATAAAATTGAACTTGAATTTAAACCAGAGAAAAATAAGGAGTTGATGGAAAGAAAAGAAGAACTAAGAAAAATAGTTTTAGATAATTCCTTTAGGGATTATCCACTTGAATTAAGGCTATGGGACGGGGAACTAACAAATGTAATAGAACCACTGGAAAAAAATCTATCCCTACTTGAAGTCTTATATCCAATAACATTTATACTCTCCATTGTAATAGCAGGTATACTCAGTTTTATAATGGTTTTAAGAAGAACCCTAGATGTTGCAATTTTAAGGGTCTTAGGAGTAAAAGAGAAGGAAGTAAGAAAATCATTATTTATGGAAAATATTATCCTAACTTTAATTGGGATATTTATTGGGAACTATTGTTGGTTTAATACTGGCTATAGGGAAGGGTAAACAAGAAAAAACCACTTGAGATGCTCCAGGTGAAAGAATAAATAG
>DAIMNI010000084.1:0-7577 GCA_036720245.1 Tissierellia bacterium | reverse complement strand
ACCCTAAAAAAGTAGTTCTAAACATATTATACGAGGAGAATTATTTATGAAAAAGAGGGTTAAGAAAGTAAATAAACTAGCTTATTTAGGTCTAATAGGATTTTTAAGTATACCACTAGCATTATATACGAAAAACTCTAAATGGTTTGGTTTGTGTGGATTCTTTGGATTCTTTGGATTCTTTGGATACTTCAAGGTCAATCAAGAATAATTATAGAAATAAGACAAAAAATCATCTCCTACCTTATTATTCCATACCTTTATACCATTTTTCCCCCGTGTCGTGAGAATTCACGAATCTTGAATCGGAGGTGCGTTCTTCCCAAATATGTCTGGGCAACCACAATAGTTATGATAAAGTCAGGGGACACACCTCTGTTTAAGGTTAGGGGACACACCTCTTGCAAGACGGTCGAGCTTTCTGAGGAATGTCCCCATCGTATGTCGAGCTTTCTGAGGAATGTCCCCATCGTATGTCTATCTTTTTGAGGAATGTCCCCATCATAGGAGTTGCGTTCTTATTACTTCATAAAAAAAGAATTGAAAATGTTTCACATGAAACATTTTCAATTCTTAGGAATTTTAATTGTTACTTCTACAAAATCTCCCATATCCTTTTCCTTATACTTTGCATCTACCCCACTATCCTTGATTGCAGTATAGGCTTTTTTAATAGTATTTAAGTATATTTTTGTACTTATCATTGCTTTAATATTTTGTTTCTTTTCCTTTTCTTCTACAGTTGTTAGATCATTTAGAATATCACTTACTAAATCTTCAGTTTTACTAACATTTAATCCGTTTTTTATAATTTTATTTAAGACTTCTTGCCGTAATTCATCATCTGGTAGTTTTAAAAGGGCTCGTCCATGCCTTTCAGTCAAATCATATTCTATTAAACTTCTTTTAATATCTTCTGGTAGTTTTAATAGTCTTAATTTATTTGCAATAGTTGATTGGGATTTTCCCATTTTTTTTGCTAATTCCCCTTGGGTAAAACCATGATCTAGTATTAGATTGTTAAATCCTTCTGCTTCTTCAATAAAATTTAAATCTTCCCTCTGCAAATTTTCTATTAATGCTATCATTGCAGATTCATTATCCTTATATTCCAATACTATTGCTGGGATTTCATTGAGTTCTGCTAATTCCGATGCCCTTAATCTTCTTTCACCTGCTATTAATTCATAATTTTCATTTTGTAATCTTCTCACACTTATAGGCTGTAATACTCCAAAAGATTTAATAGATTGACTTAATTCTTCTAAAGACTTTTTGTTAAAATCCCTTCTTGGCTGATACGGATTTGGTTTAATTGAACTAATTGGAATATTTCTAATTTCTAATTCTGATTTGCCCATTTAATCCCTCTCCCCATTTATAATTAAATATACTATAGTATTCAATAAATATTTATTATTTCCTTCTTATTTCCCAAAGTATTTAACGACAAATTCTCCCTAATTACAGGGGTTTTTTCCTTGGTTTACCTCCTGCTCTTGGGTATTTTGTCGGAGTAGCTTTTGTTTTCTCTATAATTATCAAAGAATGTATTATATCTGTATTAGGTAATTGTACTTTCTCTATGGTTTTAATTTTGCCACCTAAGACATTTATAGCATTTTCCCCAAGTTTTAACTCTTCTTCTATATCGGGGCCTTTCATAGATATAAAATATCCACCTATATTTACAAAGGGGAGTGCATATTCAGAAAGAGTGTCTAAAGATGCTACAGCTCTAGATATGGCTATATCATATTTTTCTCTAAATTTAGTATCTCTACCTAATTCTTCAGCTCTTCCATGATAAGCCTTTATATTTTTTAATTCTAATTTCTCAATTACCTCATCTAAAAACTTAATCTTCTTATTAGTACTGTCTAATAATAATATATCTAAATCTTCATTTAAAATCTTTAAAGGTATACCAGGAAAACCTCCTCCTGTGCCTATATCTATTACTTTAAGTTTTCCATTAAGTAAACCTGTTTTTATAGGTACAATACTATCTATAAAATGCTTTATATCTATTTCACTATCCTCTGTAATAGAGGTAATATTAATCTTTTCATTCCATTCCTGTAATAGCTTTTTATATAATATAAATTTTTCAATTTGGTTTTCATCTAATTTTATATCTAATTCTTCTGCCATATCTATTAAAGTATTTACATTAATCATCCTTTGCCCCTCTCCTTCGTTTCTGCTCCAAATAGATTAATATTACATTAATATCTGCAGGAGATACTCCTGAAACTCTAGAGGCTTGACCTACAGAATCTGGTTTAATTTCATTTAATTTTTGCTTAGCCTCATTACTTAAACCCTTTATCTCATTGTAATCCTGATTTGATTCTAACTTTTTTGATTCTAACTTTTTAAAATGTTCAATTTGTATCATTTGCTTTTTAATATAGCCATCATATTTAATTTGAGTTTCCACCTGAAGCCTTATTTCTCTTGGTAAAGCTTCTCTATCCTTATCTAATACTTCTAATTCCTCATATTTTAGTTCTGGTCTTTTAATTAAATCATATAGACTTGTGCCAGTTTTAAGAGGCACACTACCTAATTTTTCTAATACTTCATTTATTTCCTTTGTAGGCGTTAATTGTACCTTTTTTAATCTATTTAATTCTTTTTCTACCATTTCCTTTTTTCTCATAGTAATTTTATATCGCTCTTCTGTTACAAGACCTATTTTATATCCCTTTTCTGTCAATCTTAAATCAGCATTATCCTGTCTTAAGGTTAATCTATACTCTGCACGAGATGTCATCATTCTATAGGGTTCATTAGTACCCTTAGTAACTAGATCATCTATTAATACTCCTATATAGGCCTCAGATCTATCTAATATAAATGGTTCTTCACATTTAATATTTAACGCTGCATTAATTCCGGAAATTAAACCTTGTGCTGCTGCTTCTTCATATCCAGAGGAACCATTTATTTGGCCTGCAAAAAATAAATTTTTAATTTCCTTATGTTCTAGAGTCCTTTTTAATATTCTAGGATCTATACAATCATATTCTATACCATAGGCTGAACGCATAAATTGAACATTTTCCAATCCTATTATGGTTTTATACATTTTAAATTGTACTTCTTCTGGGAGAGTAGAGCTCACCCCTTGTACATACATTTCCTTAGTACTTAAACCCTCTGGTTCAATAAATACCTGATGGTTTTTTCTATCAGAAAATCTTACTACCTTATCCTCTATAGAGGGACAATATCTTGGACCTACACCTTCTATTTCTCCAGAATACATGGGAGATCTATATAAATTCTCCCTTATAATTTCATGAGTCCTTTCTGTAGTATAAGTTAAATAACAGGGAACTTGCTTCATATCAAAATTTTTCCCCATATTTAAAAAAGAAAAGGGTACAATTTCTTCATCACCAGGTTGAATTTCCATTTTAGAATAATCTAAGGTATCTCCATGAACCCTTGCAGGAGTACCTGTTTTAAACCGCCTTAAATCTATGCCTAATTTTTCTAATGAATTAGAAAGGTAATTAGCTGGGGCCAAACCTCCAGGTCCACTAGAATAATTTACTTCTCCCATAAAAATTCTACCCTTTAAATAGGTGCCAGTAGCTAAAATTACAGCCTTAGCATTATAAATAGCTCCAGTTTTAGTCATTACTCCCTTTATTATATTATTTTCTACAATAATTTCTACTACTTCACCTTGCTGCAATACAAGATTTGGCTCATCTTCTAGTACTTTTTTCATTTCCTCATGGTATTTTCTCTTATCTGCCTGAACCCTTAAAGAATGTACTGCAGGTCCTTTAGAGGTATTTAACATTCTAGATTGAATAAAAGACTTATCTATTACTAAAGCCATTTCTCCACCTAATGCATCTATTTCCCTAACTAAATGTCCCTTCCCAGTACCGCCTATATTTGGATTACATGGCAAATTTCCAATGGAATCCAAACTTATAGTGAGAATCAAAGTTTTCATACCCATTCTACTAGAAGCAAGAGCTGCTTCACATCCAGCGTGGCCAGCTCCAATTACTACAATATCATAATTACCTGCTACAAATTTTTTAATTTCCTTCATATTAGCACCTCTTAAACTATTTTCCTATGCAAAATTCAGAAAATATCTTATCTAATATATCTTCTCCAATGCCATCCCCTGTTATTTCTCCTAAATTGTCCCAACATTCTTTTATATCTACTTCAACACAATCTATTGGCACATTAGCCTTAATTCCATTAATGGCATCTAAAATATTATTTTTAGCCTTAATAAGCTGATTTTTATGCCTCATATTATTAATTATGGCATCACTTTCTATATTGATTTCTCCACTATAAAACATATTTTTAATAGAATCTTCCAATTTATCAATTCCAATACCAGTAGTAATGGATGTAGTAATTATCTTCTTATTTGGTATTAGATTTTGCAAATACTTTTCATCATATTCATTGGGTAAATCCAATTTATTTAATAATACTATAGCATTTTTGTCTTTAATTATATCTATAATATCAAAATCGTCATTAGTTAAAGTTTCAGAAGCATCAAATACTGCAATAATTAAATCTGCCTTATTTACCATATCCTTAGCCTTATCTACTCCAATTTGTTCTACTATATTTTTTGCCTCTCTAATACCTGCTGTATCAACTATTCTAAGGGGTATCCCATCTATATTTACATATTCCTCTATAATATCCCTAGTAGTTCCAGGTATATCTGTTACAATTGCCCTATTTTCCCTAAGTATGGCATTTAATAAAGAAGATTTTCCTACATTTGGTTTTCCTAATATAACTGTATTTAAACCATCCCTTAAAACCTTACCTCTATCAGCTGTACTCAATAGTTTATCAATTCTTTCCTTAACTAAATTGGCTTGTTTTTCAAATTCTATATAATCTATTTCCTCTATATCCTCATCAGAAAAATCAATATTAGCCTCTATATGGGCTATTATATTTAATAATATATCCCTAATTTTCCTTACCTCTTTAGATAAATTGCCTTCTAATTGATTTAAAGATACATCATAGGATTCATCTGTTTTAGCCTTAATTAAATCTATAACTGCCTCGGCTTGAGATAAATCTAATCTACCATTTAAAAAAGCCCTTTTGGTAAATTCTCCTTTATCAGCAATTCTTGCTCCATTTTTAAGGGTTAATTCTAAAATCCTTCTAACAGGAATAATACCGCCATGACAATATATTTCTACCATATCTTCTCTAGTATAGGTATAAGGTGCTTTCATAAATGCAATTAATACTTCATCTATCTTTTCATCCCCGTCTACTATATATCCATAGGTCAATTTTCTATTTTCTATTTCTTTTGAATTATTTTTATTTCTAACAAATATCTTTTTTGCAATAAATATAGCTTCCTTACCACTAAGTCTTACTATCCCTATACCTGATTCTCCCATAGCTGTAGATATTGCACTAATAGTATCAGCCAAAAAATCGCCTCCTAGATAAAAGAAACCCAGTATAGCACTGGGTTTTAGTAAATTTACTTTGCTTGAATAACCACTCTTCTATAAGGATCTTCTCCCTCACTATAAGTATTAATTCCATCTACATTTTGAAGTGCAGAGTGAATAATTCTTCTTTCGTAGGGATTCATTGGTTCCAATTTAACCGGCCTATGACTATATTTAGCTTTAGTAGCCATTTTATTTGCAAGCCTTATTAAAGTTTCCTCTCTTCTTTGTCTATATCCTTTTACATCAATAATTACTTTAATATAATTGTCCCTATTTTTGTTAATTGCAAGACTTAATAAATATTGAATAGCATCTAAAGTACTACCTCTTTTTCCAATTACTATTCCCATATCCGAAGAAGATATATTTACTATTTCTACAAATAAACATTTTTTTTCTTTCTTAACAATAGCATTCCCTTTAACACCCATAGATATAAGTAATTTGTTTAAAAAATTTTCAGCTTTTTCTACAGGATCATTTACGACAGTTACCTTAACTACTGCATCTTTCGTTCCTAATAACCCAAAAAGTCCCCTACTTGGTTCCTCCAATATCTCTACATGAACATCCTCCTTATTAGCTCCTAGCTCCTCTAGAGCAATACCAATAGCCTCATCAACAGTTTTAGAAACTTTTACAACGGATTTCATATTATTTCAAATCCTCCTTAATTGTACCCAGAGACCTGTTTACTAATAATTCTTGAACTATTTGAAATACATTCCCTATAAATAAATATAATGATAATCCTGCTGGACAAGATTTTGCAAACCAAAACATCATAAGTGGCATTATAATATTCATAGACTTCTGAGAAGATTTATTTTGGGAATCACCTGGCATATTAGCAGACATAAGTATAGTCTGTAAATAGGTAGTTACCCCAGTCAAAAGTGGTAGTCCCCATAAATATGGATCTACTTTCTCTAAATTTGTAATCCAAAAAAAGTTTTTACTTATGGCATTATATGCAGCTTGACTTTTAAATACATAAGTTGCAGGTTCCCTCATAACGGCAAAAAAGGCTAATATAATAGGTAGTTGAATTAGTAGTATTAAACATCCAGACATAGGATTATAATTATTTTCCTTATAAATTTCCATCATTTTGGCCTGTTGGGTCTGTGGGTCATTTTTATATTTATTTTGAATTTCCTTTATTTTCGGCTGTAATTCATTCATTTTTTTAGTAGACTTACTTTGATGTAGCGATATGGGCAATAATATAAGCTTAAATAAAATCGTAGTAATTATTATAGCCATGGCATAAAATGAAAAATACTCAGGCTCAACCCCAATTTTAGATACTAAATCAAAAACCAATTTTAATAATCCTCCAAAAACATTACCCAAAAAGGCTTTCATAGCCTAACCTCCAATCATTCTAATGGATCATATCCACCTGGATTAAATGGATGACATTTTAAAATTCTCCGAATACTTAAATAAGAGCCTTTAAGAAAACCATATTTTTCATAAGCTTCTATAGAATACTGAGAACAGGTGGGATAAAATCTACAATGTCTTCCAACTAGTATATACTTCGAAATAAATTTTTGATAAAACCTTATTAATAATATAACAATCTTTGTCACCTAATCATCTATCTCCTTATAAGATGAGATATTTTAAAAATATGAAGCATTGCACTATTCAGTTCTTCGTGTTTAATTTCTATTATATTTTTCCTAGGTATTATTATTATATCATAACCTTTAATAATATCATCTAAATTTAGTCTATAAATTTCTTTCATTCGTCTTTTAGCTCTATTTCTTTCTACACTATCTCCAAATTTTTTATTTATAGAAAAACCTATTCTAGAATGATCTAGTCCATTTTTTCTTTTATACAATATTAAATTTCTATTCCAATATTTTTTTCCTTCTCTATAGACTAATTTAAAATCCTCATTTTGCCTTAATCTAAATTTTTTTTCCATTACAATGCTCCTTATTTAAGAAAAGGCCACCTTTATTGGGGCCTTATGCTGACAATTTTTTTCTACCCTTTTGTCTCCTTCTCTTAATAACATTTCTACCACCTGGTGTACTCATTCTTTTTCTAAATCCATGAGTT
>DAIMNI010000083.1:0-7577 GCA_036720245.1 Tissierellia bacterium | reverse complement strand
TTAACTGCTCCCCATTTTCTGAATATTCCTTGGAAAATAAAATTGTATAGATACTGGAATTCTCATTTCCCTCCTCATAAAACCCACTAATAATAAACTCTTCTTCACTACCATCCAAAAACTTTATTTTTATGGAATCTCCAATATTTTTTGAATTAGGATATAAATTTAGCATTGATTTATCTACTACAATTTCGTTTAATTTTTCTGGATAACTTCCCTTTACTATTGCTTTTGTTTTTATGCTCTTTGTATCCTTTTCAAAATAAACTGGACGAATCATTTTGTTTTGTATTTTAAAACTATTACCGAATTTTGCTAGAGTTAAGAAATCTATTTCATCAGAGGCTTTTAATTTTTCAATCTGCCCTACACTGATATTTTCATAGATAACATGCTGCACTATATCTAGCTGTCCCTTAATTTTCTGTCCCCTTGCTGATTGAGAAAGAGACATAGTACCTAATAAGGAAACAGATAATACAATAGTTATTAATACAAAGATATTTCTTGTTCCATTAAATTTCACACTTCTATTAGCCAATTTTCCTATAATTTTTCTATTATTATTTGCTATCATAAGCCCTTCCCCCTATCTATTAGAAATTCTTCCATCTTCAATTCGGACTATACGATCAGCTAACTGAGCAATTTCATTATTATGGGTAATCATCACAATAGTTTGATTAAATTTTTCACTACTTCTTTTTAAAATCCCCAAAACTTCTGCACTAGTTCTACTGTCTAAATTCCCAGTAGGCTCATCTGCTAAAACAATGGAGGGCTTAGTCACCAAAGCTCTTGCTATAGCTCCTCTTTGTTGCTCTCCCCCTGATAAGTAATTGGGAAATCTTCGCTTTTTGTCTTTTAAATTCAATAATTGAACTATTTCTTCTATATATTTTTCATCAATGGTTTCTCCGTCCAAATCCAATGGTAGAACAATATTTTCATAAAGATTTAACATAGGCACTAGATTAAAATTTTGAAAAACAAATCCTATATTTCTTCTTCTAAAAATAGTTAACTCATCATCGGATAGCTGAGAAATATCCTGACCATTTACAATTACCCTTCCTGATGTAGGATTATCTAAACCTCCTAGCATATTTAATAAAGTAGATTTCCCTGACCCAGAAGTTCCCACGATAGCAAGAAATTCGCCTTTCGTTACAGTTAAATTTACCCCATCTAAAGCTTCTACAATATTAGGCTCTTCTCCATAATATTTTTTTAAATCTATTCCTTCCAATATATTCATTCTTAATTCCTCCTTCTCTTGGGATAATATTATCAGGTAAACCTAACAGAAATATAACAAAAATATTTTTTATTTAAAAAAGCAATACCAATCCTAAATTTTTTGTTAGAATTGGTATTGAATATACAATTTATAAATTATTGGGCAGAAAAACTGAAAAAACTGAACCTTCTTCTAAAACGGATGCTACTTTTATATAGCCATCTTGCTTTTGGATAATTTCCCTTGATAGATAAAGTCCAATTCCTACCCCCTCTTTGTCGAAACTGTTTTCAAGTCTAAAAAATCTTTGGAAAATCTTTCCAAATTCTTTTTCTGGAATTCCTATTCCTTCATCGATAATATCTATCTTTGTGTACATCTCCCATCTATGTACTTTAATTTCTATTTTTGTATTCTCTGGTGAATATTTAACTGCATTTTCCAATATGTTAAATAGAGCTTCTGCTGTCCATTTTTGATCATGTAATAAAATATATTTTTCTGGACAATCTACAATTATTTCTAATCCATTTTTTTCTGCTTTTACTGTAATCCCAGAAATAGCTTTAGCAATGGTGTCAAATAAATTTGATGGAATCCTCTTTAATTGAATCAATCCAGTTTCTAGTCTTGATGATTTAATCATAGAATCTAATAAAAATTCTATTTTATCCAACTGTCCATCCATAGACTTCAATAGTATTTCTCTCTCTTCTTTAGATATTTTTTCCTTAGCTAAAGCTGATTGTAGCATATTCAAATTAGTCATAGGAGTTTTTACTTGATGAGAAACATCTGAAATTAAACTTTGTAAATTCTTCTTTTCTTTCAAAGCTCGTAATGATTCTTCTTGAGAAATTTCGGATAGCCTTAGTATTTTATGATTTACTTTTGAATCAAATGTTTCATCTAAAGTTTGAAGTTCGCTAATCTTTTGATAATCTTTATTGATTAAATAGGTTAATGAGTCATTTAAAATGTTTATATAGTCCATGTACTTGTTAGTAGCTCTTTTCTTGCTATAATATAAAACTAATATAATAGTAAAATAAGTAAATAATGAAAATAACAGCAATTTTATATTATAAAAGTATAAGACTAAAAAAATATGATATACAAGCCCTATGATTATTAAACTAGCCATTTGAAAAAGGTCTCTATTCTGCATAGGCATCCCCTATCCATTGATAACCCATTCCATAGATGGTCTTAATATATTTTTTATCCTTAGTCTCGATCTTTGATCGAATACGGCTAATCATCATAGTTAAGGCATTTTCATCCACATACTTTTCATTAACGTCCCATAGCTTTTCCAATAATAGGCTTCTTGTTAGTACCATTTTATAATTAATAACAAATAAATATAATAAATCAAACTCCCCTGTAGTCAATTCAAAATTTTTTCCTTGCAGCATAGCAGTTCGTCTGCTAAAGTTTAAAACTAAATTTCCATCATCATAAATATGTTCTATATTTTTTTTATCAGTATTCTTTAATAATACCCCTATCTTTTTTAGAAATACACTGACATGGAATGGCTTTGTAATATAATCCTTTGCCCCTAGTTCATATCCCCTTAGCATATCACTTTCCATGTCATTTGCTGTTAAAAATATAATAGGGGCTGTCGTATAGTTTCTACACATTTTACATAAATCAAAGCCATTTCCATCGGGAAGGTTTATATCTAATATAATTAAGTCAAAAGTATCCTTTGAAAGATATTCCTTAGCAGATATTATATTATGGGATGAAATTACTTCATATCCCTCTGTTGTTAAATGAAAAACTAAAGTTTGATTCAATAGATGATCATCTTCAACTAATAAAATTCTTTTCACTTTCTTCCTTCTCCTTATGTTTTTCTGCAATTCTGGGGATAAGCCACATACGGGCAAACTGGGCCTACATTGGTATTCTATCACATATTAACTAATATTATATGTGAATCCCTGACATGATATGATATAAGGATATACTGTGTCTACAATATATCCTTATATTATGTTTGTTTTAATAATAAATACTTATTTTATTCAAAGTTATATTTTACAAAGGCAACACCATTATAATCAGCAGTTTCAACCATCCCATTTTTTCTATAGAAATTGATTGTTTCTTCAGTATCATCTGTCATTAAAACAATTTGACGGATTGATTTATACTTTGTTAAAACTAGTTTTAATAAAGTACTTCCTATACCTTGTCCTTGATATTCCTTCAAAACTAAAATATCCTGTATATAGATAATAGTATGGTTATCCCCTATTATACGGATTAGGCCAACTAATTTATCATTATCCCAAGCTGTTAGGACTTTTAGTGAATTTTCAATAGCATTTTTTAATCTGGTGCTATCCTTTGTGTATGCAAACCACTCTACATTTTCATATAAATTCATTAATTCTCTAATTCCAGGTATAATATCTTCTTTAATTATTATTTTATTCATTAGTATCCTCCTCAAATTTTATTATGCAATTTGAAGAATAATTCTTAATCTCCCCACCTTATCCACTCCTTTTAAATAAAATCCTATTTATAATATAATAATTATTATGATTTTGCAAGTTCCATAGCTTCTGCACAATGTAATATAGTTATAAAATTAATATTAATTGTTCTTTCTCCTATCCAATTTTTTCTGTGATAAATAATAAATGATTGCTGGCACCTAAAAACTCAGGCTTTTCACTACAATAAAAATGGTATTTTAACCACTGAGCATAACTTTTTTCATCCATACTGTTTATTCTGTCAGCTAATAATTCACTTAAGCCATCTGTTGCAACCTCTCCAACAATTTTTAAGTTGGAATCTTTTAATAAGCCCCTGCAATTGTCTACAGTATGGAAAACAAATGGAAAATTTACAACTTTAAAACTATCGTGATCATATGCATTCCCTGCCAAAAATTCAGGATTGTACAAAAAGGTTTCAGTAACAATTACCATATCATTTGAAATAAAAGCAAAGAACATTTTCCCATCCTTCTTGCATACCCGATTTACCTCTTCTATACATTGAAGCCTATCTTCCATTTTTTCTAAATGATATAAGGGTCCAAAACATAGGACTATATCATAGGTATTGTCTTTGATAGTAGATAAATCCAAAGCATTGCCTTGAAAAACTTCAATATTCATTTCGTCATTTATCTTTTCTTTAATTTGAATTACATGCTTTTCAACTAATTCTATGGAAGTTACCTTATAGCCTTTATTTGCAAAATATATACTATATTCACCAGTCCCAGCTCCTAAATCAAGAATTTTCATACCTGGTTTCAAATGTTTTTCAATCTGCCTTATGGTTGTCAGAAACTCAACTTGTGTTGCCTTTGAATCTAATCTTGTTCCCTCATCGAAAATATCGTATAGAGCTGATACTTTTTCTTCTTCATTTTCTAAATTAAGTAGATCTTCCATTTTCACTTTTATATCCCTCCTATAATAAAACTTTACTTAGATAAAAATATAAATATATATATTTACTTTATATTTTTATCAATAAATGCTTTGCCTGTAAGTTTATCTAATTTTTTATATAGGTATAATAACAAATCATCATCAACAAAAACATCTCTCCCTGGTTCTACCTCAATATTATTATACATAAGTCCATTTCCATCGAGAATATATCCATTTTGCGTGTACAATCTTTGTGCACTTCCATAATCCTTATATAACCCAACACCAAGGCCTATATAATCATATTTGTTTGAAACGAATTTTTCACACTTATCAATAAGCATCTTACCTATACCTTTACCCCTAAATTTTGGTATAACAATCAAATCATTTATCTCTGGAATATTGTTATCTAGAAAATATGGATATGAGGATTTATAAAGAATATTTACATACCCTGCTATCTCATCATTGATAAGTGCTATAAATGTTATTCTTTGTTTTGTTTCATTTTGCTTGAAACAATGACTAATATACTTCTCAAATCTTCCATCGCATCCAACTGGTTCATTAAAGGCAGTTACAATTTTTATAATATCATTTTCTTGTATAGCTCTTATTAATATAAGGTTTCTATCCATAACAAGCCCTCCTAATCTTTACAAACACTCAAAATGTCATACCTAAAACAATTCATCTAATAGAATATACCATTTTATTTTATCCCAATCTGGTTCTATTTTTAACTCATGAAAAAGTATCTTTGCATCAAATCCATCATAGATTCTTTCAGCATATTTTCCATGGAGATTATGTTGAAAACTCCTATAACAAAGGGCTATATCCCATTGAAGATAATACTTGTTGATAGGTCTGGCAGAACAAATAAACCTAAAAGCCTTGGATTATCTCTGATGAATAATAGCATCGAATAACTCTTCATGAGCATAAAAACGCTCCCTTAACAAGTCAACATAATTATTGGTTTTAATAAATTCTTTAAATTCTTCATATGCTAGATAACGGTAAGCAATAGTTTCTCCCTCTTGTAAGTAAATTTTTGTCTTTTCTTTATTTACAAATACCACAAAGCATTTATAAATTGAAGGAGAGCCTCTAGGAATATAGTTGTATACAAAGTTTAAGTCCGAATCAGCTACTTCTATTCCGGTTTCTTCTCTTAATTCTCTGATAGCACCTTCCTCTGGTGATTCGCCTTTTAAAATTGAGCCACCAGTTATTTCCCATTTCAATGGCCATGACTTATTTGGATGTCTTTGTGTTATTAAGATTTCGTTGTTTTCTGTTATTGAATAAATTTCAACAACAATATGATAAACGTCCTCTGGAATAGGTTCACCCCTTAATTGATCAAATCCTAATTTATTACCGTGTTTATCATATGCATCCCAAATTTCCATATACCTTCACCCCTAATTCATGTGATAAAAATCCTTGAATATCTTATTACTACCTTTTACTTTTCACTACCCTATAATAAAAGCAATCTATCTGGTGTTCAAACTTATAAATATTCGTTCATTTTCTTACATCCTTACAATGTTGAATGTTATATATGATTCTTTAGTTTTTTAATTTCTTGATAATTTTCTTTTACAATCTCATATATTAATATACTCAGTATAGGCAATTCCCTTATTAGATGGTTTGTATTCAAAAGGTTCCTTTATCAATGTTTCTGTAAATTTCTAGTTTTCTCCATCAAATACAGGTAAAATTCGTCCAAGCACTTTGAATGATTGATTTACTGTATTTATATCTCTAACTGCCCCAATAGCCTTAATCTAGATTAATCCAATATCTTTGTGTGATTCCATCTCCATCTTGGATTTCATTTTCCATTACACCGCCATTATTTATAATTGTCTTAGCCGATGCTATATTATCCTTGTCACAGGTGATTAGCACTTTTTTAATATCTAATTTCATACACTCCTTTAAAGCTAAGGCTAACATTTCAGTTGCATAACCTTTTTGTCTTTCTGACCTTCGTACACTATAACCAATATGTCCACCAAAATTAAGTAAAAAATCATTTAACCTATGTCTAACATCAATCATACCAATTAAACGACCATCATTAGTTGAAATAGCAATATACGTAGTTGCTGGAACCAAACCTTCTCTTACAGTTTCTTCTTTCAAATTATCACAAATTGCACTGTACCATTCTTCAAATGTATCAAAATTTCTTAGACCACCTGTCCCATCCATGCTATCCCCATACTCAATAAATTCCCTTTTATAATCCATAATTTTAGATTTATACTCTATCGTCGGCAAAACTAGTTTTAGTCTATTCATATTAAATCCTCCCTCAATGAATACCTTTTATCTCTCTAAACTTGAAACTAAACATATTATCTTGCTTGTAAGTAATATATTAATATGTGAACCTCCCATCACTGAAGTGACGGGCTTCTAGCATCACCACTAGAGTTTCCTGCTTCATTGACCTCGTAACCTACTATCTTAACAGGCGTTAATTCGGATGGCCCCCACCCTACATTTTTGTATTTATATTGCTAATTCTAAATCTTTTAATCCCTGATTTAATATATTAATGCCAGCATTTATATCCCTATTATGGTAAGTTCCACATTTAGGGCAAGTCCATTCTCTTATAGATAGGTTTTTTATATTTTCATTTTTATAATTGCATTTATTACATGTTTGGCTACTGGCATAGAATCTATCTATCTTATGATAAGTTCTTCCATTCCATTTTGATTTGTATTGTAATTGTCTTGTTAGTTCTGACCAAGATGCATCATGTATTGATTTTGATAAATTTGGATTTTTAACCATACCTTTTATATTTAAATCTTCACTAAAGATAAATTGATTTTCTTTAACTATTTGTGAAGAAATCTTATGTAGGTTGTCCATCCTAGTATTGC
>DAIMNI010000082.1:0-7656 GCA_036720245.1 Tissierellia bacterium | reverse complement strand
CACATTCTATCTCCACCTATGAACGATGCCGATTTTACAGTGTTGTTAAAAAATTTGCAAGAGTATGCTATTATAAATGAATTCTAAAGAGATAAGGCCTTCTCTACAGAATCTGAAAGAGCTGCATTTTTAATGGAACTATATAAAAATTTAGTGTAATTCTCCACATTATCTGATATAATAAATATACTATAAAATATAAGGATGAATGCTATGTATCGTGCATTATATAGACAATATAGGCCTAAAATTTTCGACGAAGTATTAGGCCAAGAGCATATAACCGCCACAATTAAAAATCAAATAAAGAATAATAATATTGGTCATGCTTATTTATTTTCTGGCACTAAGGGTACAGGAAAAACTTCTACTGCCAAAATTTTTTCTAGAGCAGTTAATTGTCTAAATCCCATAGATGGAAATCCTTGCAATGAATGTGAAATATGTAAAGGTATATTAGATGAATCTATAATGGATGTAATAGAAATGGACGCAGCTAGTAATAGGGGAATTGACGATATTAGGGAATTAAGAGATAAAGTAATATATCCACCATCTAGGACTAAATATAAAATATATATAATAGACGAGGTTCATATGTTAACTGAACCAGCTTTTAATGCCCTTTTAAAAACCTTAGAGGAACCTCCAGAACATCTAATATTTATATTAGCCACTACAGAAGCGGAAAAACTCCCTCAAACCATATTATCTAGATGTCAAAAATTTGATTTTAAAAGGATAAAATCTGGAGATATTACTAAAAATATGGATAATATATGTAATGAACTAGATATTTCAGTGGAAGATAGGGCACTAAGGTTAATAGCTAGAAATTCTGATGGCTCCATGAGGGATGCTTTAAGTTTACTAGATCAGTGCATTTCCTATAAAGAAGGGGAACTAAAATACGAAGATGCTCTAGATATTTTAGGCATAGCTAATACAGATATATTATTTGCATTAGTAGATAGTATAATAGATAATGAATTAGAAAAAGCCTTATTTAATATAGATGATATAATTCAAATGGGGAAAGATATAAACCAATTTATAAAGGATTTGATTTATCACTTTAGAAATTTATTAATAGTCAAAACTTCTCATAATCCTATGGGAATAATAGATATGGAAGAGGATATAGTAGAAAAATATATAGAGCAGTCTAAAAAAATGTCCATAGACTATATTTTAAAAGCCTTAGATATATTAAATGCCGCTGAAAATCAAGCTAAATGGGCTACACAGCCTAGAATAATACTTGAGATGTCCATTATTAAAATAGTAAAAATAGAAGAAAACAAAGGTTTAGAAGAAAGAGTCAAAAAATTAGAAGAAATAATAAATAGTGGGAAAATCCTAACTACTGAAACTAAATCTAGTGTTAAAACTTCTATTCCTAAGGCTAAAAAAACTACAGAAAAACCCAAAGTAGAAGTAGAAAAGAAAACTATAATAGATGATGGAAAGGAATTAAGTTTTAAAACCATTGAAAACCAATGGGATAATGTACTAGAGGCTGTTAGAAGCACTAGACCTAGTACCCATGGTCTACTAAGAGAAGCTAAACCTGTTTCTTTTTCCAATAATAAATTAGAAATTGGCTTTGGTGATGGTTATGGTTTTCATAGGGCAGCAATATCTGAGGGGCATAATAAGGCCTTGGTAGAAAAAATAGTTTCTGAATACTTTAATAAAAATATTAGTATTGATTTTATTATGGTAGATGATTCTAATGAAGAGGAAAATAATACAGAAGAAGATACTATCCAAAGGGTAACAGATTTCTTTGGTGAAGATATAGTAGAAATAAAAAAGTAAAGAAAGGAGAATCAATATGGCGAAAGGTGGATTCCCAGGAGGTATGGGGAATATGGGAAACATGGGGAACATGATGAAACAAATGAAAAAGGTTCAAAAGCAAATGGAAGAGATGCAAGGCCAACTAGAAGAAACAGAAGTAGAAGCTAGTGCAGGAGGAGGAGCAGTTACTGTAAAGGTCAATGGAAAAAGAGAATTAATAGATATTACTATAGATGAAGCTGTAGTAGATCCAGAGGATGTGGAAATGCTACAGGATTTAGTAATGGCAGCAGTAAATGAAGCCATGAGAAAAGCTGATGAATTAGCAGCAAAAGAAATGAGCAAATTAACTGGAGGCATGAATATTCCAGGAATGTTCTAATTAGAAAGGTGAATGAAATGGACTACTATGCACTACCTATTTCAAATTTAATTCAAGAGCTTTCAGGTTTACCAGGCATAGGAAGAAAAACTGCCCAAAGGCTGGCCTTTTATATATTAGAAATGGAAAATATAGAAGTAGAAAAGCTGGTTAACTCAATTGTAGAGGCCAAGGAAAAAATCCATTATTGTAAAAGATGTTGTAATCTAACAGATGAAGAACTTTGCAGCATATGTAGTGATGATAGAAGAGATGGTTCTATTATATGTGTGGTAGAAGGTGCAAAAGATATAGTAGCTATGGAAAGAACTAGGGAATTTAAAGGCTTATACCATGTACTGCATGGCACCATATCCCCTATGGAAAATATAGGGCCTAATGATATAAAGATAAAGGAACTTTTAAATAGAGCTTATGAGGAAAATATAGAAGAGGCAATACTTGCTACTAATCCTACGGTAGAAGGAGAAGCCACAGCATTATATATAGCTAAACTTTTAAAACCCCTAGGCATAAAAGTAACCAGAATAGCCCATGGGATACCAGTAGGTGGGGATTTAGAATACTTTGATGAAGTAACTTTGTCTAAGGCTATGGAAAATAGAAGGGAATTGTAGAATTTGTTTAATCTTTTCTGGTGTGAGATTCATATTTTCAACGAAAAACCCTCAGAAGCCGTTCTTCTGAGGGTTTCTACATCCCATATCTCAATAACAAAAATACCGAATAAAAACTTATCCCCATAAAAATAATCCTCTCAAACTTTCCATTGGTTTTAAATGTAATAGGTGATGATATATATTTGTTTAGAGGGTAAAATAATTTTATACCCATTGGTGTAAAAAAATCTGCTACCAAATGTAATACATATCCTATACTAAAACCGTGATAAATATTAGGAAAAGTTAAATCTAGTTTATAGATTTTCATTATAGCCATTATAGAAAGAAATCCTACAATGCTATGAGTAAATCCCCTATGTGTAGATACTCCAAAGAGAAAAGTAATTAAACTTAAAACCCAAAAAGCATTTGCATTTTTTAAAAAATATAAATACATAAATGCTCCACTAATCCCTATAAAGAAAAATGTCTTATAAAAGTTATTATTTTTCTTTAGAAATATCTGATTTAATTTAGCCTTCGGATGGTCTAAATCAGGTACTAAGGAACCTAAAGATGCTGCCAATACTAATACTAAAATTTCCTCTGGTGGCTTATCTATAGCCATTGTCAAAGCTGCTGCTATTCCTATTGCTGTATGGGTTTTTCCTGTCATTATAGGCCTCCATAAATTTTTATTTCGACAATTACTTTTATATTATAACTGTTCTCGAACATATATTCAATAAAAAAGTTAAATTAAAAGTTAGTAATTTATATAACTGGGTAAGATTAATAAAGCAGGGTAAGTTTATTCCTAATAAATATTAACTTAGCAAGGGGTGAAAACATTGAAAAATTCTAGAAAGGTCCTTTTATCAGTTCTAATAATTGCATCTTTAACTATGGTACTAACTGCCTGTGGTGGTTCAAGCGAACCTACTGGTGATGGTAATTATAAAGACGGTACTTATATAGGCCAATCCGAAAAAAGAGAATTTGGATATGAAGAAGCAGAAGTTACAGTAGTAGATGGGAAAATAGAAAATATAGTGCTTAAAAGAATGACTCCTGAGGGAGAAGAGGTAGATTATGATGAATGGACTGGGGAAACTGATAAACCAAATTTAAAACAATTTAAAGAAGATGTAGCTGAAGATATGCTAGAAAAACAAACTTATGAAGTAGACACTATCGCTACAGCTACAGAAACTGTAACTGGCTGGAAAGAAGCAGTTAAAAATGCCTTAGAACAAGCAAAATAGGATAATAAAAAAGTAGTAGATTAATCTACTACTTTTTTATTATCTTTTTTTATTCCCCAAATAATCAGAATATTGTTTGACAATAAACTTAAATGGTGGTATACTTTTGTTAAACCGTATTACAAATCAACTAACCGTATGACGGTAAGGAGGAATTAATATGTCGAAGAGGAAAATGACAATAAAGGATTTTAAAAGGTATAAAGAAGAGGGAAGAATGTTCACTTATGTAACGGGCTATGATTATACTATGGCCAGCATTATAGACGAAAGTGATGTAGAAGTTATATTAGTTGGAGATTCCCTTGGAATGATTATGCTTGGCTATGATGGGACAACTTCTGTTACTTTAGAGGATATGATTCATCATATTAAACCAGTTGTAAAAGGGGCCCCCAATACTTTTATTGTTGGGGATATGCCTTTTGGTACCTATAATGTAAGTATAGAAAAAGCTATTGAAAATGCAAATAGGATATATAAGGAAACTGGCTGTGATTGTGTTAAATTAGAAGGTGGAATAGAAATGGCAGATACTGTTAAGGCCATTGTAACCGCTGGTATACCAGTAATGGGGCATATAGGCTTGACTCCACAAACTGCAGGAATGTTAGGTGGTTTTAAAGTTCAGGGAAACACACCAGAAACTGCAAATAAGATATTGGAAGATGCAAAAGCTTTAGAAAAAGCAGGAGCCTTTTCAATAGTTTTAGAGTGTGTGCCTAAAGGAGTAGCAAAAGTTTTGAAAGAAACCTTAAGCATACCAATTCTAGGTATTGGAGCAGGACCACATGTTGATTGTCAAGTTTTAGTTACTCAAGATTTACTTGGAATGTATGGAGATTTACAGCCAAAATTCGTTAAACGATTCTCCAATATTAGACAAGCTATGATAGATGGATTAAATAAATTCCATGAAGAAAGTATTAGTGGGGAATTTCCATCGAAAGATTATAGTTTCAATGCAAAAGTAGAAGGATTTGAGGAATAATATTTGGGATGTGAGAATATGAAAATAGCTATTATTGGTTCTGGAGCTATGGGAAGCCTTTATGGAGGTATATTAGCTGAAAATGGGCATGAAGTATATTTTATTGATGTATTTAAAGAACATGTAGATGCTATTAATTCCAAAGGGCTTTGTATAGTTAAAGATGGTGAAGAAAGATATATTAAAAATGTAAAGGCAGTTGTGGAATCTAGTTCCATTGGAATTGTAGATTTAGCTATTGTTTTTGTCAAATCTACAATTACAGATATAGCTGTAGAAGGAAATAAGAGTATATTAGGAAAGGACACTATTGTCTTAACTCTCCAAAACGGTTTAGGAAATATTGAAAAAATAAACAAAGCAGTAGATATATCGCAAATAATTGTAGGTACTAGTGCCAATGGGGCTAGCTTTATGGAACCAGGCAAGATAAAGCACTCTGGTCATGGTGGCACAGTTTTAGGAGAGATATCTGGGGAAAAAACAGAAAGAATAAAAGAAATTCATAGAATCATGGACCTAGAAGAATTAGGAAATGCAAAAATTTCAGAGAATGTTATGTCATTAATTTGGGAGAAATTAATTGTAAATTGTGGTATCAATCCCTTAACCGCATTAACGAATTTAAGAAATGGGGAATTACTAGAAAATAAAGAAAGTGAAGAGATATTAGAAAATATTGTGGACGAGGCTATAATAGTTGCCCAAAAATCTAATATAAAATTAAGTTTTGATAATGCTAATTATTGTAAAGAAGTTTGTAGGGCAACTAGTGAAAATACTTCTTCTATGCTATCAGATGTTTTAAACAATAGAAAAACAGAAATTATGAACATAAATGGTGCTATTGTAAGGATAGGGGAAGAATTAGGAATAGATACTCCATATAATAAGACATTTACAAATTTAATTTTATTAAAAGAAAAGGCATATAGAAAATAGTTTAAATAGTAGCAATTTGGACTTTGGGCTTTTAGGAGGGATATAATGAATTTTGATTATTCATATATAGATATTGCCTTTTACAATGGGACAATTGTAACTGTAAATGAAAACGATGAAATTGCAGAAGCTGTTGGGATTAAGGGCAATAAAATTGTATTTGTTGGTAAAGATGAAGATTTAAAGAAAATTATAGATGAAAAGACAATTTTAATAGATTTAAAAAGTAGATCATTGCTCCCAGGGCTTATTGATAGTCATTACCATCCAATATTATCGGGGTTTTTTGGGGATGAGCCAGATTCTTCAATAATAAATATTAGAGCTAATACCTGTAGAAGTATAAGAGATATTAAAGAAAAAATTGTACAAGCAGTAAGTATAAAAGCACCAGGTCAATGGGTTTCTATGATGGGCTACGATCCTCAAAACTTAGAAGAAGATCGTCATCCTACTATTGAAGATTTAGATGCAGTATCTCCTAATAATCCTGTTCAGTGTATGCACATAGGAGGCCATGTCTGTGTATATAATACTTTGGCTCTTCAAGAACTAGGTGTTTACAAACCAGAAGATGCAAAGAAATTTCCAAATGATGAAGTAGAGGTTAAGGATAGGAAATTAACTGGCATGGTTAGAGATCACACACATTTTGCCCTATGGGCAAAAGTGGACTATTCTCAGGAAGAACAGGAAAAGGCTGCCATGAAATCCCATAGGCATCTGTTAGAAAATGGTATTACATCTATTCATGATTGTGGTGAGTGTGGACCATCATCCTATCATATAATGCAAAAACTTTGTTTAAATAGGAAATTTAAAGTTAGATCCTATATGTTAATACACAATATTTATGGCAAGCCCTTTTCACTTAAGGAAAACGATAACTTTTTACAACTAGGTTATCAAACAGGATTAGGTAATGAATATTTTAGGGTAGGAGCCAATAAATTTATGATTGATGGAGGCTCTAGTGCACCTTCATCTGCTATGAAAGAACCCTACAGTCACGATCCAGATCTTCCAGGAATACTTGGTTGGGAAGAAGATGAAATTGCCAATTATATAAAATTAATTCATGATGCTGAATGTCAAGCTACAGCCCATGCTATTGGAGACTTAGCTGTAGAATATATGGTAAGAGGATATGAAAAGGCTCAAGCTGAAAATCCTAGAAAAGACCATAGACATAGAATAGAACATTGTACCTTTGTAGATGAAGATTTATTAAATAGAATGTCAAAATTAAATATTTGCCCCTCTGTAAATCCGGGAATGATTCAGGTAGGCGGCAAAAATTATGAAAAATTCTATGGGGACAGAATGAAATATTGTATAGCTTTACGTAGTATGCTAGATTTAGGAATGAAGCCATCTATATCCAGTGATTTCCCATCGGGACCAGTTGGAATTGCCGCAATAGATGCTGCAGTGAATAGATATGATAGAGTGAAACAGCATCAGACAGATGAAACGCAAAAAATTTCTGTATTAGAGGCAATCAGATGTGCAACTTACAATGGAGCCTATTTATCTTTTGAGGAAGGAATAAAGGGAAGTATAGAAGTAGGTAAATTGGCAGATTTAATTATTTTGTCCGAGGATATATTAAATTTCCCAGAAAAAAGGATTAATGAAATATCTGTTGATATGACTATGATAGATGGTGTA
>DAIMNI010000081.1:0-7747 GCA_036720245.1 Tissierellia bacterium | reverse complement strand
AATTTTCGATAAAAAGAAAATAAATTCTGCCTGTCTGTAAAAATGGAAGATATATCATGAATGGTTTCCAAGTATACTTTTCCGCTAAAAGTTTCAATAACCGAGGCTGTCTGGATATAGTAGCTGCCATTATATTCCATAGTCTTATACAACAAGGAATTGTCTTCAAGTTGTTTTTTTAGCAAATTCATATCAAAATTTTCATCATCACTCTGAGCAATTATATTCTGTACATCATCAGAAATCCTAATTGACAACTTATCATTTGTAAAATGAGCTATAATAGATTCTGAGATATTTATCATTGCTACTTTACTCTGTGCTTCAGATGTTGCCGTAGGAATTACCGCTCCAAAATAACTGCGGAGCATTTTGTTTTCCTCCAATGCTGAGCTGCTTTCTCTATTAAAAGCAGACTGAAAAACAGCAGATATGAGGAAATAACCTCCTATGCTGAATGTCAATATGGTAATTATTAAAGTGCTTAAAAATACTTTCCATGATAATTTCATTGGTCTATCTCCAATCGATAGCCTACTTTATAGACTGCCGTAATCAACTGCTCCCAACCAAGCTTTTTTCGTAAACGTTGAACATGTAAATCAACAGTTCTACTTTCCCCCATATAATCCCCACCCCATATTTTTTCATATATCTTATCTCTAAAAAGCGCAATATTTTTGTTATTAATAAATAAAAGGAGAAGTTCATATTCTTTTTTCGTTAAAGGGATTTCTAGGCTTTCCCTTTTTACTGTTCTTGCTTTAGTATCAATAGTCAAGCCACCTATTTCAATGATAGATTGACTAAGATTATATCTTCTTAGAACAGCTTCAACTCGTGCTAAAAGTTCAACAATTTCAAATGGTTTCACAAGATAATCATCAGCACCTAGTTTTAACCCTTTAACCCTGTCATCTACACTTGCTTTTGCTGTTAAAAATATTACGGGAATATCCAATGGTTTCACATACTCCATAACCTCATATCCATCAACTTTCGGAAGAAGAATATCTAATAAAATTAGATCATATTTGTTCTCATCTAGCATATTTACAGCTGCCATTCCATCGAAAGCACAATCACAAAAGTATCCTGCTTCAAATAAGTTCATCCGTATTAAATCAGAAATAGGTTTTTCATCTTCAACAATTAAAATTCGAATCATTAATACCACCTCTTATTTAATAATACATCATAATTGCATAATAGTTGTATCATTTTCACTTCTATTTAGAATTTAATATAAAAAAGCTGACAGGACAATTGTATCGCCTTATCAGCTTTTTAAAATCATTATTTTGAATAATCAAATTTCTAAGTCCTCTGTGTGTAAAGTCTATCCCCTAAATAAATCTAAAAACCTCTCCAGAAAACCCTTATTATTCTTCTCCTCAATTTTTACTTCTCTTTTTAAATTTTCTGTTTTAATAGCTGGTGTCTTCATTATAAATTGGCAAGTGGAATTATTGCCATTTCTACTGTCTACAAAGGAAGTGTAATTGTCCTCTTTATCTTCTCCATTTTCAGTAAATGTTTCAACAGTGTCCTTTATCTTATCTATGCCTTCATTGTTTATTTTAGATATTCCCTTGGTTAATTCATTCTGCCCTTCTGCCAATTCACCTACTTTATCTGGAAGGATTTTTGTATTATTATTAATTTCAGAAATTCCATTGTCCATGGAATTCAGGCCTTCAAATATTGTGTCTAGCCCTTCAGTTAATTGAATATGACCACTATACATATTTTCTAATTCCTTAGGCAATGGTTGAAGTTTTTCATTTAACTCACTATATCCACCAAAAACTTCATTTAAACCTTTGTTATACTCAGAATAACCTAGATACAATTTATTGCTATTCTCTGAAATAGCATTTATTCCTTTATAACTTTCATTTAATCCATTGCTTAAATTTTCAATAGCCACTCCTTCTCCAATTATTCCTTCTGCTAAGGCTTTTACTCTTGGGTCTTGGCTATCTTGTAAGGATTGGGCTAATTCTACTAATTGTTTATGATTAGAATTAAGGGTGCTTAATCCATTATTTAATTCTTTAGCACCATCGTCTAAACTAGAAGCCCCTTCTTTTAACTGAAATAAGCCATCATTAATGCCATTACCTTCTTCTGCAATGGTTTTAAAGCCATAATTTAATTCTCCAATTCCATTTACTAAATCCCCCATATTTATATTTAAAGTTTTAAAACCTAAATTAAATTGACTAAAGCCATTAGATATTTCTTTGGTTTTATTATTTAGCTGATTAAATCCAGAATAAAATTCCCCGATTCCAGATGCTAAGGCTTTTAAACCATCTTTTAAACTAATAGTCCCCTTATTTAATTCTTTAGAGCCTTTTTCTAATTCATTAAATGCCTTTGCCATTTCGTCTATACCTGATGTAAAATCCTCTAAATCTCCTAATGGAATTTTAGAATTAGTTGAGGATATAAATATTGACTCTAATTCTATATTTTCACCCTTAGCTTCTAGACTAAATTTTCCATTTCCTATGGGCAAATGGGTGAATACTACTGTCATGGTTTTCCCCACTACAGAAACTGTGCCATTTTCCACTTTAATATTAGAGAAAATATCTAAATTAAGAGGTATTTGAATTTGAGTATTTAGATTGCTTTCATTTTCTATGGATATATCTATTTTAAAATTGCCAGATTGCCCTGCCAAATCTTTCCCTAAAACTTCCTCTCTATCTAAAAAGTATTTTATATCTATTTTCATAGGCAATTCATTATTTATGTTGGCTTCGTAATATATATCTTTATCTTTTATGTTTTCTAAAGGCCATTTTATTTTGTCCTTTTCTATAATAGGTTTAATATCTACTAAAGGTTTAATATTTTCATACTCTCCATAGTCTATATAGTATTCATCATTACTTTCTCCATAAATTCTATTGACTACTTTAATATCCTTGGAATTTCCATTATGGTCTAAGTTTACGTATATGGTTTCATCTTTTAAAACTTCTGCAAAACCTAAGGTGAAAGTGGATAGCATTAAACAAAATACTATTAAAATAGATAGAACTTTTTTCAAAACTTTTCCCTCCTCATATTATCAACTTTAGGCCAATTAATAGTACTTATGCTAATTAGTTTATGGAATATTATAAGTAGAGATGGAAGCACCATTAAAACTAGAATTAAAGATATAATGGCCCCCCTACCTATTAATAAAGTCAGTTCTTTAGCATTAGTCATACTAGTAATCAAATATACACTAAAGGTACCAGTAAATAGTATTAAAGCCGATGTAAGTATAGGTCTTCCTGTGTCCACAATAGTTCTATTATTAATTTTCTCTAAATTTTCCCAATATCTAGATGTAAAAAGTATGGCATAATCTACTGTAGCACCTAATTGTATAGCACCTATTATTATAAAACTAATGAAATTTAATTCTTTCCCTTTCATATAGGGTATAGCTAAATTAATCCAGATTCCTAACTCAATAATAAAAATTAAAATTATTGGAATAGTTATGGATTTAAAGGCTATGAGAATTATAACAGATATTAGAACTACAGATAATATACTTACATTTCTAAAATCCTTAGCTGTAGTCTCTTGTAAATCTGAATATATGGCAGATTCTCCTGTTAGATACCATTCATTATAATATTTGGATACTTTTGTTTTAATTTGATTTAAACTATCCTTGGTAATATCCCCTTCCATTGGTAGATTTAAATTTATATTAATTAAAGAATAGTTCTCTGATTGGAAATTCTCTTTTATATCTTCTGGTATGAAATTTTCTGGAATTGCTATATCTACCATGGAATACAGACCATTTACATCCCCCACTCCTTCTATATCCTCTAATTCCTTTGCCAATTGATTTTCCTTTAATTTATCTCCTTTAGGCAAAATCAGTGCTAATTGGTTTTTATTTGAAAACAATTTGTCTATTTCTTTAATTGCTATATTGGAATCTGAAGATGCTGGAAGGACTTTTTCATTAGCATAGTAGTATTTTACATTAGACTCAGCTAAATAAGCTGGTATGGCAATAATCATTGCTATTATTAGTAGTATATATTTTCTTTTTATAATAAAGTTTGCGGATTTATTAAAGCTTGGTAAAAAAACCTTATGCTTATATTTTTCAATTGATTTGTCAAATAATAAAATTAAAACGGGTAGCAGTGTAATTACAGATATTAAACTAAAAAGCACTCCTTTGGCTAAGACCAAACCGATGTCCCTACCAATAGTATATTTCATTACGATGAGAGCTAAAAAGCCTGCAACAGTAGTCATAGATGAGGACAGTACTGAATTAAAAGTTTTTTGGATAGCCACTATCATGGCTTGATTATTATCTTTAAAGTTTCCCCTTTCTTCCATATATCTATGGAGTAAAAATATAGAGTAATCCATAGAAACTGCTAATTGAATTATAGCTGCTACAGAATGGGTGGTGTAGGATATATTATCAAATACTATATTAGTCCCCATATTTAATATTATGGCTACTCCTATGGCTATGAAAAATAATATAGGCTCAACAAAAGATTCTAGGGACAAAAATAATATCATGGATATTATTATAAAGGCTACTAGGGAATAATATACTACTTCTTTATCTGTAATATATTGCAAATCATAAGAAACAGCAGCAGGCCCTCCTATAACTCCTTTCTCTCCTAAACTATTTTGAATTTCCTTAACCCCTTCTACAGTTTCTAATGAATCATTTGGATTTAAAAAATGTATTTGTATTAAATTTGAATTTCCAGATAAAAATTCTTTTTTAATACTTTCGTCCATAAAGTCCTCAGGCTTAAATATATCTTCCACAGTCCCAAGCCATATTGCCTCTTTTATTCCTTCTATTGTCTCAATGTCCTTTACTAAATTTTCTATTTCATTAAGAGATTCATCTTTTATTAATACATAGGCAGTGCCACCTATGCCAAATTCTTCTTCTAGTATATTTTTGCCTTGAATAGAGTTTAGACTTTGAGGCAAATACAAAGAAAAATCATAATTTACTTCTACAAATCTACTACCTATAAATGCTAATAAACTAAGTATTATATACAAAAATATTATTAGCTTTTTATGTTTTACTATAAGATTAGCTAAGCTTAACAAAAACATCCCCCCAATAAAAAAATGTATTTAAACAATAGTTTTAAACATTTGTTTAAATACATCTTATTACTATTTCAAATAAAAATCAATACTTATTTTTTATTTTTTTACTATAGTCTCTACTAAACTTTCTATATATCTTTTTCTTTCTTCCTCATTATTTAAATCCATAAATACCTTATAGGTATCCTTAATATTTGGTATCATTTGAAAAATAATAGGCCCAATTACTCCAGAAAATAGTTGCATATATTTAAAATTTAAAATTTCTTCATCATCTATTTTAGTAATAGAATATATTATTTTTTGTATATTTTCCTTTGATTCTATATTTCCTATAAACTTATCTATAATCTCTGGATTATAGCTTTGATCTTGTAAAACTAAATTTGTTACTAACATTATTAATGCTGGATATTCCAAGACAAATTCCATCAATACATTTGCCCAATCCATTAATTTTTGCCTAGGCTCTTTTATGTCATCTTGTATTATTTCATTTTGTATATTGAATAATAATCTGGAATAATGTTTTTCTACTTCTTTTAATAAATTATCCTTTGAACCAAAATGATAATTTATGGAAGCTACATTTACCCCAGCTTTCTTACAAATCTCTCTTACGGTTATATCACCTTTTATCCCATATAATTCAATAGTAGTGGATAAAATTTTTTCTTTGGTATTTATATTTTTTTCTTCCATATTAATCACCTCTATGGATATATTATACCATTGAAGATGGGAATGTTTCTACACATGACAAAAAAATTCATAAATATATTATAAATAATGAAAACATGATTTGAATCTCCCATGATTAGACTTGCAGGATTTATTTGTAATTCACCTCAATTTATGCTATATTATAATAGCTTATAAAAAGTGTTTCCTTGGCACCCACTTAAAAAAAATCAAGGGATTGTTTGACATCCCTTTGGGATGTTTTTTTATTTTAACAATTTGGGCAGCCAAGATAACAAAATCTTGGAGGGATATTTATGAATACAAAAAAATTAACAAAAGCAGGAATCATAATTGCTTTATATGTGGTATTGACTTATGCCTTTTCTTCATTATCTTATGGGCCACTACAATTTAGAGTATCTGAAATACTTACATTATTAGCTTATTTAGACCCATTTTATATACTACCACTGGTTTTAGGAAATGCTCTAGCTAATATAGGAAGCCCCTTTGGAATAATTGATATAGTATATGGTACTTTTCTAAGTTTCCTAGCACTATATTCCATGAGTAAGACTAAAAACATATATATAGCCAGCCTTTGGCCAGCTATATTTAATGCTTTTATAGGCTTAGAAATATATCTATTATCAGATACACCTGTGAATTTCTTTATAGTGGCTGGGCAAATAGCCCTTTCTGAATTTATTATAGTAAGTTTAATAGGTGTGCCTATTTTTAAAATTATGGAAAGAAATGATTATATTATGGAAATGTTAAAAGATAATTAATGCACTGGGGACAGACCCCAGTGCATTTTTATGCCAATCCCAGTTCACTTTTGATTATAGCTTCCATCTATATTCTTCACTTTCACCAATTCTTATATTAATTCCTTCAAGTATAAATTTATATATATCCTGATTCTTTAAACTAGGTATAGATAGTGCATTATGCAATGGCAGCCCCTTTTGCCCATAGTTTATTTCTTTATCCTCTCTTCCTGCAATAATAATTGATGTAGGGCCATCGGCTCCACCGATTATTCCAATAGATGCTGCAGAATTTGAATCCATATCTACTGTGGACATGCCACCATAATGGATGCTACTATCAAATTGTAAATTGTTCCACTTTAGTAGTTCTGGTTCTATTTCATATTTAGCTTGTATAAGGTATAGATCTTCAATTTGTAGCAATTCAGGATTTTGAAAATATAGTCTATGTTCAATTCCCGTTGTGGGGTGAGTAAAGATAATTTCTTTTAAGTTTTCCTCTAGGGACATTTCAAACTCCCCTTCTAAGGGATAAAATTTAGTCTTAGGATATGTATCGAATTTTATTTCTTTTATTTTATATAAATGAAAGAATCGCAATAACTTGTCTATTTTAGAATCTGCTTCTGGATAAGGTATCATGTATCTATAACAATTGAAACAATTCACATCCTCTAAAATAGATGAATAGGCCTTCTTTATTTTGCTTAATTCATTCTGTTCTCCATTTAATTCAGAATAAAATGCACCACTGCCAGAATACCCTTCCTTTACCTTTTCCCCATTTATCCAAATATCTTTTAAACTCAATTCATCATAGGGATGTTCTTGTTCCACTAATCTTTGTTCTAGAGGACTTAATTCCTCTTCTATATCTATATATTTATTATAAAATTTGCTGAATTCCTTTTCATCTATAATGGTAATTAAGTCGAAAACAATACCTTTAGAAAAATGATATATGTTTGGAATAATTCGCCTTAGTCCACCATCTTCGAACTCCCAATTTATCTTTTGAGGCCTTCCATATATTCCTTTGGACTTGTCCCATAAACTAGAGTTATAATATACTTTCATTTAACTCACTCCCTATAATTAGTAGTTTATATTACAGAAATCGGGTAGGAGGTAAATAATTATTTTATTTACCGACCTCC
>DAIMNI010000001.1:119696-128408 GCA_036720245.1 Tissierellia bacterium | reverse complement strand
CGTGAGGTTTTGTTCTTTCAAATTTTGCTTTACCCATGATTTATTCCTCCTTAATTATATAAATTAAAAATGCTAACACACCTATCCTGGTGTTTCTTTTTATATTATTTTGGAGCCCACGACCGGATTTGAACCGGTGACCTCTTGCTTACCATGCAAGTGCTCTACCTGCTGAGCTACATGGGCATCTTAATCCACTGTTACATATTTTACTACCAAGATATTTTGTTGTCAATAGGTATTTTAAATTTATTTCAATTCCAAATACCTTCCCAATTTGCGCTTTACCCTTTGGAGTGCATTATCTACAGACTTTACATGTCTATCTAATTCTTCTGCAATCTCCTGATAAGATTTTCCATCTAAGTAACACATAAGTACATCCCATTCTAAATCACTTAGTAATTCTACTATTTGGTTTTCCATAAAATATAATTCTTCATCACTAATAATCAATTCTTCAGGATCTGTCATTTTTGTGCCAGATAAAATATCTAATAATGTTCTATCAGTTTCTTCATCGTACATAGGTTTGTTTAAAGATATGTATGAGTTTAATGGCATGTGCTTTTGTCTAGTGGCAGTTTTAATTGCAGTGATCATTTGTCTAGTTACGCATACATCGGCGAAGGTTCTGAAGGATACTAGCCTGTCCCCATCATAATCTCGAATAGCCTTATAAAGGCCTATCATACCTTCTTGAATAATATCTTCTTTATCTGCACCTATTAAAAAATAAGATTGGGATTTAAATCTAACAAGACTTTTGTATTTTGTCAATAAATAATCCAGAGCCCCTATATCACCCAATTTGGCCTTTTCAACCACATCCTCCTCTTTCATATTTTCGTATACTAATAAACCTAATTGATTAGATAATTTAAAAGCCACTATATATCCCCCTTTAACCTTCTTCAACCTTTTTGAAAGATATATTCATAATTATCTAAATTATAATTAAATAATAGCAATTAGTCAAGCCTATTCCTGTTTTTCTCCCCATTTGTTCAATTTTTTTAGGATTTCATCATCTAATCTCCCCATTAATATTTTTTCTTGTGCATTTTTCTTTTTTTTCTTTCTCTTTATGGTCTTTTTCTGTTCTAATATTTCTATTTCCAATTCCCTTGCAGATATTCTAGTGCCACCTCTCCCAAGTATAATTTGCTGTTCTAGCCAATCAGATGTAGCAACCCTAACTTTTTCCACTCTGCCAATTTCATCTAAGGTCTTTTCAATGTATTGGTCTGCTGTCTCATTTTCCTTAGTATATATTACTTGAAGGCCATTAAAATTCTCTGCTAGTCCACTATTTCCTTTGACTAAATGAGCATCAAATACAATTATGGTTTTGATACCAGAATAAATTTGATACTCTGACATTATTTCTATTAGCCCTTCCCTCGCCACCTCTAAACTCAATTTGCTTAATTCCTTTAGATTACCCCAAGAATTAATTATATTATAGCCATCCACAAAAAGATATTCTTTGTGCTTTTTACTTTGTTTTCCCATAATTTTGTCTTATTATCTCATATATTAAAATTGAGGCTGCATTAGATGCATTAAGGGAGGAAATATTCCCCATCATAGGAATTTTTAATAAAAAATCACATTTTTCTTTTACAATTCTAGACAGGCCATAGCCTTCACTACCTATTACTAAGGCTATTGGGCCTTTTAACTCCACATTAAAATAATAGTCTTCCCCGTCTACATCTGCTCCATAGATCCATAATCCCTTGTCTTTTAACATTTCTATAGTATCTGAAATATTATTTACTTTAGCAATGGAAATATGTTCTACGGCACCAGCAGAACTTTTGTATACAGTTTCATTTACAGAAGCTGCCCTTCTTTTTGGGATAATAATACCATGAGCCCCTGCACATTCAGCTGTTCGAATTATGGCTCCTAAATTATGTGGGTCTTCTATGCCATCTAAAATTAATAAAAATGGGGCTTGTTCTAGGCTTTCTGCACGTTTTAATATATCTTCTACAGTAGAATAGTTAAAGGCCTCTATTAATGCAGCTACCCCCTGATGATTCCCTTTGGATATTTGATCTAATTTGTTTTTATCTACTCTTTGTATGATTATATTTCTTTCCTTAGCTATGCCTATTATTTTATTTATAGAGCCCTTTAACTCCCCATTTTGAATATAAAGTTTTTCTATTTCTTTGCCAGATTTTAAAACTTCTAAAACTGGATTTCTACCTATTATATATTGTTCTTCCATAGTTTCTTCCTCTTTCACCTTTCAAATATCATAAATTATTGAATTTTTCCCTAACTTTTATTATATTGCCACAGGCCATTTTACCCTCTGGACAAAGCCCATTTAAACAGGCGGGTCCAGCATTTTTAAATAAATTAGGATATACTTTTTTAACTTTTTTAAGCATTTCTGTAGCCATTTCTCTTATTTCCCATTGAGCCCTTTCACAGGTCCTAAGCCTAAAAAAATTCATTAAAGATCTAGCATTCATAGTAAATACTATTTTAGTTTCACAAGCATTGGGAAATACATATCTAGCATCTTCTATGGCTTTTTTTTCTGCTTTAGATTTAGCATCCTTTTCGCTAAATTTAGCATTTTCCATATACTCTTTGTAATATTTATTGTATAAAATCTCTGTTATCTTATTATAATACTCTTGATCTTTTTCCATAGATTCTATAAATAGTTTTTTTGCCTCTTCATCCCCTTCAATGGAAGGGGGAATAATATATTCAAATTGTTTAAGCCTCACATATCTTTGGGATTGTTGCGAGAAGCTGGCTATCCTGTGTCTTACTAATTGATGTGTTAAGGTTCTAGAAATACCTTCCACACCAAAAGTAAAACTTATATGTTCTATAGGAGATTCATGACCTAAATCTACTAACATAGCCAAAAACTTCTCTATAGCTTTCTCGTCTAATCCTTCTTCTATTTCCCTTATACCTACTGGGGAATAACATAATTTAGCTGCTGAGGCTATAAGTTTTTCCCCATCAGGTGTATATCTTAATAGTTCTACCTTCAAAGAACTTCCCCCTTTTATGGCTTTTCCTCTAAATTCTTTTCCATTTAACCCCTTCACCTGTATCTTCTAGTATAATGCCTTTGCTTTTTAAATCATCCCTAATTTTATCTGCTAATTCATAGTTTTTCTCTTTCCTAGCCTGGGCTCTTTTTTCTATTAATTCTAATATTTCTTCCTCTAATATTTCTTCCTTTTTATATAATAAACCTAATACATTGGCCAATTCCATGAAAGTGTCGTAAGTATATTGTATCATAAATTTGGATGTTTTTTCATTAAAATTAGTATTGGCATGTTTAGAAATATCAAACAAACTAGCTATGGCATCAGCAGTGTTTAAATCATCTTCCATTGCCTCGATAAATCTTTCTTTATAAATATCTATTTGATTTATTTCTTTGTCATCTGTTTCTTTATCCTCTGCCATACCCAATAAATATTCTAAGTTCTTCTTGGTATTATACAATCTTTCTAATCCATTTTCTAATTGTTCCATTACTTCTCTGCTAAAATTAATTGGATTTCTATAGTGAGCAGATAATATGAAAAACCTTAGTACCTCTAAATCAAATTCTTCTCCAATTTCTCTTACGGTGAAAAAGTTCCCCAAGGATTTACTCATTTTTTTATCCTCTATAGTAAGCATCCCATTATGCAACCAATAATTTGCAAAAGGCTTTCCAGTTAATGTTTCTGATTGAGCAATTTCGTTTTCATGATGAGGAAACTGTAAATCTTCTCCACCAGCATGTATATCTATAGTATCCCCCAATAGGGTTTTAGCCATTACTGAACATTCTATATGCCAACCTGGTCTACCTTCACCCCAAGGACTTTCCCAATAGGGCTCTCCTTCTTTAGCTTTTTTCCATAGTGCAAAATCTAGCGGATTTCGCTTTTCTTGGGAGACCTCCACTCTAGCACCAGAAATTAAATCTTCAATATTTTTCTTAGATAGTTTCCCATAATCCTTAGCCTTCTCTATATTAAAATAAACATTCCCATCTACATTATAGGCTGCTCCTTTGTCTATTAAACCTTGTATAAATTCAATCATTGGCTGAACAAACTCTGTAGCCTTTGGATGGATAGTGTTTCCTTCATATATATTTAATCCTTCTACATCTTCCATTAAGGCAGCTATATATCTATCTGCTATAGTTTTTGCAGGAACTTTTTCTGCTTTAGATTTATTTATGATTTTATCATCTATATCGGTAAAATTATTTATATATTTTACATCATAGCCCTTATACATAAAATATCTTCTTAAAGTATCAAAAATCACCATAGGCCTAGCATTTCCCACATGAATATAATCATAAACAGTAGGGCCGCACACATAAATACCTACCCTATTTTTTTCAATTGGTATAAATTCTTCTTTTTTTCTAGTTAAAGTATTATATAATTTCATATTGGCCTCCTCCCTTATAACAACTTACATTTTTGGGGACAGTCCCCCAAAATGTAAGTTATATATAATTTTCTTCTACATATTCAATTCGCTTTAATATATTTTCTTTGCCTAATATATATATTATATTCACAAGTTCTGGTCCGTGATTATTTCCAGTTAGGGCAATTCTTGTGGGCATAAATAAGTTCTTTCCTTTTACTCCTGTGGATTTCTGGATTTTTTTCATAATGGTCTTAGCAAATTCTTCATCTACTTCTTCAATTTGATTTAATTCTTCCCTAAAGGCATTAAGTACACTAGGCACTTGTTCTCCTTTTAGCATTTCTAATGCATTTTCATCTTCTGGTTCTATTTTATTATTAAAGAAAATTTCCACTTTCTCTGGAATTTCTGAAAGTTTGGATAGATTCTCTTGTATTGTTGCAATAATAGTCTTAACCCATTCATAATTTTCTTTGGCTACTTTTTCATCTATATAGCCAGATTCTATTAAATAAGGTATGGACATTTCAGTTAATTTATCTATATCACATTCTCTAATATGATGACCATTTACCCAATCTAATTTATCTATATCAAATATACCACCAGTTTTAGAAACTCTTTCAAAACTAAACTTTTCAATTAATTCTTCCATGCTAAGTATTTCTTCATTATCTTCTGGACTCCAGCCAACTAAAGCTAGGTAATTTATTAATCCTTCTGGCAAATAGCCTTTTGCCTTAAAATCCTCTACAGAAACATCACCATGACGTTTACTTAATTTTTTTCTTTCTTTATTTAATACTGTAGGTAGATGCACATAGACTGGCTTTTCCCAGCCAAGTACTTCATAAAGATATATATGTTTTGGAGTAGATGGTAGCCATTCTTCTCCTCTTACTATATGGGTAATATTCATTAAATGATCGTCTACTACTACTGCCATATGATAAGTTGGGAAACCATCAGATTTTAATAATACCTGATCATCCATATCTTCAGTATTTATTACTATATCTCCTCTTACTATATCGTGAAATTTAATATCTTTATTATGAGGTAATTTAAGTCTTACTACATATTCTTCTCCATTTGCTACTCTTTTTTTAGCCTCTTCTAAACTTAAATTTCTACAAAAGCCATCATATTTTGGGACTAAACCCTTTGCCTTTTGTTCGTCCCTTACACTGTCTAATCTTTCCTTAGAACAAAAGCAATAATAGGCATCCCCCTTTTCTATTAACTCGTCTACATATTTTTTATATATATCTAATCTTTCAGATTGTATATAGGGGCCAAAATCTCCTTTTTGAACTATTTTACCATTCTCTAGAAAAACACCTTCGTCATAATGAATTCCAGCCCAATCTAGGGATTCTATTAAATTTTCAATAGCTCCTTCTACATATCTGGTTCTATCTGTGTCTTCTATTCTTAAAATAAACTTTCCATTATTATGTTTTGCAAATAAATAATTATAAAGGGCCGTCCTAATAGACCCTATGTGTATATAACCTGTAGGACTTGGTGCAAATCTTAATCTGAATTCTTCCATAAAAACTCTACCTCCGTTTTATTTAAAAAGTTTACTAAAGAAATTAGTTATGGCATCTAGCATTCTTTCTAATAAAGACCTAATTTCTATATTTTGTTCTGTTATTTTATCAATTTTACTAGATATATCTTGCAATTGGCCTTTAATTTCACTTATATCTAAATTTAATTTGGATATGCCCTTCATTAGAGAGACAATCTCATTCATTTGTTCCTTAGTTAATTCAATACCTAATTCATCTGCTATTTCTTCTGTTACTTTTTTAATGGAACCTTTACTTTTTATATCATTTTTTACTATATACATTTTAATACTAGATATTAATTCCTCTGCCTCTTCCTGTCCAATTTCTGAACCTAGTGTGGCAGTTTTGGCAATTTCCTCACTGGCTACTTTCTTTTCTATTTCTGTAATTTCTTCTCCTGTTAAATCTTCAAAAGCTTTCATGATTCCTGTTAATGCTGCAGTGCCAGAAACCTCGAAAGGTGCTGCTACTATTATTTTTGCGTCTTTTATACCGGCTGTAACAATTGCATTTCTATACATATCATTTGTTACCCAAGTGATATTTTTGGATTCTACCGTAATACCTTCCCCTTCTGGAAGCTTTTCCACATATGCAGAAGATATGGCACGAGTTCCTAATAATTTCTCATCTATATGTTTTCCTAAGTATTCTCTTTCTTCTTCATTGGTAACCTCTATTATTTTTGTGTTTTCATCTGCCCCAAATAAATATAGCATTTGTTTTCGCTGTTCTTCTGATAAATTTTTCCCTAAACTAATTACCGCCTCATGAATCTCAGCATCAGCCAAGGCTATAGATGAGAAGGCAAATATAAAAATTAATATCATAGATAAAATTTTCTTTTTCATCATTTTCCCCCCCATTATAAAAAATTGCTTCTTAAAATAGAATACCCTATTATTTTAAATATTACAAGTTTTATAGAATTAAATAAGGCTGAAAAAACAGCCTTATTTATATTTTTAAGTTTTCTTTTTCAAATTCTTCTTTTATTTTATCCATTATTTCATCTACGGGTATCTCTACTTTTTTCTCTTCTTTTCTTAGGGAGTATTCTACAATATTTTCCCCTGCTTTTTTACCTACTGTAATTCTAATAGGTATTCCTACTAAATCTCTATCCTTAAATTTAACTCCTGCAGATTCGTTTCTGTCATCTAATAGGACTTCTATTCCACAGTCTAGAAGTTCTTTATATAATTTTTCTCCTAAAAGTGTCTGTTCCTCTTTTTTAGTATTTATAATAGTGATTATCACATGATATGGTGCTACTACTAATGGCCAAATTATCCCATTATCATCGTGATATTGTTCTACTATAGCAGCTAAAGTTCTAGATACACCTACTCCATAGGAACCCATATATACGTACTTTTCTTTTCCATCTTGGTCTATATATTTTAAATTTAAGCCTTTACTATATTTAGTTCCCAGTTGGAATATATTTCCTACCTCAATTCCTCTATCCATTTGTATTTCGCTATTACATTTTGGACATTTGTCTCCTTTTCTTATAAGAAGTAGATCTTCTACAACTTCACCATCAAAGTCCCTTCCATAATTTGCGTTTTTAATATGATAATTTGTTTCATTTCCCCCAACTATTAGATTTTTCATTTTGGTAATTCTGGAGTCTATTAGGACTTTAATATCTTCTTTAAGTCCAATAGGCCCAGTAAAGCCCTTTTCTGCTCCACTAATTCTCTTTATGGTTTCCTCATCAGCTAGTTCTAATTCATGTTCAGCTACACCTAGGGCATTACATAATTTAGTTTCATTTAGCTCTCTATCTCCTGGTATAATGGCTACTACTGGCTCTTCTTTTGCAATATATACTAAAGCCTTTCCAAATTTATTTTTATCTAATTTGAAAAATTCTTCTAAATCCTCTATGCTAGTGGCATTTGGAGTATGAACCTTTTCTAATTCTAGCATTTCTGCCCCTGAGTTTTGAACCTCATATATTACCTCTGCCTTTTCATCTGTGGCGGCATAATCGCAATTATCACAATAAGCTACTAAACCTTCCCCTATTTCTGACATGGCCATAAATTCGTGGGATTCATTTCCTCCCATGGCACCAGAGTCTCCCTGTACTATTTTGTATTTAAGTTTAAGTCTAGTAAATATTTTATCATAGGCATCCCACATTTCTTTATAGGAATTTTCCATACCTTCTATATCTCTATCAAAACTATAAGCATCTTTCATTATAAATTCTCTAGCTCTTATGACCCCAAATCTTGGTCTTTTTTCATCTCTATATTTGGTCTGGATTTGATAAAGATTTAATGGCAATTGTCTATAGGAATTAACTTCCCCTTTAATAGTAGCTGTAAATACTTCTTCATGAGTTGGCCCAAGGCAAAATTCTCTTTCATGTCTGTCATGAAATTTAAGCATTTCTGGTCCAAAATTTGCCCATCTATCTGTAGCTTCCCATAATTCTTTAGGTTGGATTGCAGACATTAAAAGCTCTTGAGAACCTGCAGCATCCATTTCTTCCCTTACAACATCCTCTATTTTCCTTAGTGTTCTAACACCTAATGGTAAATAGTTATATATTCCCGATACTAACTGTCTAATTATTCCTGCTCTAAGTAGTAAACTATGACTTGGAATTTCTACTTCTGCAGGAATTTCTCTTAAAGTTGGCATATAAAGTTTAGACATCCTCATTTTTTTATTCCCTCCC
>DAIMNI010000001.1:0-119596 GCA_036720245.1 Tissierellia bacterium | reverse complement strand
TCTCCTGTAGAGACGAAAGGCTTAATCCGCGGTACCACTCTAATAGACCTTATGTTTTACTTTAACTTTAGGTCCACTTGAAGTTTTAACGAGACTAACGTTTAGGTATACTTAATGTTCTACCTAAAGGCTCTAGGACGGGTTTGGTAAATATTGGGTCAGAAATCTTTCACCTATTGATTTCCTCTCTTTGACCATAATTACCTACTATTTCCTATCATAGCCTAATATTTAATTATACTCTATAATACTAAAGAAACTAAAAAATGTCAAATATTTTTAAAATTTATTCTATTTCTTTAAGTAAGCAAATACTTTGGGCTGCTATGCCTTCGCCTCTACCGACAAATCCTAATTTCTCTGTGGTAGTGGCTTTAATATTTATATCTTTGGTATCCATATTTAAAACCTTAGATATATTAATTCTCATATTTTCTATATATGGAGCTAATTTAGGTTTTTCGGCCATTATTACTGTGTCTATATTTCCAATTTTATATTTATTATCTAGCATAATATTATATACTCTTTCTAAAAGTATAAGGCTGGATATATCTTTATATTTCATATCTGTATCGGGGAAATGCTTTCCTATATCTCCTTCACCTAATGCTCCTAAAATGCTGTCCATAATGGCATGAACCAATACATCAGCATCTGAATGTCCTAATAAGCCTTTTTCGTAGGGAATATCTACCCCACCTAATATTAATTTCCTATTATTAACTAATTCATGTACATCATACCCAATTCCTATTTTCATTTTATCACCTATCTAGTTTGAAATACAAATTCCCTTCTATTATATATATTATCCATATCCTTTAAAATAGACTCTGCTAAAATTAAATCTTCAGGGGTGGTAATTTTTATATTTTCATAAGATCCCATTATCATTTTAACATCTATGCCCATTCTTTCTACTAAACCACTATCATCTGTGCCTATATATCCGTCTTCTATGGCCTTTCTATAACCTTCTTGAATTATTTCTTTTTTAAAACATTGTGGTGTTTGAGCTGCCCATAGCATATCCCTTTTTGGAGTTTCAGCTATTTCATCAGAACTTCCAACTACCTTGATAGTGTCTTTAACTGGTACTCCTACTACACAGGCACCATATTTAGAGGCACCTTTTATGCCATCGATTATATTTTCTATTTTTACAAAAGGCCTAGCACCATCATGGGACAATACTATATTGGTTTTTTCATTTAAAGCAAGTATTCCATTATATACTGAATCTTGCCTTTCTTTACCACCTCTAATAATTTTAGAAACCTTATTAAAATTATATTTTTTTACAATTTCTTTCCTACAATAATCAACTTCATCCTCTTTAGCAACTAAGATTATTTCATCTATATAGCTACATTCTTCAAACTTTTCCAATGTATGGACTAAAATAGGCTTATTGTTAATAAAAATAAATTGCTTGTTTATTTTAGATCCCATTCTATTACTCATTCCAGCTGCTGCAATTATTACTGAAATGTATTGGTCTTTGTACATATTTTTCACCTCTTCAATATTATAACATATATCATTAGCTTGTAAAATAATAATAAATTTATAATACCCAAAAAAAGCAAAAATATAAGGGCCAATTTCTTGGCCCTAAACTGCTCTATCTACCATTATTTTAGGTTTTGCAAAAATCATTCTTCCAGCAGATGTTTGCAAAACACTGGTTACTAATACATCTATAGTTTCTCCAATATGTTTTTTGCCACCTTCTACAACTATCATGGTTCCATCGTCTAAATAGGCTAAACCTTGACCAGATTCCTTACCATCTTTTATAACTTGAACTACCATTTCTTCTCCTGGCAATACTACTGGCTTAACTGCATTGGCTAATTCATTTATATTTAATACATCAATGCTTTGCACCTCTGCTACTTTGTTTAAATTATAGTCATTGGTAATAATTTTGCCCTTAAGCATTTGGGTAAGTTTTAATAATTTAGTGTCTACTTCTTTTTCACTTTCAAACTTTTTATCATGGATAATTACTTCGATATCTAATTCTTTTTGTATTTTATTTAAAATGTCTAATCCTCTTCTCCCCCTATTTCTTTTAAGGGAATCAGAGGAATCTGCAATGTGTTGTAGTTCTTCTAATACAAATTCTGGTATAACTAAAGGCCCTTCTATGAATCCTGTTTTACAAATATCTGCTATTCTACCATCGATTATTACACTAGTGTCTAAAATTTTAGGGCAAGATTTACAATTGCTTTTTAATTTATCTTTTCCAGAGCTTTTTTTCATACTTCCAAGAGCATTTGAAAAGTCTTCCTTCTTTCTAGTAGGGATTTTTATACCCAAATATCCAAATATTAAATATAGCATTATAGATATAATTACTCCCAAATATGGAACATTTAATTTATAAAAAGGCTGACTTAATAAATATGCTATAATTAATCCAACAATTAATCCTACTGATCCTAATGTGATTTCGTAGGCGGGGACATTTTGAAGTTCTACCTCGATAAATGAAATTAGCCTCCTTCCCCTACGAATAAATCTTGGAGCCAATAAAAAAAATATAATTCCCAAAATAAGGCCTATTCCTAAATGAACTGCCAAGCTTATCCATCCTTTATTGGACAAGCCAAAAACATTAAAGCTACCAATACCAACAGCAATTCCATAACCAATTGCTAAACCAAATAGGCCGATGACAGCCCTCACTATTCTGTCAAACATTAGCTCACCTCCTTTACTATATTTATTACCATAAACTTAAATTATATAACAAAAAATAAAAGTTTTTATGCTAAATTAACTGCATCATCTATTATTTTTTCTGTTTCATCCTGATCCACATCTGATACTAAGACTATTTCACTGATGAGCATTTGTTTTGCACTATTTAACATCTTCCTTTCTCCAGTAGAAAGGCCTTTTTCTGCATCCCTTAGCATTAAATTTCTAACTACTGCTGCGATTTCAAATATATCTCCAGATTTAATTTTTTCCATATTAACTCTATATCTTCTATTCCAGTTTTGAGGCATTTTAGTTTTGTCCCCTTGTAATATATTTAGGACTTTATCTAATTCATCAGTATCGATTATTTCCCTAATGCCAATTTCTTCCACATTATCTACAGGTATCATTACTTTCATATCACCTATAGGCATTCGCATTGTATAGTATTTTCTTTTTTCACCTAAAATTTCTTTTTCCTCGATGCCCTCTATTATCCCAGCACCATGCATAGGGTAAACTATCTTATCCCCAATATTAAACATATAACAACCTCCCATCATACTACTTCTTATTATATTATACCTTAATAGGCAAAGGTTGTAAAGTATCTATTGTACCACAAAGATATTTCCCTTGTCAACTTTAAATTTTTAATTATTTTCCAAAAAATATATTGTTAGAAATATTTGACAACTACTTGTCCCTATCAGTATAATAGAGTTAGGAATAATTTTTATAAGACAGGGGTTGACTGTATGGACAGAAATACAAATGTGGTAAATATTCACAAAGACTTAGATTTTGATGGGTTTCAAAAGCAGGTAGACGATATACTTATTAGACATAGAAGCATATTGGATATAATAACTAAATTAGATGAATACACTGCTAGAATAAATAGGGCAGTAGTTAAATCTGCTACCTCATGTGGTTGCATTGAAATTAATGCTAGCAAGCAAAAATTTAATAAAAACTCCTTAGAAGAGATGAAAAATAGTATGGAATCCCATGTATCAGGTACATTATGTCCTGCTTGTAAAGAAATACTTTTAGAAGAAATGGGTGCCTATCTATTTTATTTAGCTGCATTATCTAATGCCTTAGGTGTAAATATATCTGATGCAATATATAAGGAATATAGCAATATTAAAACTTTAGGTCTTTTTAGTCTTAAATAAAAGCTAAGGGATATCCCTTAGCTTTGTGTTTTTCAATGTCTTAAGGGAAAACATCCTTTATGACCTCTATTAAAGTTCTCAATTCAACTACCTCTATGTTTTCTATTCTCTCCTTTGATTTTAATCCTCCTTCTGGAATATATACTTTTTTAAATCCCATCCTATCTAATTCTTTAATTCGGGTTTCAAGAGATGGAACCTTTTTTAATTCTCCTGTTAAACCTACCTCTGCAATAAATACTGTAGCATTAGGAATTGGCCTATTTAGTACCGAAGACACTATACTCATAATAATAGCTAAATTTACCGACTGTTCACTTAATCTTAAACCTCCTGTAGTTTTAATAACTACATTTTTATCATATAGAGATATATTCCCTCTTTGTTCTAAAATGGATATTAAAGTGTTTAATTGATCTCTTCTTAAACATTCTCCAATTCTCGATGGAAAAGGAGTAAAGGAATGGGAAACCAAAGACTCTACTTCCACTACAATAAGTCTAGAACCTTCCTTTATTACAGATAAGGCAGAACCTTCTGCATTTATACCCTTGTCCCTTTTAGTTATAAAATATTCTGAAGGATTATCTATGGGAATCATTCCCTCTTCTCTCATGGAAAACAGGCCTATTTCCCCTGTAGGTCCAAATCTATTTTTAGTTGCCATTAAGGTCCTTAATTCTTCCTCGGCTTCTCCTTCTAAATATAAAACAGTGTCTACCAAATGTTCCAAAGTTCTAAGGCCTGCCATTTCATTAGCCTTGGTCATATGACCTACCATAATTACTGCTCTGGCTCTATTTTTGTTTTTGGCTATATTAACTAAGGCATTAGCAGTTTCTATAGTCTGTATGGGAGAACCTGCTCTAGAATCAAATTCTAGTAAAGTAAAAGTTTGAATACTATCTATTATGACTAGATCTGGATCTATTTCTTCAATAGCCCTTAAGACATTGTCCATACTAGTATCGGAAAGAATCCAAATACCTTCAGGAATTTCATCTATAATTCTATTGGCTCTATTTCTAATTTGAGTTTCGCTTTCCTCACCAGAGGCATATAAAACTCTATAACCTTTTTTTGCTATATCATTGGCAATTTCCAATAATAATGTGGATTTTCCAGCACCAGGACGAGCAGTTAATATGGTAACAGAATCTTTAACTATTCCTCCACCTAAGACCCTATTAAATTCCTCCATACTAGTCTTTATCCTTATGTCCTCATCTATATCTATTGTAGATAATTTTATTGGATTTGGCCTATCTTTAGTGGATTTTTTAGTTTTCCCTTCTACCTTTTCAGAAAACTGCGTTTCTTCCTCTAAGCTACTCCAGCTATTGCACTCTGGGCATCTACCCATCCACCTAATACTTTCATATCCACAATTACTACATTTAAAAATAGTTTTCTCTTTTTTCATAATAGGCCTCCATATTTACATGTATAAGCCTATAGCTAAGCTATAGGCTCCTTTTCAAATACTAATTTATCATTTTTAAAATCTATTAATATACTATCGTCTTTTGATACTGAACCCTTTAAGATTTCTTCTGCCAATTGATCTTCTATCATTTTAGTAATGGTTCTTTCTAAAGGCCTTGCCCCATAGACAGGATCAAATCCCTTATTGCTTATATAATCTATAGTTTCATCGCTTACTTTAATATTTATATTTAGTTTTTTCATACGTTTTTCTAAATCTTCTACCATAATTTCTACTATTTCCTTTATCTGTTCTTCCATTAAAGAATGGAATACTATGACTTCATCAATTCTATTTAAAAACTCAGGCCTAAAGGTTCTCTTTAATTCTTCCACAATGATCTCTTTCATCTTTTCATATTCTTCTTTTTCTTCATTTCCTACTGCTGAAAAGCCTAATACATTTTGTTTCTTAAGGGAAGTAGCCCCTATATTAGATGTCATTATAATTACTGTGTTTTTAAAATCCACAGTTCTTCCTTTAGAATCTGTTAGCCTTCCGTCATCTAAAATTTGAAGTAATACATTAAATACATCGGGATGAGCCTTTTCTACTTCATCAAAGAGTACTACTGAATAGGGCTTCCTTCTAACAGCCTCTGTTAATTGCCCACCCTCATCATAGCCTATATATCCTGGAGGAGAACCTACAAGTCTTGAGACAGAATGTTTTTCCATATATTCACTCATATCTATTCTAACCATAGCATCCTCGTCTCCAAATAAGGTTTCAGCTAAAGCTTTAGCCAAATAGGTCTTTCCTACACCTGTAGGACCTACAAATATAAAACTTCCTATTGGTTTTTGTGGATCCTTTAATCCTACCCTAGCTCTTCTTACTGCATTGGATACAGCTTCCACTGCTTGGTTTTGCCCTATAACTTTTTTATGAAGAGTTTCTTCTAAATTTAATAATCTTTGGCTTTCTTCTGTAGTCATTTTAGATACAGGAATCCCAGTCCAATTAGATACCACCTCTGCTATATCTTCATAGCTTAATACCATATTAGATTTTTGTTTTTCTTTTTCCCAATTATTTTTCTCTGTTTCTAATTCTTCCTTAATTTTCTTTTCCATATCTCGGATTTTAGCTGCTTTTTCATAATTTTGAGTATTAACTGCCTCTTCTTTTTCTTGGGATAGTTCATCTAATTTTTCTTCTAAATCCTTTAATTCATCTGGTGCTACATAAGATCTTATCTTAATCATAGAACTAGCCTCATCCATTAAATCTATAGCTTTATCTGGTAAAAATCTATCTGTAATATATCTACTAGATAATTCAGCAGCAGCCTTTATGGCCTCATCTGAAATCTCCACTCTATGATGGGCTTCATATCTATCTCTTAAGCCCTCCAATATTTTAATAGTATCTTCTACAGTAGGTTCTTCTACCATAATAGTTTGAAATCTTCTTTCTAAAGCGGAATCTTTTTCAATATGTTTTCTATATTCATCTATAGTAGTAGCCCCTATTATTTGCAAATCTCCCCTTGCCAATACTGGCTTTAAAATATTAGAGGCATCTATGGCACCTTCTGCAGCTCCTGCTCCAATTATAGTGTGAAGTTCATCTATAAACAGTATTATATTTCCATCCTCCTGCAATTCTTTCATTACTGCCTTTAGTCTTTCTTCAAATTCCCCTCTATATTTGGCACCTGCTAACATACCAGGTAAATCTAAAGTAACTACCCTTTTGTCCTTTATAATTTCGGGTACCACTCCTTCTACTATTTTTTGTGCTAAGCCTTCTCCTATGGCTGTTTTCCCAACACCAGGTTCTCCAATTAATACTGGATTGTTTTTAGTTCTCCTACTTAAAATTTGAATAACCCTTTCAATTTCCTTGGTTCTGCCAATAACAGGATCAACTTTTCCATCAATAGCTGCTTGAGTTAAATCTCTACTGTATTTATCTAAATTTGGAGTGCCTTTCTTCCCTGCTTCTTGAGAAGAATTCCCTTTGTATTGATTATCTGATAACATATCTAAAATATTTTCTTCTAATTTTTGTATATCTACCCCTAATTTATTTAATACTAAAACTGCTACTCCCTCAGATTCTTCTAATAGACCCAATAATATATGTTCCGTTCCTACATAATTATGACCTAAATTTCTCGCCTCTAAAAAGCTCAATTCAAACAATCTTTTAGTCCTAGGGGTAAACCCCATAATGTCTGCGTCATAATCCCCTTGGCCTACAAGTTTAATTACTTCACTTCTAGCATTTTCTAAATTTACCCCCATATTATTTAGGGCTTGTGCTGCAACACCTTCAGTTTCAGCTAATAAGCCTAATAGTATATGTTCGGTACCTACATAATTATGACGTAATCTTTTTGCCTCTTCCTGAGCTAATAGTATGGCTTTTTGTGCCTTTTCTGTAAATCTTCCAAACATTGCCATATTATCCCTCCTAATCTATATGCTTTTTCTAATTAATGTTGCCCTTTCTATATCTCTTTCCTCTTTATCCATACTTTTTTCTAAACTTTTTTGAATACTAGCCTCTTGTATATCTATTGTCAATTTAGATATATCTTTAAAATCCATATCTTTAATTATACCCATTTCCATGCCTAATCTTACATTAGATAAATGTTTCATAGCCTCAACTGAAGACATTTTTCTAGAGTATTTTAATATACCTAAGGATCTCATTATCATATCTTCCATTTCAATTTCATTTTTTGAAAATATGCCTTTTCTTAAATCCCTTTCTTTTTCTATTATTTGATATATTACATTTTTTAATTTTTCAATTATTTTTTCTTCCTTTTCCCCTAATGTAGTTTGATTTGATATTTGATATAGATTCCCCACTACATTAGTACCTTCTCCATAAATTCCTCTAGCTGTTAGACCTATTTTATTTAATCCTTGGACTAAATTATTTATATAGCCTGTCATAGTAAGAGAGGGTAGATGAACCATGGCAGATGCCCTAAGACCTGTGCCTACATTAGTAGGGCATGCTGTTAAATATCCAAAATCTTCGTGAAAGGCATAATCTAGAGCCTTTTCTAAATAATCGTCTACCTCATCACAAATTTTCCATCCTTTTTCCAAGTTTAATCCTGGAAGAATGATCTGAGCCCTCATATGATCTTCTTCATTTATCATTATAGTCATATTTTCATCTTCTCTTAATAAAAAACTTCCCTTATCAATATTTTGTATTAAACTTGGGCTAATTAAATGTTCTTCTATATATGCCATTCTCTCTATTGGAGATAAGTTTCCAATTCTAATAAATTTATAATTATCATTATTTGGAATAGATTTTACTCCATTTAATATTTCATCTGTCAATTTTTCAGCCTCTTCAAGGGTCATTCCTTGGGGAAATTTATATCCTTCGAGATTTCTTGCTATCCTTATTCTAGTACTAATTACAACATCTGCTTCAGGGCCAGCTATTTCATACCATTTTGTCATTAATTATCTCCTCTCTTCTTTTCTAATTCTTTTTCTAATTCATTTATCTTATCCCTTACAACAGCTGCTTTTTCAAAGGCCTCAACAGATACTAATTCCTCTAATTCTTCCCTAAGTCTAGTAATCTCCCTTTTCTTTACTATGTTTTGGTTTCCCCTTTTAGGCACTTTTCCAATATGTTCATTATGCCCATGTATTCCTTTAAATAATGGAGGTAATTTGCTTTTAAAACTATTATAACATTTTGGGCACCCAAACTTTCCTGTTTGTTTAAATTTAGAATAGGAGGTGCCACAAAAATCACAAACTATATCTTCCCCATCTCTTTCCATGGTTTCGCTTTGTATATTATCGATTAAGCTAGTTAATAATTTATGAAAGGAAAAAGTAGCATCAAATTCAAATTCGTTGTTTTCCTTAGCACATTCTTCACAAAGATGTAGTTCTGATACTTTTCCATTAATAATTTTTGTATAATGAATTGTTGCCTGATTTTTATTACATGATTCGCATAACATAATATCCCTCCTGATTACCTCATAATTATGAGGAGCATGTTTTTTAATATATCAGCCCGTAGATAATTTCTGCTATCTGTTACAACCTTTAGGGCAGTATCCTCAATACTCGCCTTCATTAAATGCCCCTCCCTAGTAGTAATTATTTCTTCCTCTACTAGTCCTTCAATTATATGAAATGCTTTGTTCTTAGTAATAGAATCTCCTATAGTATTTAAAATTAATTCTTCTAAATATTCATTTTCATCTATTTCTACCTTCATTATCTTTATATACCCACCACCACCCCTTCTACTCTCAATATAATAACCTTTATAGGGGGTAAATCTAGTGGTGAGCACATAATTTATTTGGGAAGGTGCACAGCCAAATTGATCTGCCAAATCATTTCTACCTATTTCTATTATTCCATCTTCCGCATCTTCTAACATTTCTTTAATAAATCTTTCTATAATATTACTCATCCCTGGCATTTTAACACTCCTTTGACTTTGACTATCCTTGTCTTTTATTATATTATGTACTAAAATTTAGATTTTTGCAAGGGGAATTTTAAAAGGGCTTCCAAAATGGAAACCCCTTTTAATATTATTCTTTTTCAGCTTTTGCTTCTTCTATAATCTTTTCAGAAATTTCTCTTGGTACCTCATCATATCTTAAGAATTCCATAGTGAAACTTCCCCTAGCTTGAGTCATAGACCTTAAGTCTATGGCATATTCAAATAGTTCTACTTGAGGTGCTTCGGCTATAATTAATTGAGAACCATCTGCTTGAGGTTCCATACCAAGAATTCTACCTCTACGTTTGTTCATATCGCCCATTACATCTCCCATATAATTCTCGGGGACTAATACTTCTACTTTCATTACTGGCTCAAGTAAAATTGGATTAGCCGCTTCCATGCCCTTTTTAAAAGCTAAGGATGCTGCAATTTTAAAGGCCATTTCATTTGAGTCTACTGGGTGATAAGAACCATCATATAGTATAGCCTTAAGATTTACAACAGGATAACCTGCTAATACCCCATGCTCTATGGATTCTACTAAACCTTTTTCTACAGCTGGGAAATAGTTCCTAGGCACTGCTCCACCAAATACTTCTTCTTCAAATACAAATTCTTCTTCACAAGGTTCAAATTTAATATGAACATCTCCATATTGACCTGCTCCACCAGATTGTTTCTTATGTTTACCCTGAACATCTGATTTACCTTTTATTGTTTCTCTATAAGCTACCTTTGGACTAATTAGATTTACTTCTACACCAAAAGTATTCTTTAATTTGTCTATTATAACTGCTAATTGCATATTGCCTTGACCACCAATTAGAAGCTGTTTAGTTTCCGCATTTCTTTCCACCGCAAAGGTTGGATCTTCTTCTGTCAATCTTTGTAATGAAGTACCAATCTTCTCCTCATCACCTTTAGATTTTGGTTCTGCAGCCAAAAATAGTGTTGGTTGAGGATATTCTATTCTTTCATATAGTGTTGGATTGGATTTGCTACATATACTATCTCCTGTTTGAGTTACTAATAGCTTAGATGTGGCAGCAATATCCCCCGCTACTACTTCAGATATTTCAATTTGATTTTTACCTCTTAGTATAAAAAGGCCACCTAGTTTTTCAGTTTTATCTTTAGATACATTGTACATTTCAGTATCTTTTGTCATTTTGCCTGATTTTACTTTAAGTAAAGATAATTTTCCTACAAAGGGGTCAACTATGGTTTTAAATACAATAGCTGAAAATGGTTCCTCAATATCTACTTTTCTTATTACTTCTTCTTCCCCTTTAAGCCCTTTGTTTTCTCCTAATTCTGTTGGATTTGGCATATAATTTTTAGCTACATTTAAAAGTAAATCTACTCCTATGTCATTTTCAGCGGAACCTACTATTACTGGAACTAAGTCTCCATTTATTACTGAAAGTTTAAGACCATGACGAATTTCATCAATTGTAAATGCCTCACCCTCAAAATATTTTTCCATTAATTCTTCATTGGTTTCTGCTACTTTTTCCATTAGTGTTTCATTAATAGATTCAATTTCGCCTTTTAATTCTTCTGGTATACTTACTTCTTTAGCATCTTTGCCATTGTATTCATAGGCTACACCATCAATTACAGATACTATGCCCTTGAAGTTTTCTGCTTCCCCTATAGGTAATGTAAAAGGTACTACTTTATCTCCAAAATAGTCTTTAATATTACTTAAGGCTTTTTCATAACTAACGTTTTCTTTATCCATTTTGTTTAGGAAAATTAATCTTGGGATATTGTGGCTTTCTACATATTTCCAAGATTTTTCTGTTCCAACCTCTACACCTGAGGATGCATCTATCAACAATATAGCTCCTTCAGCTGCTTCTAATGCGCCATACATTTCCCCTGCGAAGTCAAAATATCCAGGAGTATCTAAGAAATTAAATTTAGTATCTTCTAATTCTGCTGGAATTACAGCTGTGCCAATAGACACTTTTCTTGAAATTTCTTCCTTATCGAAATCAGATAAAGTATTTCCATCGTCTACTCTACCTTGTCTTTTAGTCACTCCTGTTACATACAGTATAGCCTCTGTTAATGTCGTTTTTCCGCTACCACTGTGTCCTATTAGTGCTAGATTTCTGATTTTGTCCGTTTGATATACTTTCATTAACACTTTCCCCCTTAACCAGCATTTTTATTTATTTTAAAGATTTTGAAAAATCTTTTAAACCTTAAAACACTAAATAGAGAATAGAGTTTTGAAAAAAATTATAACTTTCCTTTAAAATTATATCATGAAAACCTTATTTATCATAGTATTTTTTATTGATAGTAAAAATATACATGTTATACTAATAATAGAGAATAAAAAAAGGAGTGATTTAATGTCTATTAATTACAGAAAGGAAATTGAAGATTTAAAGCCTTATAAGCCAGGAAAACCTATTGAGGATGTGAAAAGGGAATATAAACTAGATAGAGTCATAAAACTTGCATCTAATGAAAATCCCCTTGGATATTCTAAAAAGGTAAAAGAAGTCTTAATTAATTCCCTAGATAATTTAGCCCTATATCCAGATGGAAATGCTACAGCATTAAAAGAAGCTCTTTCAGGAAAACTTAATGTATCTACAGATAATATCTTAATACCTAGTGGTTCTGATGAAATGATTGATTTAATTTCTAAAGCCTATATTGCCCCAGAAGATGAAATTATAATGGCAGATATTACTTTCCCAAGATATATAGCTACCACTGAAATGATGGGTGGTACCCCAGTAATTGTACCTTTGAAGGATTTTACATTTGATTTAGATGGAATTTTAAATAAGATTACAGATAAGACTAAAATAATCTGGATTTGTAATCCAAATAATCCAACAGGTACTATGGTAACAGAAGCTGAATTAGTTGAGTTCTTTGACAAGGTGCCAGAAAATGTGCTAATAGCCTATGATGAAGCCTATAGAGAGTTTGTTACAAGAGATGATTATCCAATGGACAGTGTTAAATTTACAAAAAAATATCCAAATGTATTGATTATGAGAACCTTTTCCAAGGCCTATGGTCTAGCTGGAATAAGAGTAGCCTATGCAATTGGGGCTAAAGATATAATTGAAAATATAAACAAAGTAAGAGGACCCTTTAATGTAAATACCCTAGGACAAATAGCAGCCATTGCAGCCTTAGAAGATGAGGATTTTGTTGAAGAAATTTATAAGGTAAATTTAGAAGGTAAAAACTACTTATATGAAGAATTTAAAAAATTAGGCTTTGAATTCCCAGAATCTGAAACTAATCATATTTATGTAAATGTAGAAAGAAGTGCAGAAGAAATATTTGTAGAACTACAAAAAAGAGGAGTAATTATAAGACCTATGGGTGGCACCTGGATTAGAGTATCCATAGGAACTATGGAGGAGAATAAGATATTTGTTGAGAAATTGAAGGAAGTATTGGGATAGTCAAATGAAAGGGACAGTCCCTTTCATTTGAAATCAAACGTTAGGGACAGTCCCCTTCATTTGACCCCTTTATTAAACATATATACCTGATATGTGCTACATTCAGCAAATTTTGCTATTTCCTCATAAGAAAACCTTCCTGTTTGCAACAATCTCATTATAAGTTCATCCTTATGAGACAAAATCGATAATTCACTAACCCCCCTTTTCTCCAAAAATTCTCTAACTATTCTATTTCCTATTTCTTTATTTATTTTATTTAAATCCTCTTCTATTTCTAAATATAGATTCTCATCTTGTTTTAAATGGAAGTCAATAAGTATTGATTTTGTTTTAAAACTATAATAAATAAATTCCCTTGCCTCCTGAGCAATAAGTCCATCCTCCCCAGAGAGATACTCCTGCATACTACTCCATCTATAGTTTTCTGGTGTATTAACTATCTTAGCTACTACAGGATTATTATGTATATATCGAATTACACCATATAGGTATCTCTCATCTTCTACATTTTGACTTTTAAACCTATCCTGAAAAACAGGCCCAATTCTTTCCTCTTTTAAATTATAATGCATGGCGTAGGTTCCATTTATCTTTTTCATCAATAAACTTAAATCTTCTAAATCTGCCTTTACCAATAAATGTAGGTGGTTGTCCATAATACAATAAGAATATATTTGGCAACCTATTTCTGAATTTTTTTCTTGGATTATATAGAATAGTCTTTTTTTATTGGATTCAGTTTCAAAAATTTTATCCTTATTAATTCCCCTTGTCATCACATGATAAAAATTAGAATAGCTTTCTTTTCTGCTTAACCGTGCCATCCTGCCACCCCCTTTATAAAATTGAAACCTGTCCCTTTTATTTGATTTCAAATATTGGGGACAGTCCCCTTTATTTGAAATCAAATGAAAAGACCCGTCCCCTTCATTTGGCTTCTCCTCTATAATTATTCTACAAATATCTTCTATTTCCTTCTTTTATGTTTAAAAATATTGACAATGGTGTTTATATTGATAAAATTAACATGATAGGAGAAAACTTAACAATAAGTAACTATCAAGAAAGCTGAACGGGAGATAATTACATTCTAAAGGATGAACATAGATATATAATTTCACAAAGAAGATTTTTATAGGTTTTATAATTTAAAAAAGGAGGAAAACTTATGAATATTGTTTCAACAAAAGAAATGCTTTTAGATGCTAGAAAGAATAATTATGCTATTCCTGCATTTAACATTCACAATTTAGAAACTATGCAGGCTGTATTAGAGGGGGCATATGAAATGAAATCCCCTATAATTATAGCAACTACCCCAGGTACCGTGAATTATGCAGGAATGGATTTTTTGGTTAATATGGCAGAAGCGGGGGCCAAAAACTTTAATATTCCCATTGCACTTCATTTAGATCATTGTACAGATGTGGATTTTATAAAGGAATGTATATCTGCAGGTTATAAATCTGTAATGATAGATGCCTCTAAACTAGATTATAATAAAAATATAGCAATAACTAAAGATGTAGTAGAATTTGCCCATAAATATGGGGCTACCGTGGAGGCAGAACTAGGGAAAATTGGTGGGGTTGAAGATGATATAATAGTGGATGAAAAGGATGCTTATTTAACTGATCCTAATATGGCATTAGATTTTATAGAAAAAACTAATATAGATTCTTTGGCGATAGCCATAGGAACAGCCCATGGTTTGTATAAATTCGAACCTAAGCTAGATATAGATAGATTAAAAGAAATCAATGAAGTAGTTAGTATTCCATTGGTTCTTCATGGTGCATCAGGAGTACCAGAAGAAAGTGTAAAACAGGCTGTAAGACATGGTATATGTAAAATAAATGTTAGCACAGAGTTAAAAATAGCCTTTGTTAAAGAGATTAGAAAATACTTGGAAGAAAATCCATCTGCAAATGATCCAAGAAGCTATTTAACTCCTGGAAAGAAAGCAATAAAAGAAATTGTAATGTATAAAATAAAAATATGTAATTCTAAAAATAGAGCATAATTGGAGGTGAATTTTTGATATTAACTATAACATTAAATCCTTCTATTGATAGAGATTATCATATTGAAAATTTTGAAAAGGGGAAAGTATTAAGAGCAAATGATGTTAAGTGTACACCTGGTGGTAAAGGTTTAAATGTAGCAAGAGTTGCTAGGGTGTTTACCGACTCTGTTATGGCTACAGGTTATTTAGGCGGGAATAGTGGAAATTATATAAAAGAAAGCTTAGATGAGCTAAATATTCAGCATAAGTTTCTTTCTATAAATGGAGAAACAAGAAGCTGTTTAGCTATTCATTCAGATGATGGAAGCGAAACAGAAATTTTAGAAAAAGGACCCTATATATCAAGAGAAGAACACCTGGAATTTATTAAATTGTATAGAAACTTAATAGAAGATAAGGAAGTAATTTGTGCATCAGGAAGTCTTCCCCAAGGTTTGTCTATAGAAACTTACAAAGAATTAATATTAATAGCGAAAAAACAAAATAAAAAGTTTATTTTAGATACTAGTGGAGATGCTTTAAAATTAGGTATAGAAGCCTCACCGTATCTAGTTAAACCAAATAAGGATGAATTAGAAAAACTTGTAGGTTATGCTATAAATTCAGAGAAGGATGTTATTAAGGGAGCACAGTGTTTATTAAATAATAATATTGAAATAGTAGTAATTTCTCTTGGCGAGGAAGGTGCAATGATTTTTAATAAAGATTATGTATATAAGGTAAATGTGCCTACTATAGAAGTTGTAAACTCTGTAGGTTCTGGTGATTCAATGATCGCGGGGTTTGCTATTTCATTAATTGAAAATTATGATTTTGAATTAATGATAAAATTTGCATCCGCCTGTGGTGCTGCCAATGCTATGGAAGAGGAAACAGGGAAGGTAAATATAGATAATGTTAAAGATATTATTAATAAAATAAATATTGTAAAGAAAAAAATATAAATATTATATAAAAAGCAACATATAAATACCGCCTACGTATTAGAACATCACAATAAGTTCTTAATATATAGGCGATAAGTTTTTAGAGCCAATGGAATCTATAAAATAATATATTAAGAAATATTTTTAGTATAATGCCATCTCCAGGCATCTTCGATTATCCTTCCTAAATCATCATATTTTGGATTCCAATTTAGTTCTTTTTTTGCTTTTTCGGAAGATGCTACCAGTATAGCTGGGTCTCCTAGTCTTCTATCCCCAATTTCTATGGGAATGTCTCTTCCAGTTACTTCTTTTGCCTTTTCAATGACTTCTCTTACGGAGAAACCCTTTCCATTTCCCAGATTGTATATTCCACTTCTGCCTTCTCTTTTAAGTTTATCCAAAGCTAGTATATGGGCTTCGGCTAAGTCCATTACATGTATATAATCCCTTATACAAGTACCATCAGGGGTATCATAGTCCTCCCCAAATATGATTATCTTGTCCCTTTTCCCCAAGGCCACTTCTAGTATAATAGGTATCAAATGAGTTTCAGGACTGTGATCCTCCCCTATGCTTCCACCTTCATAGGCTCCTGCTGCATTAAAATATCTTAAAGCTATATAGTTTATGTCTCCCGCATTATTTGCCCAATTTAATAATCTCTCTATGGCTAACTTACTTTCCCCATAGGGATTTGTTGGAATAGTGCTATCATTTTCTAATATAGGTATATGCTCTGGTTCTCCATATACTGCAGCTGTTGAAGAAAAAACTATGTTTTTTACTCCATATTTTTTCATATAGTATAAAAGATTTATAGTTCCCTTTACATTGTTATTATAATAGGATATTGGATCCTTAACGCTTTCTCCTACTAATGAATAAGCAGCAAAATGTATAATATCTTCTATCTCATTTTGTTTAAATACCTTATCTAAGAGTTCCTCATCTCTAAGGTCTCCACAGTAGAATTTACCTCCTTTAACAGCATACTCGTGCCCCTTTGATAAATTATCAAGGACTATTACCTCTTCATTTCTATTTAAGAGAGCCATTAGTGTATGGCTTCCAATATAGCCCGCTCCTCCAGTAATCAATATGGCCATTTATATCACCTCTATAATAATTCTCTGGTTCCATTGCCTATACCTACAGTATAAAATTCTGGTTTATATCCTATCTTTTCATTATATATACTACCTACATTATCTATAAAATCCTCTACACCTTCGCTCTCTACAAGGGCTATGGCACATCCTCCAAAACCTGCACCTGTCATTCTTGCTCCTATACAGCTTTTCTGGTCTAATGCAGTTTCTACTATGGTATCTAGTTCTATACCAGTTACCTCATATAGATCCCTTAAAGAATTATGGGATTGGATAAAGAGTTGTCCTAACTGGTGTATGTCCCCACTTTCTAGAGCCTCACAGGCCTTTAAAACCCTTTGATTCTCATGCACTACGTGACGGGCTCTATTTTTAATAAGGTCCTCTTCTAGATATTTTTCCAATTGTTCAAATTCTCCTGTCGTAATTTGACATAAATTATCTATATTTTTGTGGACCTTAAGGATATTTAGGGCTTTTTCACATTCCCTTCTTCTTTCGTTATATTTTGAATCACTTAATTCCCTTCTTTTGTTGGTATTCATTATTACCATTTTATAATTCCCTATATTCATATTCACATGTTTAAAATCTAGGCTATGGCTATTTAAAAGTACTGCCTGGTTTTCTTTTCCCATGGCTATAGCAAACTGATCCATTATTCCACATTTTACTCCGATAAAATCATTCTCTGCCCTTTGGGATAGCTTTACTAGATCCATCTTAGGTATATTGCCATGATTAAATAGATTGTTGACCATTTCGGCTATTAGTAGTTCTAGGGAAGCAGAAGAAGAAAGCCCTGCTCCATAGGGTATATTACCCCAAACCAGTATATCCATTCCTTGAAGCCCATACCCTTCTTCCTTCATAAAGTAAAGGACTCCTTTGGGATAATTAGCCCAACTATGCTCTTTTTCATATTTTAAATCATCTATATCCACTTCTACTCTTAGTCCAATGTTTTTAGAAGCCAATCTTATTTTATTATCATTCCTTTTTCTAACCCAGCCATAGGTTCCCAGTTCAATGGCACAAGGCAAGACATAGCCTCCATTATAATCTATATGTTCTCCTATTAGATTGACCCTTCCAGGAGAGAAAAAGATCCTTACCTCTCCTATGCCATAAAGTTTATAAAATTCTTCAATCGATTTTGATATGTCCATGTCCACACCTCATCTTCACTTTTAGTATTTTATTTAGAAAATCTTTCGTATGCGCACTTAAGTTCTATTGCAGTTTCCTCGACGCTTCTTGGATTACAATTAGCCCAAGCTCCTGTCTCCGAGGAGGCATTGTATTTTATTCTATCTATGGATCTTAATGGTGGATAAAATTCCACGTGAAAATGAAAGTATTCATCATAGTTCTCATATTCTGGCGAGTTTACAGGGGCTTGATGAATTGCCATCATATAAGGAAATATCCTATCATATAGGGTATCAAATGTACCTGTAATATCCCGTAGGATAGCGGCAAAATTATCCTTTTCTCTTTCGGTAAAGTCTATCATTTTGCTCCTATGAACTTTAGATACTATAAATACCCCAAAGGGATAATCGGTAAAAAAGGGCAGATAGCATAGAAAATCTTCATTCTCTATAATTATCCGCTTTTCGAAATCTTCTTCTTCCCTATTCATCCTACATATTAGGCATTCACCATTTTCCTCATAGTATTCTCTGCAAGAGTTCAATTCCAATTGCAATTTTAAAGGCATAAAAGAGTAGCCATATATCTGTCCATGAGGATGGGGCATACTTACTCCTACTTCTTTGCCCCTATTTTCAAAGGGAAAAATATATTTGATTTTCTCATCTTTGGAGAGTTCTATATATCTTTCACACCATAGGTCTACAAGCTTTCTTAAGTGTTTTAAATCCAATTCCCATAAAAGAGCATCATGTTTTGGTGAATATAGTATTACTTCGCATTTCCCATGGGCTGGTCTTGTCCTATAGAATTCACTTCCTACATCATCTGGCTCTGGTGGTTCCTGATATAGGGCTGGAAAATCATTGTCATATTTATATACATCATAATCTTTAGGAACCCGTCCTGAACTAGGGCAAAATGGACACCAACCCTTAGGCATTTCAGGTCTATTCTGCCTATGAGAAGCTACCATAGTCCAATCCTTTAATAAAGGATTCCATCTTAGCTCTGCCATATTCTATCCCTCCCTAACTTCCATATATATAGTCCAACAAAAATATTCATAAGGTTTAAGCCTTGTTACTTTGTCATTTTTAACAGCCAGTTCTAAGGAATCATAATAACCTGTGGAAGGTTCAATGGCACAATTGTATTCTCCCTTAAAACCCCCCTTAGTTATCCAAACCCCTAAATAGGGGATTTTCCTCGAATCATATTTTAAAGTATATACTATATTTTCATCTTTATAGTGTAATCCCACCTTACCCTCTTCTATTTGGTCTAAAAAATAATATTTATAGCATCTATTTTCTTTATAGTTCTTTAAAAAAGTCAAGTCTATTGAGTTCCCATCTATATCTTTAGCTAAAGGAAAGGAATTCTTTCTACCTACATAACCAAGCTGGTCATTTTCATGGACATTTAATATGTTCTTAGCTTCTTTAGGAATAAGTATCTCTGTTTTGTCATCAAATACATTTAGCCCATGTAAAGCCCACAAAAAATCTATCTCTTGGTTTTCTAAGTTCTCCACCTTATATTCTACTTTTATGGTGTTTTCATTGTGAAAGGCCAAAGACTTATTAAATCTTAAAGGTAAGGTTTTTAATTTTATATTACCTACTACAGTTTCATCTATGATTTCCACATTCCAAGGTACACTCCACGCCTCCCCATGGTCTGGCAATGTGTTTCCCCTATATTTGCACTCATCTATAGTAGGTATCATCTCGTCTAAACCTGAAGTATCATACTCTTCAAATGCTTTTCCATAGTAGGGTATTTCATATAAATCTCTTGATGGTTGAAATAAAAGTTCCTTATCTTTAGGTATATATTTAAAAGAAGCCATTTTGAAACCTAGTTTAGGCAATAGCCTAATCTCTAAGTATTTACTTTTCATTATTATTGCATCCATATTTAGATGTTTTCCCTTTTTTATTTGAATCATATCTACAATTCCACCTATCTATTTTCTCTTGCTACAGCTTTCTCTAATTACTAGTTTTGTATCGTATAAAATTTTTTTATTCGTAATACGTTTTTCCTTAATCATGTGGATTAATTCCATAGCTGCAGTTTTCCCTATTTCCTTCATATTCAAATCCACCGTAGTAATCTTAGGGTGAGTGATACTTGAAAGTAATGTATTATCAAAGCCTATTACAGACATATCCTCTGGAACTTTAATATTGGCTTTATTACAGGCATTTATTACCCCTACTGCCATCAGATCATTACAAGCAAAAACAGCAGTTTCCCTTTCATCAAAATCTAGATGCTTTCCATATATTATACTAGTCTTTTCTACTACTTCCTGGCTATTACCCCTTCCTACGATTATTACCTTTTCATATTTAAGCCCATTCTCCCTTATTAATTGCCTATAAAAATCTTCTTTTAAATCATAGGATAAACTTCTATCCCCTCGAAGGAAGCTTATTTTTCTATGCCCTAAATTTAATAAATGTTGAAAAGCTTCTCTAGTCCCTACCTTTTCATCATAAGAGATGAAATTACAATTGTGACTACCAGTATCAGCATTGATTATAATAGTAGGAGTTGTTTTACATAGACTTGAAAAATAACCATTTTCTAGATTTTCCAAAGAAGGATCGATGGCTATTATTCCATCCATATTTCTTGAAACAATACTATCTATTACTATCTTTTCCATCTCTGGATCCCCTTCAGTTATATAAAGGGACATGGTAAATCCATTGTCTACTAATTCTCTATTTATCTCCTCCACTATTGTGGGGAAAAACAGATTGGTAATACCTGGTATGATTATTCCCACACTGGATGTACTTTTAAGTATTAGACTTCTAGCTATTTCATTAGGTACATATCCCAACTCCTCAATAGCATCTTCTATCTTTTTTCTTGTTTCCTCCTTTACTGGATAATTATTGTTCATTACTCGAGATACAGTTGCAATAGAAACTCCTGCTTTCTCCGCCACATCGTGTATAGTAATTTTCATAGTTTTAGCTCACCACCACAACTCTATTTTTTAGCTATATTCTTTCTTACATCTATTGAAACTGATACAATGATGATTAATCCTTTTATTATTATTTGAAAATAGGGATTTACCCCTATAAAATTTAATCCATAGTTTATAAATTGTAATATAATTACCCCAATTAATACACCTGGAATAGTCCCTGTTCCTCCAGAAAAGGATACTCCACCTATGACACAAGCGGCTATAGCATCTAGTTCATAGTTTTGTCCAGTAATACTAGTTGCTGAACCAATTCTTGCAACTTCTAAGAATCCTGCAATACCGTATAGTATTCCCGATATAAGATATACTAGCATAATGTTTTTTACAATATTTACCCCTGATACAGCTGCTGCCTCTGGATTCCCTCCAATGGCAAACATATTTTTACCTAGGGTAGTCTTATTCCATATAAATGCCATTATAACTGCAATTATGGCTGCATATATTATAAGATAAGGGATTTCAATTGACCCTATTTTAAATGCACCCTTTACAAAAGATATATATCTATCGTCTAAGCCAGCAATGGGCTGAGCTCCTAAGGGTGGTCTATCGATATATATTAGTGCTATACCATAGGCTATTAGTTGGGTACCTAATGTTATGATAAATGCATGTAATTTAAGTTTTGCAACTCCAAATCCATTTATAAGAGCAAATATCGCACCTATGCCAATAGCTACTAGCAATGGAACAATCAATGGCAGTTCTGGTAAATTTGGATACATCTTAGATGCATAATTTATATCCTGTAATAATGAGGCAAAAACAATACCAGCAAGTCCAAGTATTCTTCCAGCTGAAAGGTCTGTCCCTTGAAGCACTATTAAACCTGCGACTCCCATAGCCAATATTGCCCTTGTAGAAGCCTGACTTAATATATTAGTAAAATTCTTAACGGATACGAAACTTGGGTCGATTATTATGACTCCTATAATCATAATAATCAATATAATATATAAAGCATAATTAAGCAATTTCTCTAGTATATTTGATTTGTCTTCATTCAAATCTTTAGAAACTTCGCTAATTTTTTCTTTAGATTCCTTTTCCATTGAATTCACCTCTTGGATTTATAAATATTTTGATGCTAAAGCCATTATCTTCTCTTGATCTAATTTGTCTGCATCCTCTATGCCCCCAATTCTGCCATTAGACATTACCAGTATCCTATCACATATACCTAAAAGCTCAGACATTTCAGATGATACAAATATTACACCCTTATCTCTATTTGCAAGATTGATTATCAATTGATATATCTCATATTTTGCACCCACATCAATGCCCCTAGTAGGTTCATCCATCAATAGTACTTCTGGATCTGTAAGTAGCCATTTACCTATGACGACCTTTTGTTGATTCCCTCCTGAAAGATTCCTGATGGGAGTGTTTTGACTTGGAGTTTTTACATTTAGCCCTTCAATTATTTTAGAGGTATCTTCCTTCATCTTTTTCCCATCTAGTACACCAAATCTTGAGTAATTATCTATATTAGCTATAACTGAATTAAATCTAACATTCAATCCTTCAAATATTCCTGTAGCCCTTCTCTCCTCTGTTAATAGGGCAAATCCATTTTTAATTGTAGTAGCTGAATCCTTGTTATCCATTGGTTTCCCATAAAGGATTATCTCCCCTTCCCCGCGAGATGCTATACCAAATATGGTCTCCAATAATTCTGTTCTCCTAGAACCAACTAATCCGGCGACCCCTAAAATTTCACCTTTCCTTAACTCAAAGGATACGTTTTGTATTGAAGGCTGATATTTCCCCGTAAGATTTTTTACCTCTAACATTACATCTTTTGGTTTGTTGGTCTTTGGTGGAAATCTATTGTCAAGCTTTCTTCCTACCATAAGGCTAATTATCTTATCTATAGTCATATTTTTTGCATTCTCTGTGGCTATCCATTGTCCATCCCTCATCACTGTAACTTCGTCGGATATTTTTAATATTTCCTCCATCTTGTGGGATATATATATAATCCCACAACCCCTATCTCGTAAAAGCTTTATGATTTTAAATAAATGTTCAGTTTCTTGTTGTGTTAAGGATGATGTGGGCTCATCTAATACTAGAATCCTAGCATTGTAAGATACAGCTTTTGCTATTTCCACCATCTGTCGTTGGGAAACAGATAAATTCCCAAGTTTGACCCTAGGATCTATGTCTATTCCTAAATCATCAAATATGGTTTTAGTAAAATCATACATTTTCTTTTCATCTACAGCTATTCCTTTTCTGGGATAACGTCCCAATAATATATTATCCATAACATTTCTTTGAAGAACTTGATTTAATTCCTGATGCACCATGGATACTCCATTTTCCAAAGCTGCTCTAGGATTTGGAAAAGAAGTTTTTACTTCTTCTACATATATCTCTCCACTATCCTCTTTGTATATCCCAAAAAGGCATTTCATCAGTGTAGATTTCCCGGCACCATTTTCTCCTACTAAGGCATGTACAGTTCCCCTTTTAACTCTAAAGTCAACATTATCTAAAGCCTGTACACCAGGAAAGCTTTTCGAGATATTGCACATCTCTAGTAGATATGTTTCGTCTGACATATATATCACCATCTCTATCTTTACTTTTAATATCCATTTATTGATTTAAGAGGAAATCGCACAACTATGTGCGATTTCTCCTAATATTTTAATGAAATTTGTTCTTATTTATAAGCTTGATAAGGAATTCTTACTGAAATATCTGTTTCGTCGTATTCATAGTCAGTCCCATCTAAGAAATCTTTTCCCTTTGCTACATTTGCTGCCATAGCATATACTGCCTTTGCCATTCCTTCCCCATCTTGTTTAACAGTACCAGCCATTGCACCTTTTTCAATTAAACTTTTAGCTTCATCTGTAGCATCTACGCCAAATACTGGTATATATTTATCTCCATCACCTTTGTTGTATCCAGCATTCTGTAAAGCTGATATTGCTCCTGAGGCCATACCATCATTGTTGGCTATAACGAATTCAATCTTATCTTCATATTTTCCTAACCAAGATTCCATAGCTTGATTAGCTTTCTCATTATCCCAATTGGCAACCTGTAGCCCAATTTCTTCTGTTTCTATTCCTTTTTCATTTAGAGTTTTTACTGAATATTCGGTTCTAGCTATGGCCTCTGGATTGTCTGCGTCTCCTTTAAGCATTACATACTGCATAGTTCCATCGCCATTTCTGTCATAATCTCCCGCGTTCCATGCTTCAGCCATCATTTCACCTTGGATTATTCCTGCTTCTTCTGCCTTGGTCCCTACAAATCTAGCTTTTTCATAAGTTTTAAGTATATCTGGACTTGGCTCTCTGTTAAAGAACACCACTGGAATATCTGCAGCTTTTGCTTTATCTATAACTGCACCTGCAGCTCCAATATCAACTATATTTACTATTAATGCATCTACACCCTTTTCAATTAGTATATCGATTTGGTCATTTTGTTTTGATTGATCGTTTTGTGAGTCATTCATGAGTAGAGTTATTTCTGGATCGTTTTTACCTTCTGCTTCTAGAGCTTGTCTTACAGTTGAAATATAAGTATCATCATATTTGTAAATTAGTACCCCTATTTTAAGTTTATCTGATTCCTTAGATGAACACCCTGTTATAATTGTAGTTAACATTACTATTGTGAGTAATAAAACTAAACCTCTTTTCAATTTAACCCCTCCTAATTTAATTTTTGATTATTATAAGAGAATTTAAATATTTCAAAGCCTATTTCATTTTTATCACTCCCCTACAGGATTTCAAATTAGGCTAATATCCTTAGAAAGCGTTTTCTATATATCTAAAAAATATTAACTAAATAGCATTTGAAATGTTTAAATACGTAGTATCTTTCTAAACATCCCATAGTAAACGTTTTCTACACCCTTTAAATAAATTATAACATAATTTTAATAAAATTCAATAAGCTTTTAAAATAAGTTTTTTTATCAAATTTATAATCTATGATAATTATTGAGAAGGCTCTCGCCTTAAGTATTATACATACTTAATTTCACGGGTAATGTAAAATAAGACAGAGAAGAACCATCCTCTGCCTTGTTTTATACTCTTTTTATTTTCCATACTCCCTTATTGTAATGATACAATATTATAATAATCTCTGATATTTCAGCGGCAAAAAAGCTAAGCCATACAAAGATTACAGATAATTTAAGTATTTTTGTGACCAAAATTAATATTGGCATTTGTACCACCCATCTAGAAACAAGACTAGACATTAAAAATGGTGTATTATGGCCTGAACCTGAAAATACAGAACCTAAACCCATTGCAAATCCTGCTAAAGTTAAAGAAGGCATTAGAATTCTTACCATAGGTATGCCAATTGCAATTACATTTATATCATCAATAAAAATTTTCATTATTTTATCTGGGAATAGTATTGAAATTATACTTAATATACTCATCATAATTACATTTACCTTTGCAGCAAACTTAGCTGTATCTGTAGCCCTTTCCAAATCCTCTGCACCTAATGATTGACCTACTATAGTACTAGCACCCATTACAATTCCCACAATAGGCATAAAGGCAAAGCTAAATAATCTAGTGCCTATACCAGTAGCTGCTACAGTATTTGTGCCATAAGAGGATACAAATTTAAGTATTACTATTCCAGCTAAATTCCTCATTAAAACTTCCATACCATTAGGCAGACCAATTGTAAGAAGTTTTTTATCTATTTCCCAATCTAAATTAAAAAAGCCTCTAAAGTTAATTTTCAATTTGTTCTTTCCCTTTAACAATATATAAAAACCAATTAAGAAAGCCACTACAGTAGATATAACTGTAGCCAAGGCTGCTCCAAATACTCCCATGTTAAAACCAGGAATATTTGTACCTGGAATGATTTCAAACATAAATATAGGGTCTAAAACTATATTTATGATAGAGGATACTATCATAATTTTCATTGGGGTTTTAGTATCCCCTAAACATCTTAAGGCAGTATTTACTGAATAGGAGGAAAACATTATAGGCAAGAAAAACATTCTAATATATCCATAGTCTAAGGCTGCCTGTAAAACCTCCATATCGTCAGTAAAAAATCCTAATAATGGTTTTAAAATAAAAGACATAATAATGGCAGCTATAATGGCTACCAAGGCCTTAAAAGTTAGAGTTTGTTCTACAATTTTTTGTGTTTTTCCCATATCCCCTTTTCCATAGGATTGGGTAATTAGAGAGATGGAACTGGAACCAATTATTTCATTAAGCACACTAACGAGCCAAAATACAGTGGAAAATATAGTTACACCTGCTACAGCAGAGGCAGAAATTCGACCTACCCATATCATATCTACTATATCGTATACAGCTTGAAGTACAAAGCCAAGCATAGTAGGCAGTGATACTCTCAATAAATTCTTCCTTAAATCCCCCTGTAATAATTCATTTTCCCCTAAATCTTTCATATAATCGCCCCCCGTATAATATGTTTGAAACTACACTTTTAGAGTTCCAAACATATTTACTTTTATAAGGCAGAGGGACCCCACCCCCCTGTCTTATATTAGCACTTTTCTAATCTTATCCCTGTTTCGTGTCCATTTAGATCTTGTTTTTCGAAAGAATTATCCTTTACCTTTTCTATGGATAGAGCTAAGGTTTCAGATTTAATAAAGTCCTCGTGTTCTTTTATAGCTTCTTCTATTTCATCTGAGCCATCATAGTATATATTTATATTGTCTAATACTTCATAGTCGTTATTCTTTCTCATTTGTTGCACTTTGGATATAAATTCTCTGGCATAGCCTTCTTTTTCTAATTCTTTAGTTAATGTGGTATCTAAGATTACAAATAAATTGTTTTCCATAGCCACATCGAAACCCTTTTTAGAAGATATATTTACCATTACAAAGTCCTTGGTAATTTCTACATCTTCTCCATCTAAATTTAGGATGAGTTTTTCTCCTAATTCTAATTTCTCTACAGTTTCATGAGGTTCTAATTCATTTAATGCTTTGCCAAAAGCTTTTATCTTTCCACCTAAAACTGGTCCTGCTATTTTGAAATTTGGTTTTAAGGAAAAGTCCATAAATTGGCTTAAATCCTTTTCAAATACTACTTCTTTTACATTTAACTCCTCCATTATTAATGGTACTAAATCATCTATTTTTTCCTCATATTTTCCATCTATTAATACAGATTGTAGTGATTGCCTTACTTTGATTTTAGCTGATTCTCTACTGGCTCTGCCTAGTCCTACTAAATTCCTCACTAAATCCATTTTTTCTTCTAGTTCTAAATCTATTAACTCTCCATTGTATTTAGGATAATATTCTAAATGTACAGATTCCCCATCTGTTAAATTTCTATATAATTCTTCTGCTGTAAAAGGTATAAATGGTGCTATCATTTTACTTATTCCAATTAATATTTCATAGGTAGTATTGTATACTGCCTTTTTATCATCGTCTAATTTCGTAGACCAAAAACGCCTTTTAGTACGTCTAATATACCAATTAGATAAATCTTCTATTACAAATTCTTGTATATCTCTTACCACTTTAGTTATTTCAAAGATTTCCATATTTTCTCTTACTTCTTTTATTAAACTATTGTATTTAGAAAGTATCCATCTATCTATTTCCTCTCTATTATTATATTCTATGAAAAATTCCCTAGGGTTTATATTATCTGTATTGGCATATAGAGAAAAGAAATTATAAACATTTCTAATGCTTCTAAAGAATTTACTTTCTACTTCTCTTAATCCATCCTCATCAAATCTAGTAGGTGTCCATGGTGGAGATATATAGATTAAATACCATCTTAGTACATCTGCCCCATATTTATCAAACAACATAAATGGATCTACTGTGTTTCCTTTAGATTTAGACATTTTCTTCCCATCTTTATCTAATACTAAATCATTTACCAATACATTTTTATAAGGAGATTTTCCTGTTACAAAAGTGGATATGGCAAGTAGTGAATAAAACCAGCCTCTAGTTTGATCTATACCTTCACATATAAAGTCTGCTGGAAATAGTTTATCAAAATTCTCTGCATTTTCAAATGGATAATGATATTGTGCAAATGGCATAGCACCACTATCAAACCAAACATCTATTACATCTTCTTCCCTATTCATAATACCATTACATTTCTCACATTTGAAATGTATATTATCTACATAGGGCCTGTGAAGTTCAACATTTTCATCTATATCTTCTATAGCTTTTTCTACTAATTCCTTTCTAGAACCTACTGATGTAGTATGTCCACAGTCTTTACATCTCCATACTGGGAATGGAGTCCCCCAATATCTAGACCTTGAAATAGCCCAATCATTTAAATTTTCTAGCCAATTTCCAAATCTCTTTTCCCCAACATAATCTGGATACCAATTTACTCCATTATTATTTTCAACTAATTGATCTTTTAATTTAGTGATTTCAATATACCAACTAGGTTTTGCATAATATAGTAGTGGAGTATTACATCTCCAGCAGTGAGGATAATTGTGTTCCATTCTTTGTTTTCTATAGAGTTTTCCATTTTCTCTTAACCATTGAATTATATCTGGATCTGCATCCATTACAAATTTGCCTTTCCAAATAGTATCTGTAAATTTCCCCTCATCATCTACTGGTTGAAGTACTGGTAGATTGTATCTTACTCCTGTATTATAATCATCTTCTCCAAAGGCTGGTGCAGTATGGACAATTCCTGTACCATCTTCTGTAGTTACATAATCTGCCACAGTTACGAAGAAAGCTTTTTTATTTTCCTTTACTTTAACAAAAGGTATTAATTGCTCATATTCTATATATTCTAAATCTTTCCCCTTATATTCTTCAATTACTTCATAATCTTCCTTTAAAACTTTATCTGCTAATGCTTTTACTACATAATATATTTCATCGTTTTGCTTTACTTTTAAATATATTTCTTCTGGATTAACCGTTAAGCATACATTAGAAGGTAGTGTCCAAGGTGTAGTAGTCCAAACTAGAAAATATTCATCTTTATCTTTTAATTTAAATTTTACCACTACTGTGTCTGTTTTTATCTCTGCATAACCTTGAGCTACTTCATGGGAAGCTAGACCTGTTCCACATCTAGAACAATAGGGTAATATTTTATGACCTTCATATATTAATCCTTCTTTAAAAAATTTATCTAATATCCACCATACAGATTCTATATAATCGTTTTCTAAAGTAATATATGGATTATCCATATCAATTTCATAGGCCATTCTGCTGGTCATATCTTTCCAAAGTTTTTCATATTGAAATACAGATTCTCTACATTGTTTATTAAATGCTTCAATTCCATAATCCTCAATTTCATGTTTGTCTTTTAAGCCTAATTGCTTTTCTACTTCAATTTCTACTGGTAATCCATGGGTGTCCCAACCTGCTTTTCTCTTTACTTGATAGCCTTCCATGGTTTTGTATCTACAGGTTAAATCCTTTAGCGTTCTGGCCATTACATGGTGTATTCCTGGTTTTCCATTGGCTGTAGGAGGTCCCTCATAGAAAATAAAGGGTTTCTCTTCATCCCGAGAGTCTACAGATTTATGAAGTAAATCTATTTCTTCCCAATACTTTGATATTTCCTGTTCTCTTTCACTAACAGGCTTATTGGATAATTCTTTAAATTTTCCCAATTTTTTCATCCTCTCTATATATAATAAAAAAACCCTAAGCATTAGCCTAGGGACGAATATTCGCGGTACCACCCAAATTATAAGAGAGATCCTTCGAATCTATCCTATCACTCAAAATTTTTAACGGCAATACCGTAGTATCTTACTCTTTTCAGATACTATGCTCTAAGGTGATTTTCATAAAGGGTATATTTATAATCTCTCACCAAATGATTATCTCTCTGTAAAATATATATCCCTTATTACTATCCTTATCTTCACATTTAATATATTAAATATTAATATATACTATAACCCTCTAATTTGTCAAATATTTTTAGATTATACATTCTAATAGTTCTTCTTTACCTATTTTTACAAAATAATATTCTATATCTATAGTATCTAATACTTCTCTTATTTCATCTTCTCTGTATTTTACACCTTTAAATTTGTCTTCTACAGTAGATATTTCTCCACCACCAAAGAAATCTCCAAATATTTTCATAGATTTTATAATACCATCTTCCACATCTATTTTAGTTTCTACTTTACCTGCAGAAAATCTTTTAGATTTTTCTATATTAAACTCTGGTGATTCTCCAAAGTTCCACTCCCAGGTATTATATCTTTCTTTCATTAATTTATTAATATTTTCCTTGTCTTCTTCTGTCAGCTTATACTCCTTAATACCTATGTCTTTAAACATATGGTTTAAAAGTAACTTTTTAAAATCCTCTATGGTGATTTTTTCCTCTAAATGATCTATTATATTTGTAACTCTACTTCTTACAGATTTTACCCCTTTTGAAGCAATTTTATCCTGAGATACTTTCAGTGCATTCCCTAAAACAGTTAAATCTGTATCAAATAACATGGCTCCATGATGAAGAACTTTCCCCTTTTTCATATATTGAGCATTGCCACAGAATTTCTGCCCATCTATGGTAATATCATTTCTACCAGTAAATTCTGCCTTAACCCCTAGTTCTGCTAAAACTTCTATTACTGGTTGAGAAAAGGCTTCAAAATTAAATGCAGAGGTTTCATTGCTTTTAGATATTATAGTATAGTTTAAATTCCCATAATCGTGATAAACTGCTCCACCACCTGACAATCTTCTAACTACATTAATATTATTTTCTTTAATATAATCTAAGTTTATTTCCTGTATAGTATTTTGGTTTTTCCCCACAATTATGGAAGGCTCATTAATCCATAGTAAAAATATTTCATCATATTCATCTAAACTATCAAATACATATTGTTCTAATGCTAAATTAAATTGTGGTCTATTGTCACTGTTTTTTATATAAATCATTTGTTTTGTCCTCCTTTAAATCTGCTATCCTATTTCTTTATTTTGTCTTTCTCTTAATTTATATATTTCTGTACTAGTATCTAATTTTACCATATTATAATTTATGGTTTCACCTTTTTTAATATCTTTTAAGACTTTGGCATTTTCAATTAAGCCAATAGGAACTAAATTTTCCACCTTAGCTTTTTCATATTCTTCAAGACTTCCATAAACAGTATAACCCCCTATACCATCTAGTATATCTCCTGCTTTTAAATCCTTCTTAGCTATGGTTATTACTTCTGTTACAATGCCTTCTGTAGGTGCTATAGTAGCCTTATGGTTTACACAGGCATCATATATGGTAATAGGTGTTTCTAAACTAGTTAAATGATATGGCCTATAAAGCACATAATTTGGACCAGAGCCCATATTTAAATATTCTAATTGATTATGCACTTCTTTTAATTTTGTAGTAAATATGAGAAAAACTCCAGGGGCAATCCCCATTACATAATCTACTATACCATATTTGTTAAGCACTCCTCCTTCTTCCTTTAACATCATAAATTTAGTTAAATCATCAATATTGCTAATTATTCCATGCCCACCCCTAATATCTGGAACAAATCCAGTAGCATTAGCCATGCAACACATTTCTATCATAGTATTGGTTCCATCAATAAAACCTGCTAACATATTAGGCTTTAATTCTTTTCTCATGGCTTCTTCATATACATTATTAGGGTTTGCTTCTAAATTTATAGGATTATTTTTCCCTTTGCCTATGGCTAAAACATCAAAACCAAGGCCTGTGGCAAAATCATATAATTCCATAGTAGCTCCTGGTTCGTCTCCTGCAGTACCTGTGTATATTACTCCTGCATCTTTTGCATATTTATATAGTATTGGTCCTACTGCAGAATCAGCTTCTACATTTAACATTATTATATGCTTTTTATTTTTAATAGCATCTAAAGATAATTTGGCTCCTACATTTGGTACTCCTGTAGCATCTACTATGGCCTCTATTTCATTTGCTTTTGCTGCCAAATCTGTATATTCGGAAACTACATATTTTCCTTTTTCCAATTGGAAGTTTGTTTTCTCTAAAGAATTAGTAAACACTATATTCTCCCTTGGAATCCCTGCAGACATTAAAGCATTTATTGCCTTTTCTCCATTTCTATTTATAACTAAAGCGGGTATCATGCCATTTATTCTAGACATTTGGTTTATTAAACCTTTTCCCATTTTTCCTGCCCCAACTATGGCTACTTTTATAGTTTTGTTTTCTTTAGCCATTTGGATTAGCTTTCTATTCATTTTTTGACCCTCCAGTTTCTATACTAAACTAGCATTTTCTCCTGCCACATATCCTGATGACCAGGCCCATTGCAAATTAAATCCACCACAATCCCCATCAATATCTACTACTTCCCCTGCGAAAAACAATCCTTTTACCAATTTAGATTCCATAGTAGAGGAATTTATTTCATTAGTATTAACTCCACCTGCTGTAATTTGTGCATCTTTAAAGGATTTACTGCCTATTATATTAAATCTCCAATCTATCAATATATTAGAAAGCATCCTTATTTCCTCATTTGTCAAATAGACTATTTGCTTATTTCTATCTATATTGGCCTCTTTGAGTATAGGAGGTATTAATCGTTTATTTATAAGGCCAATAAGGCCTGTTTCTATGGTCTTTTTTGGCATAAATTCAAATCTATATTTTAAATATTCTTCTAATTCTTCTAGTGTTTTAGTATGTATAATAGAAACACCTAATTCTACATTATTTCCTTCATTTAAATATTCTAAGGCTGTTCTACTAATCTGCAATATTGGTGGTCCTGATATGCCATAATTAGTAAAAAGTATATCTCCTGTATCTTCCTTTATTAATTGCCCTTTCCTATAAAGTCTTGCCTTTCCTAGGATTTTTACCCCATCAATTTGTTTAAAAATACCCCCCTCCAATTTTAATTGTACAAGTCCAGGGAATACATCTATTATACTATGGCCTAAAGATTTGGCCAAAGTATAGCCATAGCCATCAGAACCAGTATTTGGTGCTGCATTCCCTCCTGTAGCAATTATAACTTTATCTCCATATATCTTTTTACCATTGTTTAATATTAAGGAGAAATTATTTCCTTTTTCTATATCCTTTACAAAGGAATCTGTTAAAACTTCAATTCCTAAATCCTCCATTTCAAATCTAAGTACATCTAATATACTAGAGCTTTGAAATGATAATGGAAATACTTTTCCATTGTCTTCTATGGCAGGTGTTATACCTAATCGCTCAAAAAAGTCCATAGTTTCTGCTACCCCAAATTGAGATAGTGGACTATAGGCAAATTTAGGATTTTCCCCATGGAAATTACCTATATTTAAATTTACATTTGTATAATTACATCTTCCATTGCCAGTAGCTAATATCTTTTTCCCCACTCGATTATTTCTTTCTAAAACTAATACATCTGCCCCTTTTCTTTTAGCAGTAATAGCAGCCATCATTCCTGCTGCCCCACCACCTATTACTAATACTTTTGGCATATTGTTAGCTCCTTTTTTATCATTATCCTATATTTTATATCTTTTATGATGTTTTGTCTATGAATTTACAATTTCCTTATTATATAACAAAAAAGATAGGTAGCATAGCCACTTACCTTTTTTGCAATCTCAATTTAAATCTTTGCCAAGGCCTAATATAATCTAATAAATATATTTCCTCATCTATAACTTTGCCCATTACACTGGTTATACCACTATTCTTCATAGGTTTTAATGCTATTTGCAATTCTCCTGCATAATGGCCATACAAACTACTATCAATTAATATATCTCCTTTTTCTATATCTCTAGGGTTTATTACCTGAAAATCATGTCCTTTATATTTAACTCTACTTTGAGTTGACCTTATCATATATTCGGAAATATCTCCTCTATTAAAATGAGGTTCTTCTAATATAATTTTTCTCTCTATTTCTGGTAGATTATCTATTAAATCTACCTTTAGCTCTAAAATATCTTTATCTAATTCACCAAGAGCCTTTAATTCATCTAAAGAAGCATAACAGTTAGATATTATTATATCATCTATTAAGTCCGTATTTAATAAATCCTTAGTTTGAACATCTATAGACAGTTCTCTATGTTCTTCTAAGGTAGGTAGCCCTTCATTTACAGCCCAAGGCCCAAAACTTCCATTATTTGATGAAACAAAGGCAGCGGTCCTTATTCCATGTTTTTTAAAAAGTTCAGTGCTTTCTATAAAGTGCTTCCTAGATAATCCCGTATATCTATGGGGATAAAAATTATGACAAGCTATTATATTTTCTATATTTGGCCTATAGCTTATTATATTTTCTATATATTTAGTCCCACTACTGATATTTACTTCTATTTTTAAATTATAGGGATTATAGCTCATAATGGCCTCTTCCATTCCACTAAATCCTAAATCTAATCTAATACCAGAAAGACCTAGATCTTTAAAGAATTTTAATTCTGTATAATGAATATCTAAACTTTTAAAAACACTAGGGGATACATCAGCTATTACCTTCATATCTAAATTCTCTGCATACTTTATAATCTCTTTAAAGTTTTCAAAAGATTGTCCTTTATCTACATCTACAGATAATAAATTGGTAAACACTCTTTCAAAACCAAATTTCTTTGCTAAATCTAAATACTTTTTATCTTCTTCTATATTAGATTTATCTGGATATATTGATATTCCTAATTTATGCATTTAATCATCCTTTCCTTTTAAAACAACTTCATATAGATCTATAAACTCTCTAGCCATATCTCTAATAGTTATAGCATTCATTAAATGATCCTGAGCATGAACAAGAAGTAGAGAAAATTCGTGTTTATCTCCTCTTGCCTCAGATTGAATTAATTTTGTTTGACTTTTATGGGCTTTAGAAATATTTTCATTTGCGTTATCTAGATTTTCCCTTGCCTTCTCAAAGTCTCTATTTTTCCCATATTGTATAGCTTCCATACTTAGACTCCTAGCCTCTCCACTATAATTTATTATATTCATTATTATCATTTCTAAATCCATATCCATCTCTCCTTGCATAATATTGTTACTAAAATTGTTTATATATAGACTTTAAAACATTATATAGAAATAATCAAATAATTTTATGTAATTAGGGGAAATAAGCAAATTTATAAAATAGGCCTATATTCCCCTTGGGTAATTATAATATAATCAGTATTTTGAGATCTATAATTTAAAAAAGCTTTGGCACAGGCTAATTGAATATCTGATTTAAGTTGGCCTATATTGTTTGGACAATCGTATAATAAATAGGATATAATAGAATTTTTATTTATGTAAATACTTCTACCTATGCGATGAGATTCTTCTCTTATAAAAGTTTCTATAAAAGTGTATCTTTCAGATAAGCTTCTATCTTTAATTGGTGGTAAAGTAATAATCGTTGGAATCCTACGAGTAAGGGTTCTGAATAAATTAGATTTTGGGTTCTCTGTAGTGGCAGAAATAATCCGTACATCTACAAATTCTAGATTTTCCGTTTTCCCTAATATTAATGTATGAAGCCCCTTTGGTGGATATAATATAGCAGCTTTGGCCTTTTCAATAGGTATAGCTAAACTTTGATTTGCCCCTACCATTTTATCTAAACTATTTTTATTTTTGTCATCACTTTTATAGAGTACAGGCCTTCCATCTAATTTTTCCAATCTCCCTTCTCTATGAAGAATATTTAAATATCTACTTATATTTGATCTATCAGCATCTAAAACTTCTGCAATATCTGTAGCAGATACTCCATTTGGATAGGTTTTTTCCAGTAGAATTAATGTATTTAATACTTCTTCAATCCTAGTCATGATACTCCCCCTTTCCTATATTATACCAGAATATTACAAGATAGATTAGTTCCTTTTATTAAATGGGCTGGTGGTATAATATTTTATTCCTAAATGTAAATCTTTAATGATTTCGTCTGTAGGCTTAATTCTAAATTTATCTTCTTTGTACATGGAACAAAATCTGATAGGTATTCCTATCAGATTTTTCACTTTAATGTCTTTAGTTTCTTTAAATCTCAATCCTTTTTTATATCTATTTCCTTTGTGATAGAAACTTCTTCTACCATTTCCAAATAGGATTTATATCCTAAACATTTTTTCTCTAACAGTTTAAAATCACAACATATATTTACAAAAAACGATTCCTTTTACACCGTAACCTTGTTATATGTATTCTGTGCTTGGTAACTAATATGTTTTTTGTTATTATCACAAAAAATAAATTGGTTTATTAATATCTTTTGGTAAGCTAAATCCTCATCTTTAAAATTAAAGCTTATTAGTTCAGAATCATTTACTGGTATCATATTGTTAAAAGCAATTAAACCATATCGCCCATTATTTATTTTCAAAATGTGAGGGTTGCTTTTTAATTTTAAATGGCTTTTTCTAGGATGTTCTAATGGGGCAAAATATTTAAAACTGCCTATCCTAAATACAATCCCTATATATGGTCTCCTTTTATTATAAGAATTAGATTCATTTATATTGTACTGCACTCTATTATCATAATTCCAAAGATATTTTATGTAATCTAAATCTATTCTAAAAAACCTAATTTTGTCCATATTTATCACCCTTTAAAAGACTAGATGAGGTAGTAAAACTACCTCATCCTCTTTTTCAAATCCCAACTTAAGGCATGGGGTCTCCTCTTTAAATAATCCCAACTTAAGGCATGGGGTCTCCTCTTTTTATTTGATAGTTTCCTATCCTTAATATTATTATACAATTATAGTAAAATTATGTCAAACCTTTTTATTCATAAATTTTTTTACAAAAATGGTGCTAATACATCCGTTGTAATCTCTAAAATACCCTTTATCACAGAGTTCTATTTTTCTTTTTTCCCCTTTCCTATATTCATTGCCAATTCAGCTAAAGTTTCCTCACTTAAAAAAGGGGCTAAAACCATTATATCATTTATATCTTCTATGTGTTCTACACGTTTTGCCAATTTCCCTAAGGCTTCCTCACTTAGAAATGGCATCAATGCTGATAATTCATATATATCTTCTACGATCTCAACCTTTTCCACTAATTTATCCAAATATTCTTCCCCTACAAAGGGGGCTATTTCCATTAGTTCATATATACTTATTGTATTTTCATTTAATACCATTTCCACAACCTCCTCTGTTTGTTTTGGTTTAAGTATAGGTGCTGCATTAGATACAGTGTCTATAGCCACTGGATTATCTTTTATATATTCCTCCGTGTTTCCTAAAATTATATTATTTAATAGTTCTGTCTCTTCGCTACTAGAGAGAAGTTCATCTATACTGCAACCAAATATCTCAACAAGATCTGGTAACTTTGAAATATCTGGCATAGAATTTCCCCTTTCCCAATTACTAATTGCTTGATAACTAACACTCATAGTATCTGCCAATTCCATTTGAGTCATATTTTTAGCTTTTCGCATCTTTGCTATTTTCCTTCCCACCTTCTGCGTATCGAACATCTGCATTCTCCCTTTCATATAATTTTTAGGGTCTCCTATAATCTTATAATAGCAGATTTATTATTTTATTTTCAAGCAAGTGATAGTTGAGTTAGTGATTTTTTCCCTCAAGTTTTACTTTAGTCTTCACTAGTTTACCATATTATCTATAAGACCCAGTTAATATAATTATTTTGTGTATTTCAATCTCTATGTTATAATTTAATTATAAAAAATAAGGAGTGAAAATATGCAAGATAGATTAACCCCTTTTATTAAATGGGCTGGTGGAAAGGAGCAAGAATTAGTTCACATACTCCCAAATGTGCCAGAAAACTATAATAGATATCTAGAGCCTTTTGTAGGTGGGGGAGCAGTATACCTTTCTATAGAAAATAAGGATATAATTATTAATGATAAATCTGAGGAATTAATTAATTTATATAAAATGTTACAAGAAGGAAATCAAGAATTTTATGATAAAATCGATGCCATATATTATAATTGGAAGGCCTTAGAGAAAATTGTGGAAAAACATTCTCAACTATTTGTGGATAAATATAAGCATTATTCCTGTGATAAAATAAATAAATCTGAATTAGATGATTTTATCGTAGAATTTATTTTAAATAATGCTCATGAATTTAATGGTGTTCTATCTACATCATTTAATATTAATATAGAAAATTTTATAAAAGAAATAAAGAAAAATTTAATTAGAAGAACTGGAAGAATGAAAAAAATTGAGCAGGAGCGAGGAAAACTACCAGATGAAGATGTAGTTAATAATATTGAGACAGCATTCAAGTCAGCCTATTATATGCACTTTAGACATTTATATAATAATGCAGAAAAGTATAATATAAGCTTGCCTTTTCATACAGCTATTTTTTATTTCATTAGGGAATACTGTTACGCTAGTATGTTTCGATATAATAAGCAGGGGAAATTTAATGTGCCATATGGGGGAATGTCCTATAATAGAAAGGACTTTGGCAAAAAAATTGATTATTTAAAAAGCCCTGGTTTAGTACAACATTTACAAAAAACAGAAATATACAATCTAGATTTCGAAGATTTTTTTGAAACTATAAATCCTAGTAAAGATGATTTTATATTCCTAGATCCGCCATATGATAGTGAGTTTTCTGATTATGTAGGAATGTCCTTTACCCCTAGTGATCAAATGAGACTTGCAAACTATTTATATAATACAGGAGCCAAATTCATGCTAGTAATAAAAAGCACAAAACTAATTAGAGAACTGTATTTAAATAAAGGTTTCAATGTATTGGCTTTTGATAAAAAATATTTAGTAAGTTTCCAAAATCGAAATAATAGATCTACTGAACATTTATTAATTACCAATTATTAATACTAGAGAAAGGTGGTATACTTATGAATTCTTGGTGGTTTCGAACAAAGCCTAGGAGTATTTTGAGAACCTTTGAATGGTTTCCCTATTTTGCTGAATTAGAAGGGCATAATTGGAATTATAAATCGGAAGATAAGATAAGTAGTTTTAATAATAAAACTATTTATCCTATAAGAAGAAAGTACATCTATAATTCCCATTGGGAAGAATTAGAGGAAAAATACTTTTCTTACGAAGATTATTTATCAGGTAAAAATGATATAAATGAGACAGAATCAGCAGGCAGAAATGATAAAACTACATACGAATTCTATGGTCTAGGATATGTAGATAAGTGTGGTAAAATTAATATTACAGAGACAGGGGAGTTAGTTAAAAATAATAAGATGGATGAAAATCTACTTATAAAAATATTGTTGAAGATGCAATTTCCATCCCCAGCTGTAACGAAAAAATATCAAAACAGCAATATATATGTATTCCCTATGGAATTAATATTAAATATATTTAAACATTTTGATACCTTAAACAAATATGAGATAGGATACCTATTTATGTGTAACCATATAGATAAATTAGATATAGCAGTTGATTCAATAAATGAATTTCGAAAAAGATATGAAAAACTAGATAATAAGTTAAATACCAAAAAAGTTACCTATATATTTACAGATATAATGAATAAAAATTTCCCCGAAATAAAAAATAAACCCGAAACCTATTATAGGGACTATTCCGATTCCCTGTTTAGAACTCTAGAATATACCAGTTTATTTAGCCAAAAAGGTCGAGGCTACTATACCAAAATATTCATTCCTGAACATGCAAAATTAAAAGTAGAACTTCTACAAGATAAGTATAAATTCGTTCCCAATACAGAAAAAGATTTTATTCAATACATGGAATGGTATGGCAATCCCTATAATTTAGAATTACCATGGGATAACATGGATAACCTTCAATTTATAGTTAATAATAAATTAAATTTATATAAAAATAAAATTGATAAAGTCAACAAGAAAGATTTAGAATTACTCTCAACTGAACATTTAAATCAATTAAATAAATTGAGCACTTTAGATATTGCCGAAAAGGAAAGTTTAATGAAATTAGATATGGATATATCTGATAAAATATTATCGTTAAATGAAGAATTATTTATTAAGCATTATTCAAAAACAAGTGAAGAAAGGAACGGGATAATTGAAAAATTTCAAGATATTTTAGCTGGTAATGAAGATATGGCTGCTTTATGGCTAGAATGTAATACTTGGAAATCCCTTGTAGCTATAGATGGGGAACACCATGTAAAACGCAATTTTAAAATTGAAGATGATTTGACCCCAAGGGCATTTGCACCAGGAAGGGGAAATACTCCCGATATGGAATTATATAAAAATAGCTATATTTTAATACCAGAGGTATCATTAATGACCGGGGTTAGACAATGGGAACACGAAGGTTCATCTGTAATAGATCATGTTTATAAATTTATAGAAAAAAATGAAGATAAACAGGTGCTAGGCATTTTTATATCCTCTAGAATGAACGTAAGAACAATATGGCAATTTTTTATATTAAATAGGGAATCTTGGATTGGAAAACCAGTCCCTGTAGTTCCAATAACTATAGAGCAGTATATAAATATAATTCAATATATTTATGACAATAATTTAAATATTGACGATTTTAAGGATCTTATAGAATGTATCCATAATGCGAGTTTCAATTATAAAACATTTACTGAATGGGAGAAAAATATAGATTCTATGATAGGTAGCTGGAAACAAATAAAAGCAGTATAATAAACAACTTGGCCTCTTAACAAGGGCTAGGTTGTTTATTATTACCAATTTAATTTATATTCTTCATTTACTTCCTTTACTATGTTATTTAGTCCTTTAGAAAAATAAAAATTTTCAATCCTTTTTGCAGAAGCATCAAAATACTTTTTATCAATTTCGCAACCAGCAAAAAGTCTATTTAATTTTAATGACGCTATTCCTGTTGAGCAAACACCCATAAACGGATCAAATACTAAATCATTTTCATTTGATGCTATTTTAATTATATGCTCTAATACCTTCAGAGGTTTTTGTGTAGGATGCTTAGGATCCCTAAGCCTTTCCTTTCCCATACATATAGGGGTTTCTATAAAGTTATGCATTTCTTTTTGGGAGGTAAAATTCCAAGTATGCCCCCTATTCCACATACAAATAATTAATTCACAACTATTTAAAAAGCCATTTTTGTAAATTTTAGGTGGAGGATTAGTTTTATGCCAAATCATAAATTGAAAAGTATCAAATTCGCTATCAAAAGCCTCATGCCATTTTCCAATTTGATTATAACTAGTAAAAATGAAAATATTACCTGTAGGCTTTAATATTCGTTTAAAATCTTCAATAAAATCAAAAGGATCTATTTCCACGTCATCCCAATTTGCAATATCATTATTTAATGGTGTCCTATTTGGTAATGAGATATTTCCAGTAGAATATTTGCTAATATTATATGGAGGATCTGCGAGAATTAAATCAATAGTATTGTCTGGTATCGTTTTAAGTATATTTATACAGTCCTCATTGAAAATTTTGCACCTTTTAAAAGATTTCACCTTATTATCCATAGACATCACCATCCTAAATATTAATCATAAGATATTCTTTTAATTATATAATATCTTAATAATTTCTTTTTGTCTATGTATCAGCAAAGGTTAAAATAATATATTGCCCCCCATTATTATATTTATATTAAAAGATAGCTCTTAAAGGCTATCTTTATAATAATTAATTCATATGCAGTTTAGTTTCACGTATTTTCAGATATTAAACCTAAATCTTATTCTCTATTCAATACTGCATTTAAAACTATTCCCACTATGGCCGCTAAACTTAATCCTGATATTTTAACTGTTTCATTTACTGGAATTCCTATTGTTATACCATATTTACTTTCAATTATTCCGCTACCTAGGCCTATTAATAATATACTACCCATAATAATTATATTTCTCCAGTTAAACTTAACTTTACTTGTCTTTATGGTTTTTACACCTATTAAGGAAATCATACTAAATAGCATTAAACTTATGCCACCCATAACTGGGGCTGGTATAGTGGTTAATACTGTACCTACTTTAGATACAAAACCTAGTGCTATGGCAAATACTGCTGCAAGTCTTAATATAGAGGGATCGTAGTTTTTGGTTAGGGCCAATACTCCTGTATTTTCTCCATAGGTTGTATTGGCAGGTCCTCCTAAAAATGCTGCTACAGTGGTTGCCAATCCGTCCCCTAATAAAGTTCTATTTAAGCCTGGGTCTTCTATAAAGTTTTTCCCTACTACTTGTCCATTTGTAGTTATATCTCCTAAATGCTCCATAAATACTGCTAATACTACTGGTGCTATAATTGCAATTGCTCCTATATCAAACTTTGGTAATCTAAAGGCTGGTATTGCTAAAATTGGTGCTGCTTTTATTGCTGCTGTGCCTACCATCCCCATTTTCAAGGAGATTAAATATCCTACTATAACACCTGTCAAAATGGATAATTGTTTGAAAAATCCCTTGGCCTTGAAGTTTACCAAAAGTGTAACTCCTAAAGTAATTCCTGCTATTATAAAGTTTCCACTGGCCATGCCAAAAGCTGTAGGTATTAAATTCATTCCTATTACTATTATCATTGGCCCTATTACTTGAGGTGAAAGATATTTTTGGATTTTCTCTACGCCTACTTTTTTAATGATAAAGGAAAAAAGTATATATATTAAACCTGCTACTACCATTCCACCTTGAGCATAGGCTAAATCTCCGCCATAAATTTCACTTACCTTTAAAATCACTGGTATAAAGGCAAAGGATGAGCCTAAGAAAACTGGTACTTTACCTTTAGTGCATAGATGAAAAATTAATGTGCCAAGTCCTGCTGTAAACAATGCTACTGAAGGATCAAAGCCTGTTAGTATAGGTACCAATACTGTAGCACCAAACATGGCTATTAAATGTTGAAGTGCCAATATAGTCTTTTTTGAACCTTCCAATAATCTAGTTTCTGTGTTATTTTTCATAATATTTTCTGTCATAAAAAAACCTCCTTTTATTTAAGGAGAGTCCTATCTCCTTTTCAGCCTCTCTGGACTGATTTAAAGGCAAGCTGTGATTGCATAAAAAAACTTCTTGCAGACAGCAAGAAGTTTTATACATAATCAGTATAATTATTCCCACAATCTTGCCAGCCTCTCTGGACTGATTTAAAGATTCCTTATTATTTTCTAAAATAGTATACCACTATAATTTACTTTTTTCAAGTCTTTTTTTAAAAAAAGATGGCAATCAAAACGTCCCCTTGCCATCTTTTTAATGTTTTATATCTTTAATAGATTGCATCTTTCAAATACTATATTTTCTATCTTTTCATTTGCTGGAGAAAATAACTTTCTTAGGGATGTTGTAGGTGTTGCCGTAGAGAGTGATCCGGTAATCTCATCTATATATCCTTTATTCAATTCAGTCCCAACATTAAATTTCATCATACCTTTTTCAGCACATTTTTTAAAATCAGTATTGGAAACTCCAGTCCCTCCATGCAATACCAATCCAATATCGCTGATATTGTCTACTATACTATCTAATAGATCATAGTTTATATTAGCTTTAGATCTATATTGACCATGTACTGTTCCAATAGCTATGGCTAATGCATCTACTTTTGTCTCATTGGTAAATCTTATTGCATCTTCTAGTCTAGTATAGCTTCCAATATTATCTTTACTTACTACTCCATCTTCTGAGCCACCTATATTTCCTATTTCCCCTTCAACAGAAACATTTTTACTATGTGCATATGCAATAACCTTTTTGGTATTCTCAATGTTTTCTTCTATTGGAAGGTTTGAGCCATCGTACATTACAGAAGTATAGCCCTTATCAATAGCACATTTAATAAAATCTATATCCTTACAATGATCCAAGTGTAAACATATATCCATATCATATAATTCACTATACAGTTTAACACTGTTAACTAACCATTCTAAACCTACATATTCAGCTGTACCTTGTGAAGTTTGTATGATTATGGGACTATCTGCTTTTTTTGCACCTTTTATCATGTAAGGCAACATTTCCATACAATGCAAGTTAAATGCACCTATTCCTGTTTTTCCCCTATACTTGTTAAATAATTGAATTAAATTAGTATACATAATATCTAATACCTCCTATATTCTACCCCTAAGAAGATCCTTGGATCTCTGCATCAATGCGTCAATTTTATTTAAATAATACTGTATTTCTTCATCATTGCCGCTTTCTCTTGCTTCTTTTAATTTAGCATTATATAAATTCATCAACTTCCCATACACAGGGCCTAATTGTTTTGCATTTAATACATATTTCTCATATTCCTCTATAGCCTTTTCAATGTCTCCATCATTTTCAAACTTTTTAGCACTATCAAGAATTGAATCTAAATCTATCTTAACATCATCAACTAAGGAATCTGCAGTATCATTTTCCTTATTAACATAAATATCCTTCGTATTAACTATACTATCATTTGTCTTCTTATTAAATTTAAATATTTTATTTAAGAAGGACATATTATCACCATCTCCCTAATTAACTTCTTTTTAATATTGGAGTTAATATCCAAGCATATATCAATGCTACTACAACCGTATCGACATCTGTTGCTGTTGCATTAACAAATCCCATACTATTAAAAACATTTACCAAAAGTGCAGGTAATAATGTTATAAAAAATCCATGTGCTATACCAGAAATTACAGCACCTCTCCTACCTCCAGTTGCATTACCGAATATCCCAGCTGTACCCCCTGCAAAGAAGTTAGACAGCATACCTGGTAATAACATAGGTAGTGAAAAAAATGGTAGCACAATCATTGCTATTACTGAACCAATTGTTGTTGTAATAAATCCAATTGTAACAGCATTAGGTGCATATGGGAATAATACAGGACAGTCCAATGCAGGTTTAGCATTAGGTATAACCTTTAAAGCTATTCCTCTAAATGCAGGAACTATTTCTGCAAGTAATAATCTTACGCCTGATAATAATACATATGTTCCAACTACAAACTGCATTGCCTTTAAAAATGCATATACCATATAATTTGTATTACCTGCCATCTCAGCTACTGGTTCTGCACCTGCAAAAGCTGCAGTAACCATAAATAATATTATCATTACTATTCCAACTGAAAGATATGTGTCTTGTAAAAATTCAAATCCTTTAGGCAAATTAATATCTTCTGTTGATTTAGAACTATCGCCAACTAATTTTGATATAAAAGCTGTAAACATATATCCTATAGTACAAAAGTGTCCCAATGCAATATCATCTGAGCCAGTAATTTTTCTAACTATAGGTTGAGCTATAGCTGGCATTGCTACTGCAAATATACCACCTATAATACCACCTACAATAATTAATGTTGCCCCTTCTAATCCAGCAAAACTTCCAAATATAGTTGTCATAGTAGCCATCCATAAGATAGCTTGCCCTGTTAGAAAGATATATTTGAACCTAGTAAATCTAGCAATAATTATATTTACTACAAAAATAGCTAAAAATGTTAATGCTATGGCATTACCTAGTCCTAATTCATTCATAGCTTGACCATTTATTGCTTCTATAGAAGGAATTATACCTTGCATACCAAATCCAGTAGTAAATATTTCTCCAAAGTATACTAAGGACTCAACTATAATACCTGATCCAGCGGATAATACCATAAAACCTAGCAAAGTTTTAAATGTGCCCGACAAAACTTCACCAAACTTTTTCTTTTGTAACATCAATCCTAGCATCGCTATTAATGCTATAGTAATAGAGGCTTGTGTGAGTATATTATTTATAATAAAATTAACAGCTTTCATCTTGTCCCATCCTTTCTATTTTTTAAATTTCTCCCATTTCTTTTAGCACTGGGGTAAGTTTTTCCTTTATTTCATTCTTATCTACTAAACGTTTTAAAAATATGGTTTTTGCCTTCATATCATATCTTTCGAACTGCTTTTCAAAATTACTGGCAGCCATAACTATATCAGCCTTTGTTCCTGCTGCGGATGAAATATCACTATGGTCAACCTTTGCTTCAACATTTAAATCCTTTAGTACACTTTCTACGGTCATCTGGCATGCAAAACTACTACCTAATCCAGCCCCACATACAACTAAAATTTTTAACATTTATATTCCTCCTATTATCATTTTTCTATCTTTGGCAACTAGCAATTGAGTTTCATCCAACTTTTTTATTTGCGAAGGCTCAATTATTTCGAAATCTATACCTTCTATTTTCCCATTTTTATAAGAGATCATTTCACCATATTCATCATTTTCTATCATAGTTTTGCACTTATGACCCATTAATGTTGCAATTAATGCATCTCTCTCTGTAGGTCTGCCAGATCTTATATTAAATCCCATAATAGTATGCCTTACTCTTATGCCTGTTTTAGATTGTATTATTTTCCCTATAGCCAAGGATATACCTTGATTACCTATTTCATAGTTTTTTTCTTCATATGCTGATTCTGAACAAATAATTATAAGCGAGTTCTTATTTTTTAATTTATTTGTTACAGCATTTGCTATATCATCATAGTCTGTAGAAAATTCTGGAATAATAATTAAATCAGCAAACCCTGCTAAGCCACTTTCTAAAGCAAGATGACCACTATTTCCTCCTAATACCTCAACCATAAATATCCTACCAGGCATATTAGCTGAGGTATCTTCTAATCCTTTAATTGTATTTAAGATATTATTTAATGCTGTATCATATCCTATGGAATATGAAGAATAATTTACATCATTATCTATTGTCATAGGTACATATATAGTATTGATTCCATTATCAAATAGCTTTTTAGCTGATACCAAAGAACCATTGCCTCCACATATTATTAAAGCATCAATATCTTTGCTGTGTAATGACTCTTTAATTTTATCAATTCCTTTTTGAGTACGTGGAAGCTTACTCCTAGAAGTCCTTATTACTTGTTTTCCATCTAGATACTTATTTTCCATGAAACTAGATTTAAGCCTTATACTATCGTTACTTATTATTCCATCGAATGAATCGTTAAATCCCATTAATTCATATTTTTTACTTTCTGCAATTGCCCCTATTGTACAATTTATTCCTGCTCCATCACCTCCACTTATAATTAAAGCAATCTTCTTCATTAAATCCCCTCCTTAAAAATGCTACTTAATACTACCAAATCTCTTACTTTGAATATTTATAAATTACATCTAGCACATCATCTTTAGTGGTTGAAGATATGATTTTATTAATATCCTTATCATTCATAAATAATTCCACCAATTGTGATAAAGCTTTTAAATGACTTTTGCTATCTATTGCACCAAAGGTAACTATCAGCCTTACTGGGTCGTTACTTTCATTGCCAAAGTTTATTCCCTCTTTTAAAGTAATCAAACTCATACATACTCTATTAACTCCATCTTCAGGTCTAGAATGAGCAAGGACAATACCAGGTGCTATTACCATATAGGGACCATTTTCCTCGAAACTTTTAAATATTGCTTTAGTATAGCTTTCTTCAATAAATCCTTTAGTAATTAAGATTTGACTCCCTTTCAATATGGCTTCTTTCCAATCTTTACATTCAACATTCAATTCAATTACATCTCTTTTAAGCAAATCCTTTAACATATAAGTTCTCCTTTCATAAAGCATAGGCTTCCTATGTTCTTTTATCTCGTATAGAAGTTCATATTCTAGTCTTTCCCTATCCTTTATAATGGTATATTTATCTATAATATTCATTAGTTTAATAACTAAAGTATCATCATTTTTACTAGGTTCAGCATATATTGGATTAAAATGTTTCTCTAGCTCATCAAAATCTTTCTTTAACATTAATGAACTGACCTTTATATACTCTGAAGGCTCTAAATCAGGTATATCTATAGTGCTAATTATATAGTCATAGTCTCCAGTGTAATTTTTCAAACTCCTAAGAGACAATGTATCTACTATCTCCATATCATATCTTTCACTAATCTGTGTAGCTACCATCTTTGAAGTACCTATACCAGTACTACAAACCACTATTACCTTTGGCCTTGTCTTTTCCCTATTGGAAGAATTTTTTAATGCTGCCCCAAAATGCAAAGTAACATAAGATATTTCATGTTCTCCTATTTCTTTTCCTATATATCTTTCTAAATGTCTTAAAACAAACTTCGTATTATCAAATAATTCTTTATAGTTTTCCACTATGCTATCGTATAAGGGATTATATAGTTTTAAATCAAACTTTATTCTATATATAGTAGGCCTTAAGTGAACTACCAGATCCTCTATTATCCTCTCCCTATTTGTAAATACTACATTATATATATCTTCTATTTCTAAGGTCATGGTTTCAACAACATTATAAAGATCGTCTTTTTCTACATCTCTGAATTCTAATGATTTTGCTCCTAGTAGATGAAGAGCAATATACTCTACTTCTTCTTCAGGCACAGCTATACTGAACTTTTTCTCAATTCTTTCTACCATTTCTTTAGATATCGTATACTCTTCTGTATTTTGAATATATTCATAGTTGGTATCGGGAATATATATTTTTTTACCTAATTGTATCCTTTTTATCATTATTGAAATATGGGTTATTAAATTGGTATATGCCTCATCGCTAAACCTTCTATTTAATTCATTTTCTGCATAATTTATTAAAGTATTGAGAAATTCTAAATCTATTTCTGAAAAAAGAGTTTCAAGCTGAAAATTATTGATTTTATTTATAGCAATCTTATTGCCCAAATAATTAATTATTTCTTCAGTATCTATAGTTTTAGAAACAATATCTGCTATTGCCTTTCTCTTTTTTATTTCACTTCCTTCAATATATAATCCAATTCTTGGTTTTCTTATAAGTCGTAATTCTTTTTCTTCTAGCCATTTTCCTACTATATCCAGCTCCTTAAGTACTGTATTCCTGGATATATTTAACCTCTTCTCAAAATTAGATATCTGCATGGCTTCATTAGATTGAAGCAATTGCAGAATAATTATCTTTTGTCTTTCCTCCTTAGAATAGTTATATCTATAAGGGGTCTCTGTATTTACAAATTTATCTATGAACTCTTCTAAACCTTTACTATTTTTTAATCTTACGCCTTTCCCATATTCCCTATCTAAATAATCAAATCCATTCTTTACAAGAAACTTTTCAATTTTATCAATATCATATCTAATGGTTCTATCAACAACAGAATAAGTTTCTGCTAGAGTTTCTATATTGACAAAATCCTTTTTTTCTCTTAAATATTGCAAAATTGCTATACATCTTTTATCGAGCTGCATAGAATTTCCTCCTTGGTCAAAATTGAAATAATGAACTATTCCAATTTTCTAACCTTATTATTCTTTACTCAATTATAATAACTTTTTATTGAACTTCCTGTATTTCTTAAATATAATTATAACACATTATTTTTAAAAAACCTTTTCCTTTAAGTTTTTTCCATTCGAATTAAACTGGAAATATTGAACTATTTATGATTAAGCCCCAATACAAAAACGGGCTATTTAAAGCCCGTTTTTATGAAGTTAAACTATTTCAATTTGTGTGTTTTACTTACTTTTAGAGTTTGTACAATTTAAAAAAAGATGGCAATCAAAACGTCCCCTTGCCATCTTTTTAAATCTATTCTTCTACTGGTTTCATAGTTGGGAATAGAAGTACATCTCTAATACTTGGTTGATTTGTTAAAAGTATTATTAATCTATCTATACCTATTCCTAAGCCTCCTGTAGGTGGTAGGCCTACTTCTAGTGCATTTACAAAGTCTAAGTCCATCATATGGGCTTCGCTGTCTCCTGCTTCCCTTTGTGCTTCTTGTTCTTTAAATCTTTCTTTTTGATCTATTGGGTCATTTAATTCACTATATGCATTGGCTATTTCCCAAGAATTCATAAAAGCTTCAAACCTATTGGTTAATCTTGGGTCTTTAGCATTTCTTTTTGCTAATGGAGAAACTTCTACAGGATAATGGGTTACAAAAGTTGGCTGAATTAAATGAACTTCACAAAATTCTTCAAACATTTCATTAATTATATTGCCCCTTTTCATTCCTGCGTCTATTTCTAAGCCTTTGGCCTTAGCAATTTCCCTAGCTTCTTCGTCAGAATCTATAGTGTTAAAATCTACTCCAGTATATTCTTTTACTAAATCTATCATAGTGATCCTTCTCCAAGGTGGAGTTAGGTCTATTTCAGTTCCTTGATATTCTATTTTTGGTGAACCTAGTGTTTCTTCCGCTACATAAGCTACTAGTTCTTCTGTAAGCTCCATCATATCTTCATAATTTGCATAGGCTTGATATAGCTCAATGTTAGTAAATTCTGGATTATGTTTAGGACTCATACCTTCATTTCTAAACATTCTACCCATTTCATATACCTTATCAAAACCACCTACTATTAGCCTTTTTAAGTACAATTCATTAGCTATACGTAAGTACATATCAATGTCTAGCGTATTGTGATGAGTGATAAATGGTCTAGCAGTAGCTCCACCTGATATAGTGTTTAATATTGGTGTGTCTACTTCTAGAAAACCTCTATTATCTAGATATTCCCTTATAGCTTTTATTATTTTAGATCTAAGTATAAAAGTTTCTTTTACTTCTGGATTTACTATTAAATCTACATATCTTTGCCTATATCTTAAATCTTGATCCTTCAAACCATGGAACTTTTCAGGTAATATTTGTAAGGATTTTGTAAGTAATTTTAATTCTTTTACCCTTATAGATACTTCGCCTGTTTTAGTTCTAAATACTTCTCCCTTTGCCCCTACAATATCTCCTAAATCTAATAAATGTAATTTATTATAGGCTTCTTCTCCTAGTGCATTCATTTGAACAAATAATTGAATTTTTCCTTGACTGTCTTGAAGATCCATAAAATTAACTTTACCATGACCTCTTCTAGACATTATCCTCCCTGCAACTGATACAGTTTTTCCTTCTAATTCTTCAAAATTTTCCTTTATTGTGCTACTATGATGAGTACAATCGTACTTTTCTATTAGAAAGGGGTTTTCCCCCATTTCCTTTAACTCTTCTAATTTTTCCCTTCTCATCATAAGCATTTCATTAAGATTGTCTTCTGACACTAAATTTTAACCTCCTTTTATCTAGTGATACTTAGGATTTGGTATTTTATAATTCCATCCGGTACATGTACCTCTACAATTTCTTCTTGTTTTTTGCCAAGTAAGGCAGAGCCTACTGGGGATTCGTTGGAAATCTTTCCTTCATATGGATCTGCTTCTGCGGAACCTACTATAATATATTCCATTTCCTCATCGTATTCTAAATCCTTTACCATAACTTTAGAACCTACGCTTACTACATCTGTAGTGATGTCCTCATCATCTATTAATTTTGCATTTCTAAGTATCATTTCTAATTTTGCTATTCTTTCTTCTAATTGGGCCTGCTCGTTCTTTGCTTGATCGTACTCGGAATTCTCAGATATATCCCCAAAAGCCAAGGCTTGTTTTATCTTTTCTGCAATTTCCCTTCTTTTGATAGTTTTTAATTCATCTAATTCATTTTCTAATTTGTTTAGCCCCTCTTCAGTCAAAAATACAGCTTTTTCAGCCATCTAACTCTCTCCTTTTCCATAATTTGGTCAATTTGCCTTTTAAACGAATTTATTATATACATATATGAAAAATATTATAAACAAGCTAATGCCTATTGTCAAGTTATTATAGTCTTCTATTTTGTCTAATTTTAACATCTATGAAATTTTCAGGGCTATATTCCTGTTTTCCTATTAATAATCCTTTTAAATCCTCTATTCTTGCCCTGTTAAAATATTCATATATATGAGAGGATATATTATTTTCTATATATGGATTCTTCTTAATATTTAATCCATCTGTTTTAAATATAAAATCCCCTATAATTCCATAGCTTTCTGAATCCTTTAAAACCTTTTCAAAACTAAAATCAAAAATTATAGCTCCTTTTCTAACCTTAGCCATATTAATTTCTGTATTTTCATTTAAATTAATTATGATAGAATAATTTTTTAAAATTCTATCTATGTTTTTAGAGTAAAAAATAGATAATCCTGTGTTTTCTAATATGCTTTTGGATATGTCTTCTATTATTTTTTCATTATCTCCCGCTAGGGTAATAAATTTTGCATCCTTACATAAAGCTAATATAAAATTCTCTGTTATTTTTTTATCTCCACAAAAAAGCAATATTTCTTTTTCTTCTAAACTTTCATCTAATAATATATACAATTTTTTTAAAACTATTGGAAGATAATGAGATTTTATATTTATTCCATCTAGGACTTTTAAATTAGTTTCATTTTCAATTCTATTGATGTTTTCCCTACTAAATAGATTTATATTCTCTATAAGCAAATATTTTGTATCTTTTTCTTTTACTTTATTTATCTTTTTAATTAATTTTTCAGTATCTTCCCTGTCCTCTAAATTAAATTTGCTAATTATACCTATTTTGTTTTCCTCATTATCATAGATAATATCTACAATTCTTGGCTTTAATTTTTGGATTAATTTTTGGAAAGTGTTTGTGTTCCCCTCCTCTACAATATATAAAAACCCAATAAAACCACCCCTTTACCTATTTGGTAATGTATTATATGAGAAATATTCTTTAGGTATTACTGATTTAGCTGTAATTTATATTCTAATAAAGTATTTACCATTTTAGTTTTTTCATTTATAGTATTTATTTCATTTTTTATTGTATTAGAATTCTTAAGTCCCTTTAAGTACCAAGAAATATGTTTTCTCATTTCCTTTACTCCAATATATTCTCCCTTCATATTGCATAATAAATCTAAATGCCTTATGGCCATATCTATTTTTTCTTCTGGGCTTGGATTTGTACCTTTAAATATCCAAGGATTTCCCATAGCCCCTCTACCTATGGCTACCCCATCACAATTTGTGTATTCCATCATTCTTATAGCATCTATTGGCTTGAATATATCCCCATTTCCTATAATGGGAATACTAAGGTTTTCCTTTACACTTTTAATATAGTCCCAATCAGCAACTCCTGAATAAAACATATCCCTAGTTCGTCCGTGAATAGTTAATGCGGATACACCCTCTTCTTCTGCAATTTTTCCTATTTCTATTCCATTAATATTATCATGATCCCATCCCATACGTATTTTTAATGTAATTGGTTTATTAGATGCCTTTACCATTTCCCTTAATATATCCCTTATTAGAGAAGGGTTTTTCATTAAAGCTGAGCCCTCTCCATTTTTGACAATTTTAGGTGCAGGGCAGCCCATATTTATATCTATTATATCTATATCTTTTCTAGGATTAATATATTTTTCTGTAACTATTGCCATAATTTTGGGGTCTGAACCAAATATTTGTAGGGCAATTGGATTTTCTCTAGGATCTATAGTAGTTAATTTTTTGGTGTTCTCATCTTTATAATATAATCCCTTGGCACTTATCATTTCTGTAGTTACTAAGCCTGCTCCCATTTCCCTTGCTATTATTCTATAACTACTATCTGTAACCCCTGCCATAGGTGCCAAGAAAATATTATTTTTAATTTCCACATTGCCTATTTGCATTTTTTCACCTCATATTAGGAAACAAGTAGCCAAATGGCTACTTGTTTCTTTCATATATAATCCTAAGTCCATCAAAGGTTAGTAATTTGTCAATTTTATTTATATATTTGGATTCACTTCCTATTAGGGAAGAAAATCCGCCCGTTCCAATTACAGTTTTAACTTCCCCTTCGTCTTTTAATTCTTCCATCATTTTTTCTACAATATAATCTACTAATCCTATATATCCATAGATTAAACCAGATTGAATACTATTTACTGTGTTTTTTGAAATAACTGTATCGGGCTTTGTTAGTTCTACTTTAGGAAGTTTTGCCGTCCTCATAAATAAGGCTTCACTAGAAATTTGAATTCCCGGTGCTATAGCACCTCCTAAATATTCCCCATTTTTGGATACAGCACAGAAGGTAATGGCAGTGCCAAAATCTACAATTATTATAGGCCCTCCATATTTTTCATAGGCTGCTACTGCATTGACTATTCTATCTGCTCCCACTTCTTTTGGATTGTCATATTTAATATTCATTCCAGTTTTTACTCCTGGACCTACGATTATAGGTTCTTTTTCAAAATATTTAATACACATGGCGGAAAATGTATGCATCAATGTAGGCACTACTGATGACATTATTACATCTTTTACATCTTTAGGACAGATGCCATGGTATTTAAATATTTGTTCAAATAGTAGTCCATATTCATCAGAAGTTTTATTTTTTTCTGTAGCTATTCTCCAGTCATATAATAATTTATCCTTTTCATATACTCCAAATACTATATTAGTATTACCTACATCTATTACTAATAACATTTTACCACCTCTATTTTACTCTATTATTTAATGCAGCTACTACATTGGTAACTATTATAGTTCCTATTATAATTTCTGGAATTCCATTTGTTATTCCAATTCCAAATATAATCTTCCCTGCCATATCTGGATTTTGCCCAAGGCTTTCAACAAATTTTTCTGCATATAAGAAGTACACCATAGATAAAACTCCTATTGTATTAGTTAGAGTTCCTAAAATTGCTGCTATGGTTACTGGAATAGCTTTGCCTTTTAATTTTTTCTGACCATAAATTCCAAATGCTAAAGTTAAAGCTATTAAAATAATATTTATAAATATTGTTCCCATTCCATTATTTAATTTAATTCCATTATATATTCCATAGAATAAATAAGAAATCATTCCTATCCATAATAATCTAAATATCCATAGAATTTTATTTTCACCTAAATCTTTAGCCCCCTTATATACATAATGGGCTACAATTCCAATTAATACTCTAGGTAATACTGATACTAATGGATTTAAAAATATAAAGGATACAGGAGTTGGGTTAGTAGCTGCCTGAAACATGCTAGATAACCCAAATATTAAACCTATTAATCCTCCTACTATAGGTCCTTCTAATATTGCACCTATAATTACAGGTATATGCATTATAGTTGCTCTAGTAGGGCCTACAGGAATAAAAGCCAAAGGTGTCAAGCCTAAGGCTATGGATAGGCCACCTAATACACCTACAACAGCCATTTTTCTTACAGATAATTTCTTTCCTTCTTTAATCATATTATCCCTCCGCTCTAGTTCCTTTCGGATACCAGTCGTTATTTTTTGTTCTATTTATTCTGTCCAGCTCTTTAAAAAAAGATGCCAGCCAACTTTATAAATATTATATATTATCCACCGAAAAACATCAATAACAATCCTGCTGCTACTGCAGAACCTATAACTCCTGCCACATTTGGTCCCATGGCATGCATTAATAGGAAATTAGCTGGATTAGCCTCTTGTCCTACCTTCTGAGATACTCTAGCTGCCATTGGTACTGCAGATACTCCTGCTGAACCTATTAGTGGATTTACTTTGCCACCTGATGTTTTACACATGATTTTCCCAAATAAAACTCCTGCTGCCGTTCCTATGGAGAAGGCTATTAAACCTAATACTATTATTTTTATAGTGTCTGGAGAAAGAAATGTTTCTGCATTGGCAGTGGCTCCAACTGTTATACCTAAAAATATTGTTACTATATTCATCAATTCATTTTGTGCTGTTTCGCTTAATCTTCCTACTACTCCTGATTCTCTCATTAAATTACCTAGCATTAACATTCCTATTAATGGCCCTGCTGAAGGTAATAATAATGTAACAAGTACTGTGATCATTATTGGAAATATAATCTTTTCCTTTTTAGATACTGGTCTTAATTGTTCCATTACTATTTTTCTTTCTTCTTCCGTAGTTAGAGCCTTCATTATTGGCGGTTGTATTATAGGTACTAATGCCATATAAGAATAGGCTGCTACTGCTATAGGCCCTAATAGTTCAGGTGCCAATTTAGATGTTAAATAAAGAGCTGTAGGCCCGTCTGCTCCACCTATGATACCAATACTTGCTGCCTGTGGTCCTGAAAAACCTAGTATTGTTGCTCCAATAAAAGTAAAGAATATCCCAAACTGAGCTGCTGCTCCTAATAATATAGATCTTGGATTAGCTATTAATGGACCAAAATCTGTCATGGCTCCTACTCCTAAAAAGATCAAAGGTGGATATATTCCAAGTTTTACACCTTGATATAAATAATATAGTAATCCTCCTACCTCCGTAGTTTCATAGGCAATTTCCCTAGTATATGGATTTATTACAAATTCCTTCGTTGGTTCTGCCATAAGACCTGCCAATGGCAAATTTGCCAAAAGCATACCAAAAGCTATAGGTATTAATAAAAGGGGTTCAAAATCCTTTTTAATAGCTAGGTAAAGAAGGACAAAGGATATTAAAAGCATTATGATCTGTCCGGGTGTAATTGCTGCAAATCCTGTGCTCTGTAAAAAATCCTTTAATATTTCTATAAGCATTTAATCTACCTTCCTTTCCTTTACTTAGTCTATTACTACTAATTTATCTCCAGTATTTACAGATGCACCCTTTGAAGTTCCAATACTTGATATTTTCCCGTCTCTTGGGGCTAAGATTTCATTTTCCATTTTCATAGCTTCTAATATAAGTAAAATATCTCCTGCCTTAACTTCGTCTCCCTCATTTACATTTACACTGAGTATAGTTCCTGGCATTGGTGCAGATACTACTTCAGAACCTTCATTTACTACTACTTCTTTCTTTTCTTCTGCTACTTTTGGTGCAGTCTTTGGTGCTTTTGGTGCTGCTGATGCTGGTTTAGCTGCAGTAGGTGCTGACTTTCCATCTGCTATTTCTTCTACATCAACTTCATATTCATTTCCATTTACATTTATTAAAAACTTTCTCATGCCTTTACCTCCCGTTTATTTTCATATTTTATAATTTCCCTGATATATATTCTCTCCTACCAGTTTCAGCCCATATAGGCTCGAAAGGAGATATTCTATTAATACTTTTAATATTTATATCTGTAATCCCTACTCCCATACTGGCTGCAACGGCGGCAGCTATTACTGCTACTAATTCCTTATCGTCTAAATTTGCATCTATTGGAACTTCTTTTAAAGTTTTGTTTTCTTTAACTACTGTATTTTTAGCCTCTTCTTCCTTACCATTAGTGGTAACTCTCAATAAATCTATTAAATAGGATATGCCTATTAAGACTATAAATACTACAATCATACTAAATACTGTAATTATTAAACTATCTCCAATGGTAATATATTCACCCAAATTTATCACCCTTCCTATACTGGTAAATTACCATGTTTCTTAGCTGGATTAGATTCTCTTTTGCTTTCTAGCATATCAAAGGCAGAGATAATCCTTGGTCTAGTAATACTTGGTACTATTACATCATCCACAAAGCCTCTTTCTGCTGCTATATATGGATTAGCTACTGTATCTCTATATTCTTCAATCTTTTCCTTACGTGTTGCTATTGGATCATCTGAATCGGCTATATCGTGTTTAAATATTATATTGGCTGCTCCATCTGGTCCCATTACTGCTATTTCTGCATTAGGCCAAGCAAATACTTGATCTGCTCCTAAATCTTTACTACACATAGCTAAATAAGCTCCACCATATGCCTTTCTTACTATTAAAGTTACTTTTGGCACTGTAGCTTCACTATATGCATATAACATTTTAGCCCCATGACGAATTATCCCACCATATTCCTGATCTGTTCCTGGTAAAAATCCTGGTACATCTACTAAATTTAATAATGGAATATTAAAGGCATCACAGGTTCTAATAAATCTGCCTGCTTTATCTGAAGCATTTATATCCAAACATCCTGCTAATACTTTTGGTTGATTTGCCACTACCCCAATGGTTTTCCCATTAAGTCTGATAAATCCAGTTATAATATTTTGTGCAAAATACTCTTGTATCTCAAATAATTCTCCATTGTCGGCTAATAACTTTATGATTTCTTTCATATCATAAGGTTTATTTGGATTAACTGGTACTAGTTCATTTAAAGTTTCTTCAACTCTATTTATATCATCTGTCACTTCATATACTGGTGGTGCTTCTAAATTATTTGATGGCAAATAACTAAGTAATGTTCTTATTCTTTCTATACTTTCCTTTTCTGTATTATCTTTAAAATGTGCCACTCCAGATATAGAATTATGAGTATTGGCCCCTCCTAATTCTTCTTGACTTACATCTTCTCCTGTAACAGATTTGATTACTTGAGGTCCTGTAATAAACATTTGGCTTGTTTTTTCCACCATAAATATAAAATCTGTTAAGGCTGGAGAATATACTGCTCCACCGGCTGATGGCCCCATTATAGCTGATATTTGAGGTATTACACCAGAGGATATGGTATTTCTATAAAATATTTTTCCATAACCTGATAGGGCATCTACACCTTCTTGTATCCTGGCTCCACCTGAGTCATTTATCCCTACTATTGGTGCACCCATTTTTAACGCCATATCTTGTACTTTGTTTATTTTTGCCGCATGCATTTCACCTAGAGAACCCCCTAATACCGTAAAATCTTGGGCATAAACAAATACAAGTCTACCATCTACTGTACCATAACCTGTAACAACTCCATCTGATGCCGCTTCTGCATCTCTCATTTCAAAATTAGTGCATCTGTGTTTTACAAAAGCATCAATTTCTATAAAACTATCTTCGTCTAATAGTAGATTGATTCTTTCCCTAGCTGTCAATTTCCCCCTTTCATGCTGTTTTGCAATTCTTTTTTCTCCGCCACCTAGTTCAATACCTTCTCTAGTTTTTAGGAGTCTTTCAATTTTTTCCTTCATTTTAGTCCTCCTTCTCCTTGTTTAATCTCTTTCACATAATTCTATTAAAACTCCAAAAGTAGATTTTGGATGTAAAAAGGCAATTTTAGCTCCTCCTGCTCCATATCTTGGCTTTTCATCTATCATTCTAATTCCCTTAGCTTGAAATTCTTCAATTGCTTTTTCTATATTATCCACTTTATAGGCAATATGTTGGATGCCTTCTCCTCTTTTTTCTATAAATTTAGCTATGGGTCCATCTTCTTCGGTGGATTCTAATAATTCTACCTCTGTATCACCTATAGGTAAAAAAGCTACTTTTACCTTTTGTTCCTCTACCACTTCTGTTTCTAGACATTTAATCCCTAGAGTATTTTCATAAAATTCTAAGGCTTCCTCTAAATTTTTCACAGCTATGCCTATATGATCAACTTTTTTTACCATGGTATTCCTCCTATCCTCTTATAATATTTAAAATTTTATCTTTGGCAGAATAAGGGTCTATTTCTTTTTCTACTATTTCTTTTGATAGCTTTTCTAGTATGTTTTTTTCTAAGGATTTATCCATAATTAATTTCATTAATTCCTCTTCTACTAATTTTAGTATTTCAATTTCAGCATTTTTCTCTCTTCTTAATATTAATTCTCCTGTGTCCTCTAAGTATTTTCTGTGGGCTATTATTTCCTCTAGTAATTTTTCTATATTATCTCCTTTACTTGCAGAGACCTTTAACACAGCTGGTCTATATTCCTCTCTAAGATTTAAATCTAAATTCATTTCTATTTCCAATTTAGTCCTATCTGCTCCATCTAAATCCGATTTATTAATAGCGAAGACATCTGCAATTTCCATTATTCCCGCCTTTATTGCCTGTATATCATCCCCTAAATTAGGTACCATTACCATAAGCACTGTATCTGCTGTTTTGACTATATCTACTTCTGATTGGCCTACTCCTACAGTTTCTACAATTATATAATCACAACCATAAATATCTAATACTTTTATAGCTCCCCAGGTTGCCTTGCTCATGCCCCCTAGAGAACCCCTAGTTCCCATACTTCTAATAAATACATTTTTCTCCAAGGCCAAGTCGTTCATACGAATTCTGTCTCCAAGTATTGCCCCACCTGTAAAAGGGCTAGTAGGGTCTATAGCAATTATACCTACTTTTTTATTCATTTTTAAGATTTCTTTAGTAAGTCTATCTGTTAAAGTAGATTTACCTGAACCAGGTGGTCCTGTGATACCAATTACATAGGCCCCTCCTGTGTGCTTATATAATTTTTTAATTATTTCTATTGCCTCTTCGTCGTTATTTTCTAGCATGGTAATCATTCTGGCACAGGCTCTCTTATCTCCCTTTAGTAGCCTTTCTTCTATATTCAATAAAAGCACCACCTAATTATCTTTTAAGATTATCTTCAATATATTTTACCACATCTTTAGTAGAGGTGCCCGGAGTAAAGATTGCCTCTACACCTGCTTCTTTTAGGCCAGGTATGTCCTCATCAGGTATAACTCCTCCACCAATAATTAATACATCATCTACTCCTTCTTCTTTAAGTAAATTTACTACTTTAGGAAAAAGATGATTATGTGCTCCAGATAATATGCTCATAGCTACTACATCTACGTCCTCTTGAATGGCAGCTGCCACAATTTGTTCTGGTGTTTGTCTAAGTCCTGTATATATTACCTCCATACCAGCATCCCTTAAAGATCTGGCGATTACTTTAGCACCTCTATCATGGCCATCAAGACCAGGCTTTGCTACCAAAACTCTAATAGGTCTATCCATATTTTCTCCCTCCAAATTTATTCAATTGATAGTTTTTAATTGACAATTAACAATTATCTGGGTCTATCTTTTGGGTCTAAGATCCTTCACCTTCGGCTCAGGATGACATGAAAACCAAATATTAGAGACTATCCCTTTTGTTTATAGTCTTTTAATTGTCAATTATCCATTGTCCATTGTCCATTGTATTAAAGTATTACTGATTGTTCATATTCACCAAATACTCCACGGAGTACATCACAGATTTCTCCCAATGTACCATATACTTTTACTGCTTCTAATATATAAGGCATTAAGTTGGCATCAGTTTTTGCTGCATTTTCTAATTCCTTTAATCTATTTTCTACATCTTCATTATTTCTTTCAGATTTTAATTTTCTTAATTTTTCTTTTTGAAGTCTTTCTACCTCTGGATCCACTTTTAATAAATCCTTATGGGCTTCTTCATCTATGTGGAATTTATTCATACCTACTACTATTCTTTCTTGATTTTCTATTTCCATTTGGTATCTATAGGCAGAATTTTGAATTTCTTGTTGTATATAGCCATTTTCTATGGCATGTGGTGCGCCACCTAATTCATCTATTTTTTCAATATATTTTATAGCTTCTGCCTCTATTTTATCTGTTAGGCTTTCTATATAATAGGAACCTGCTAAAGGATCTATGGTTTCTGTTACCCCAGATTCATAAGCCACTATTTGTTGAGTTCTAAGGGCAATCATAACTGCTTCCTCTGTAGGTAGTGCTAAAGCCTCATCCCTAGAATTAGTATGCAAGGATTGAGTTCCTCCTAAAACTGCTGCTAAGGTTTGAATAGTTACTCTAATTATATTGTTATCTGGTTGTTGTGCTGTTAGTGTGGAACCTGCTGTTTGAGTATGGAATTTTAACATCATAGATTTTGGATTTTTGGCATTGAATCTTTCCTTCATAATTTTTGCCCAAAGCCTTCTAGCTGCTCTATATTTTGAAACTTCTTCTAATAAATCATTGTGGGCATTAAAGAAAAAGGATAGCCTTGGTGCAAAATCATCTACATCTAGCCCTGCTTCAATGGCTGCTTCTACATAAGCAATACCATCTGCCAATGTAAATGCTACTTCTTGAGCTGCTGTAGACCCTGCTTCTCTTATATGATAGCCACTAATACTAATGGTGTTCCATTGAGGAACTTCTTTAGAACAATATTCAAATATATTGGTTATTAATCTCATACTAGGCTTTGGTGGAAATATATATGTCCCCCTAGCTATGTATTCCTTTAGAATATCGTTTTGAATAGTTCCTCTTAACTTATCCCTAGATACTCCCTGCTTTTCTGCCACAGCAATATACATGGCTAATAATACACTAGCTGGTGCATTTATAGTCATGGAAGTACTCACTTTGTCTAATGGTATTCCATCAAATAATATTTCCATATCTTTTAGGGAATCTATAGCAACTCCTACTTTCCCAACTTCTCCTTCAGATAAGCCATGGTCAGAATCATAACCTATTTGAGTAGGCAAATCAAAGGCAACAGAAAGTCCTGTCTGTCCTTGTTCTAATAAGTATTTATATCTTTGATTGGATTCTTCAGCAGTAGCAAAACCTGCATATTGTCTCATAGTCCAAAGTCTACCTCTATACATTGTAGGTTGAACACCTCTAGTATAGGGATATTCTCCTGGATAGCCTAGCTTTTCATTATAGTCAAAATCCTCTACTTCTTCTGGAGTATAAAGCCTTTCTACCTCCATATTAGATCCTGTAGTAAATTTTTCTTTTCTTTCTGGAAATCTACTAATGGCCTTTTCCACTGGACCTTCAGTCCATTGCTTTTTTCCACTTTTAATTTCCTCTAATTTTTTTTCATCAAACATTTTCCTGACCTCCTTTAACTCTCTCCATCTATATTATGTAATAAGACAATAAATTTTGCAACATATATTTCAAGAAAATTTTAAAATGAAGTATTTGTTGCAAAAAATTTAGCATTTTTTGTTGAATAAATATAAAAAAGGGCAGCTCCCTGTTTGAAAACCAAACAAGGAAGCTGCCCCTACAATTATAAATTGTCAATTGTCCATTGCCAACTGTCCATTGTCAACTGTCAATTGTACTAAGCACTTGCTCCTATAAATATTTCTTCAAATTCTTTTCCATCTAGAGTTTCTCTTTCAAGTAATGCTTCGGCTACTCTATGAAGTATATTTATATTTTCTTTTAATAAAGATTCCGCTTTATTATAAGCCATATCTATTAAGCCTCTCATTTCTCTGTCTATGGCTGCTGCTACTTCTTCACTGTAATTTCTAGATCTACCAAAGTCCCTACCCATAAAAACTTCTTCATCATCAGTTCCATAGGTCATAGGACCTAAATTACTGCTCATACCATAGTGGGTTACCATTCTTCTAGCAACTTTTGTGGCTCTTTCTATATCATTTTGGGCACCTGTGGATATATCCCCTAATACTAATGCCTCTGCTACTCTACCACCTAATAAACTAACCAATTCGCCTTCCATTTCCTTTTTAGTCATATAATATCTATCTTCCTCTGGTAAATAGGCCGTAAATCCACCAGCCATTCCCCTTGGAATAATCGTAACCATATGAACTGAATCTTGATCTGGAAGTAGTCTAGAGGTAATTGCATGGCCTGCTTCATGATAGGCAGTAAGCTTTCTTTCTTCTTCGCTAATAACTTTAGATTTCTTTTCAGGACCTGCTACTACTTTAATGGAAGCCTCATTTATTGTTTCCATATTTATTGTTTTACGATCGTGTCTTGCAGATAACAATGCAGCTTCATTTGTTAGGTTTTCCAAATCAGCAGGAGAAAATCCTGGAGTTCTTTTGGCTACTACCTTTAAGTCTACATCATCATCTAGAGGTTTATTCCTAGTGTGAACCTTCAATATCTCTTCCCTAGCCTTTATATCAGGAAGTCCTACATAGATTTGTCTATCAAATCTACCAGGCCTTAAAAGTGCTGGGTCTAATATATCAGGTCTATTAGTAGCTGCCATTACTATAATACCTTCATTGGTACCAAAGCCATCCATTTCAACTAATAATTGATTTAAGGTTTGTTCCCTTTCATCATGACCTCCACCTAGGCCTGCACCTCTTTGTCTTCCTACTGCATCTATTTCATCTATAAAGATTATACAAGGTGCATTTTTCTTTGCCTGTTCAAATAAATCCCTTACCCTGCTAGCTCCAACTCCTACAAACATTTCCACAAAATCTGAACCTGAAATACTAAAAAATGGCACTCCTGCTTCTCCAGCTACTGCTTTAGATAAATATGTTTTACCTGTACCTGGAGGGCCTACTAATAATACTCCCTTTGGAATTCTAGCACCTATTTCTAAATATTTTCTTGGATTTTTGAGAAAATCTACAATCTCTTCTAATTCTTCTTTTTCTTCTTCTAAACCTGCCACATCAGAAAATGTAACTAAATCTTTATCATCTTCCTTATGCATTTTAGCCTTACTTTTCCCAAAGGACATGACCTTATTGCCCCCACCTTGGGATTGTTGCATAAGCATAAACCAAAATACCACAAACATTAAAATCACAAATATTGTAGGTAATATACTTACAATCCAAGGAACAGTAGGCTCAGCTACGCCTTTATAAGATTTAATTTCTTTAGAATCAATTTTATCTTGTAAATAATCCTTGTAAAAAGTGCTCTTCATATGCTCAGGAATTATTAATTCATATTGGGTTCCATCTTTAAGCTTACCCTTTAGTACATCTCCCTGAGTATTAATACTTTGTATATTATTTTTATCTAAATTGTCTAGAAACTCAATTACATCCATTTCTCTTGCGGGCTCTACATCTTTACTAAATGTAGATACTGCAAAAATTATTATAATAAATAGAAGCAAATAAAAGCTACTGCCTCTAAAAAACTTTCTCAATCCTAGTCCTCCCTTCTGTCTAAAATTAACTTATATTTTCCTATTATAGCATAACTAATCTTAAAGCACAATAAATTTTTAGCTATAAACTTCCTCTTTTAAAGCTGCCACATAAGGTAAATTTCTATACTTTTGAGCATAGTCTATTCCATAGCCCACTACAAACTCATCGGGAATTTCAAACCCCCTATAGGCTACTGGAACATCAGTTTTTCTCCTATCTGGCTTGTCTAAAAGAGTACATGCTTTAACTGATTTTGCCCCTCTTTTATTTAGATTATCCATTAAATATGACAATGTAAGACCTGTATCTATGATATCTTCTACTATTAAAACATGTTTCCCTTCTATACTACAATCTAAATCCTTCAACAATCTGACTACACCAGTAGAAGTAGAAGATAAGCCATAACTGGATACAGCCATAAAATCCATTTCTACTGGCATCTGAATATTTCTAGCCAAATCTCCCATAAATATTACAGCACCTTTTAATATGCCAATTAATATTAATTCCTCTCCCTGATAGTCTTCAGTTATTTGTTTGCCTAATTCTTTAACCTTTGCCTCAATTTCGTCAGTTGTTACAAGTACTTCTTTTATAAAGTCTTCCATCTTACCCCTCCTCAAATCTGAATATTATTAAAAGATATTTTTAATACCTTCTCTGTACATTCTGTTATTTTGTATAAATTGCTAATTCTATAACCTACTATCCAAATAATATTTTCATTATCAATTAAAATTGGAATTTCGTCCCTTTTATCTTTTGGAATTTTTTCATCTATAAAATAATCTTTAATTTTTTTGCTTCCTTCCATTCCGTAGGGGAAGAAACGATCTCCATTTTTCCTATTTCTAATATATAATTTACCATTTATTTTATTAAAATCAAAATACTTAGTGAAGCTATCTATACTATTAAAGTCTATATTATCTACAGTAGTCAATTCTGTATTCACTTTTAATCCCAAATCCCCGATATATATAGTATCCTCAATAGGTATCTCATATAAATAGTCCTTTTTTTTGACTTTCCTCTTTTTTTCAATAATTAATTCTTCATAGCTTGTCTTAGCTATTAAATTATCTATTATATCTATGCTTTTGCCAGTATCTCCGTCTATAAATAAATTTAATATATAGGCTATATGTTTTTCTGTAATTCCTTGAACACTACCATTTATATCTATTATGCTATTTCTAATTATTCTTTGCTGAATACTTCGCCCTTCTTCTAAAAAAAGCTTCCTATCTAAAATTATACTATGTTTTCCCCTTTTTTTCATCATATTATTATAGATTTTTTCCGTATGTTTTTCTAAAAAATCACTATCGATAGTAGCAATTCTAGATGTTCTCCACAGTGTATCTATAATATTTGGATTAAAATTTTCTTCAATATAGGGAATTAATTCTAATCTTATTTTATTTCTACTATATATATTCTCTAAATTAGTTTTGTCTAATCTAGTTTCTATATCTTTATCCTCTAAATATTTTTCTATTTCAGCTCTTTCAATATTTAAAATTGGTCTAATTATATCTCTAGAAATAAAATCCATTCCTCTAAGTCCATCTATTCCTGTTCCTCTAAAGATTCTCATTAATAAAGTTTCTGCCTGATCATTTTTATTATGGGCTACTGCAATTTTTCCCCCACCAATTTCATTTAAAATTTTACGAAAAAAACCATAGCGTAATTCTCGCCCAGCCTCTTCAGAAGAAATCCCTTTTGCTTTAGCATATTCATTCATATTTACCTGAGTTGAATAATAGGGTAGATTTAATTTCTTAGCTAAATTTTCTACAAAGATTTCATCAGCTAAAGCTTCTTCTCCTCTTACCCCATGGTTTACATGAGCTATATAAATATTAAAGTCTATTTCTACTATTTCTAATAATACATAGAGAAGTGCCATAGAATCTGGCCCTCCTGAAAGGCCTATTACCACATTATCTCCATCTTCGATTAAATTGTATTCTCTAATATTTTTTAATACCCTTTCTTTCATTAATATCACCTACAAATAGATTATTCCCTCTTAATCTTATATGAATCCCCATAGAATTTCAACAAATTTACAATTAATATAAAATAAAAAATTCTTTTTAAGCCTATTAAAAACACAAAAACAAAACTGACTATGGAAAAAATTAAAATATAGTCAATTTTGCTTAAATTTCTATTAGATTTTCCCTTATTTAATAGTTTTTTTAAAGAATTTTCATATTCACTAAAACTATTAAATTTACCTTTTAGCCCTTTTACAAGAAATTCTTTTTCCGCCCTACTTATATGGAATTTATAAACCCTATTTATTAAATTTTCCAAACTATATTGTATAGGATTATACTCAAAATTTCCAATCAAATTTATTAGTATCATATTTATACTAAATAATATGCTTTTTTCTAAATTATATTTATATTTTACATTCCAAGAATTAATATTATAAACTTGAGTATATTCCTTAGTAGGTTTATCTTTTTCCACTAAGGAACCATAATCAATTAAATATATATCTCCAGATTGAGTTAATATAATATTTTCTAATTTTATATCAGTATATTTATATCCTAAATTATCTATTTTTTTCATTATATCTAAAAGTCTTAGACCAATTTTAAATATATGCCTAGTATTTAACTGATTGCTTTTACCTATTTCCTTTAAAGTTTTCCCCAAAATATAATCCATTACAACAAAATGATATATTTCCCCATTGCATTCCCAATCATCAAAATCATAAATTGTGGGTACAAAATCCATATTTTTGAATTTTAATAATCCATTGTGTTCATTAGTTAATGACAATAATTCTTTGGATATTTTAATAGCCACAATATTTCCCATAAGGTCTTGTCCCTTATAAACTTTCCCAAAATTTCCTCTGCCAATGGCTTTAATAATTTTATATTTGTTTTTATTCCATTTCCCTACTATATTCATAATTCACCTAAATTATATCATTATATATTGAATACTCCTCGTCCTTGACAAATATCTTTATAGCCTCTTCAATAGCAAAACCTGTGGGAGTATTTCCGCCTGTTTCAACTATTTCAATTTCTTTTTTTAAAACATCTATATCCTGTGTAAAATCACATAATAATTTACAATTACTATTTTTATATGGAAATACCATAACTCCTATGTGATTCTCTCCTATTCTCTCTTCTAAAAAAAGCAATAATTCAAATATACTTTTCTTTGCTATTTCTATTTTATTTCTCATGCTGCCACTAATGTCCAATAATATTAAACATCTTAAATCAATTTCATCTCCAATTTTATCTATAAGCCTTACAAATTTATGCCTTTCTTTAGGATTGATTTCCTCTATATTCAAATCTAGTATTTCTTTTAATTCTTGACTTACCATTTCCTCTACAGTATTATAAATAGATTTTACCGTTATCCTACTCAAGGCTTCTGAAAGATTGTTTATATTGCTTAATTCGCATATTCCACCTCCATGTTCTGCAATACTTTCTAATTCAAAAATTGCTAATGTGTTTTTCTCATTGTCAATAATCCCTATAGTGTTTACCATAATAGAATTATCAAAAGCTAATGCAGCTACATCTACGGGATTTGGACCCATATTAGACTGCCCATCAGAAATGATTATTATCTGTTTTAGCATTAAACTCCCTCCTATAGTTTTTAAAGATTATTGACTAAGTTATAAAATTTATACTGTTTTCCAAATTTTCGTAACTAAAATAGTCATATCATCCTTTTTACTATTAGAATGTTCTTTGGCCTTATTTAATATGGTCTCTGCTATGATGTTTGGATTTAAACTATCTATATCTTCTATTATATTTTTAATCCATTTTTCCTTATTTAAAATGCCTTCATTGGCTTCTAATACCCCATCTGACATCATAATTACAATATCCCCATCTTCTAAATACTCTTCATATATATTAAAATCCACATCCTTTAATATTCCTACTGGTAATGAATTGGGATTGATTGTTTTTACTTTGTCTTTTTTCTTAATAAAGGTAGCCGAGGAGCCAGATTTTATTATTTGTAATTTTCCCGTACATAAATCTAATAGGGATATATCTAAAGTTGCAAAAATTTCATCATTAGATTTTAATCTTAATATAGAATTAATAGTCCTTAAGGCTAGTGACTTATCAAATTTAGCTTCTAGGAAGGATTCCAATAAATTGATGGCAATACTACTTTCAGCATTTGCCCTGCTCCCTACCCCCATACCATCAGATAGTGCAACAAAATAGTCATTTTCCTCTTCCCCAAAGGTATAATTATCTCCAGAAACATTATTAATACCGTTGGGCTCTGATATTACCCTAGTTAAAGCATTGTATCTATTATTTTTAATAAGTTTATATTTTGCCGCCTCCCCCTCAGTTTTACCATGGACTATACATAATTTTAAAGAAGTATTAATAGAATCTGACACTATTTTTTTTATGTTTTCCCCTGAATTTATTCTTTTATAGGCCTTATCTACATCTATATAAATTTCAAAGTTCTTTTCCTCCAATTCTATTACTGTTACACTTCTTACATCCACTTTGTTGTTTTTTAAATTGGCAAATATTACTTCCTCAATATCCTCTTTGAAAATAGGATTTACATATATATCCTTGGACATATTTTCAATAATATTTGATACCTCTTGTAATTGATCTGATACTAAAATTCTATTTTCAAAAATTTTCTTCTTCCATATATGATTTGTTTTAAAAGTGGCAAAATGCCTATTTATTTCTTCTATTAATTTTTCTTTATTAATACAATAATCCCTAATAGATACAGGTATATTGTTTTCTGTTAGGGATTTTTTCTCTTCTAATAGGGATACCATGTTAAATATGGCATAATAAGTGGTGTAAAATCCCTCCTCCCAGCAAAATCTCCTCATACCGCATTTAGCACAAATAGAATTGGCCACATCATCTACTAGCCCATAGACTTCCTTAGGGTCAATGGTAAAGTCCATTTCTGTAGAATTTCTAAAATTTTTTCCTAAATCTTTAAATAAATTAGATGCTTCTTTTAATCTATCTACGATTAATTGTTCTTTTCTTCGAAAATAATTTTGTTCCTTATCCCTTCCTACTGCTATATCTATATAATTAGAAATACACTGATTTAAAGGCTTGTAGATAATGTAGAAAATAATAATAGATAGTATTATCTCTTTTAAATTAATAAAACTAATTATATAGCCATTAATATAAAAACTTATAATACTTGTCCCTACTAAAAAGCCTAGTATAGAACCAATTTTCCCCAATTCTCTAAAGACACCGGACAATAATCCTCCAAGGGCATAAATAGACAGTATAAATGGCATTTCTGTTTGGGAAATGTAATTTGTCAGTCCTAATGATATACCTATTGCCCCACCTATAAGGGCACCTTCTGAATAGGCAAAATAAAGAATTAGCACTGTGTTTATAATATTTTTAATGGACATGCCTAATATATTTAAATCTCCTATGCCAGAAATTATTAAAGATACCACAATAAAAGAACAGATTATTTTTTCATTAGTATAGGCCTTATTTACTGATTCTGTAGATATGCTGTAGGAAAATATATAGCTTAAAGTGAAAACCGTTAGCCCTTCAAAAAAAATAACAAAAATATCATATAAAAATACATTTCTGAATAATAATAAAATAAAAGCTCTTGTAAATGTAAATACAATGCCTACCATCAATGAGGATTTGATTAGGGTAGTTTTTGCTAACTTTTCATATCTATTGTATGAAATGAAAATTAGACTCATGGCTAAAAGATATTCTAATCCGCCTAGTCCTTGGAATGTAAACATTCCTAGCATTGTAGATAAAAATAGATATAAATTAAACTTGCCTGTAATAATATAAGCCGAAATAAATGCAATGCCAAAAGGTGTCAGTTTGTCCATTATATTTGCTCTACCAATAAAGAAGGCTAATATAATAGTTAGAAAATAGGAGCTGTTCAATTCTAACATTTTGTTAAACCTTTTATTTTTAGGTAAAATAAATTCTGCCTTAAACATTGCCATCCCCCCATATAATATATTTATATCTATAGTAGCAAATGAAGAAGGATTTTTTTGTCAATATCTATCCTTTGAAAATAAGAATTTATTGACAAAAACAATTCATTTTACCCATTATTTCCTTATGTAATGTAATAGAGGATTAAGGCTATAATCTAGGTTTTATGAGGCTTAGCACTATAAAACACTTATTTTTTACATATTGTATAATTTTGTCTTTTATTTTGAAACTGGCCTAATTGCTTGTTTTTACGTTTTATGAACTTTATGTTAATCTAAGATTAATATAAAGTATATTTTTACATTAAAAAAACCGGAGAAATCCGGTTTTATAATTCCATGCTTGAATTTTTAAAGATACTAAATTGTTAATCAACAAATATTAGCCCTAGGTACTAAAAATTAGTTGATCCTTTAAATCTTTGCCCAGGCCCTCTTCTGCTTTCTCTACTTTTTAGTTGATCTTGCTTTTCATTACTATCCTTTAGGAATTTAGAAAGCTTATCTTCAAAGGACATACTTTTCTGCTGCTCATCTGTTTTATCCCAATCAATTTCAATAGGATTAGTAGTCTTAGGCTTAGCTTGTCTAATAGAGAGACTTATTTTGCCATCCTTAGATATTGATAAAACTTTCACTTTTACTTTTTGATCTTTTTTCAAGTAGTCGGTTACTTTTTCCACATAGTCATCAGATATTTCCGAAATATGGACTAATCCACTATCCCCACCTGGCAATTGAATAAATGCGCCAAAGTTTGTAATACCTGTGACAGTGCCCTCAACTACTTTACCAACAGTTATGGGCATAAATAAACAATTCCTCCTTATAAAATATATTCTCCTTTTAGTATATATTAGAATACCCAAATTGTCAAATAATACTACTATTTTCTAGAGTTTACAAAAGGTGCCTTGTCTTTATTTTTATCTATATACATTATCTCCCTAGGCTTTACCATTTTAAACTCTTCCCTTGCCACCTTCTCCACAAAATCTAAAGAGTCTTTTTCTTCTATTTCTTTATTTAATTCTTCTATTTCCTTTTCTATTTTTGTAATTTCTTCTTTTTTTTGTAGTATTTCCTTTTCTGTGCTTTTTATAGTGGTTTTCTGACTTATCAGAGATTTCCCAAGCCAAAATACAAATAAAAATAATAATAAATGTTTTAGTCTAAAACCTTTTTTCTTTTTCATATATATCACCTACCATATATATTCTCCATAAAAGTTAATAATCCTCTATTTTTTCTTCTTCTTTTTTTTAAAAATAACTTTACTATATTTTTTTATTTCTGAGGCAGCTTCTTTAGGAACCCTTTTAAGCCTTTTAAGCTTAATTATCTTAGGATTTAGAGTTTTTCTAACTTTTCTAAAGGGAAGGCTTATAAAATTCTTGGTAAATTTAAAAATATGAATAATTCCATTAAAAATTTTTAATAATAAAGGTGATAAAAATCTGCTTAATACTTTTAAATATAATATGCCTCCCCCAAAAAAACCTATAAATATATAAGCCCTCAACTCCACCCAATTGTTTTTATTTAGTAGATAAAAGAAAATTACCCCAATACCTATCCAAAATAGAAAGTCCTCTATTAAGGTGGCTAGTTTATTAGGCTTAAAACAAAGTCTGCTTATTCTATATATATCATAAGCCAGCCCTGCTATCAAGCCCCCATAAATAGAAGTTAGAAAAATATAAAATTGAATCTTTGTAGTGGTATCCATCATATTCTCTCCATATTATTTAAATAATTTTCCGATAATATTACCTTTTTGGGATAAATCCTTGTCGCTATAGGTAATTCCGTTGATAATACCCTCTATTCTCACATTTCCATCGTCTATGTTTAATTTCCCCACATTAAGGCCTTCTCCTTTGATAATCATGCCTCCCTTAGCAGTTATTAGAACTATTGTATTTTCATTAAAGCTCTCCACCTGCTCTACACCTGTAATTGTTACTTTAGACCTATTTTCAACTAATATATTTTGGTTTTTAAAATCCATCTTCCCATCAGCCACTTTTATCCCCCTTTCAAATTGACAAAATACGTTCTTATTATATTTATGAACAAAAAAAGGCTTTTATTACAAAAGCCTTTAATCAATAATATTATATAATTTTATTGCATCTTCCTTTTTTACATTGTCTAAGGTTTCTAATACTTCTATTTTCATAGTAGAGTTACCAAAATTTACTTCAACTATATCCCCTGTCTTTACTTCATCCCCTGGTTTAGCTTGTCTTTCATTTATAAATACCCTACCTTTTTCACAGGCCTCTTTGGCTATAGGTCTTCTTTTTATTATTCTAGAATTTTTTAAATACTTATCTATTCTCAAAATATCAAACCCCTTTCTGCTATTATATAATGCTGTCATCCTGAGCGTAGTGAAGGATCTCTAAACAGTAGAAAATCTAGATCCTTCACTTACGTTCAGGATGACATAGTAGCCTATAAAATAAAAATCAGGTCTAAGACCTGATTTTTTTACTTATTTACAGCTTCTTTTAAAGATTTACCTGCTTTAAATACAGGTGCTTTTGAAGCTGGAATTTGAATAACTTCTTCTGGGTTTCTTGGGTTTCTTCCTTGTCTTTCTTTTCTGTCTCTTACTTCAAAAGTCCCAAATCCTACTAATTGCACTTTGTCTCCAGATGCTAATGTGTCTTGTACCACCTTCATAAATGCATTTAATGCAGCCTCTGTATCCTTTTTTGTCAAATTACTTGCCTCTGCCATGCTAGTAACTAATTCAGCTTTATTCATTATATTTTCCTCCTTAAATAAAATAGTTAATTTCTCTTTACTTCTTATTTCTATATTGTTTTAAAAAATCCTTTTAAACATTATTATATTTTTTGCCAAATTTCTAATTTCTATGTAGTTTTGCTTCATTCCAGAGTTCATCCATTTCTTCAAGAGTCATATTTTCCAATTTTATGCCTAGTTTTTCAGCTTTTAATTCCATTATTTCAAATCTTTTAATGAATTTATCTACAGTTTTATTTAGTGCTATTTCTGGATTCACATCTAAAAATCTGCATACATTAACTACTGAAAATAGTAAATCACCTAGTTCTTCTTCTATTTTCCACACATCACCACCTTCAAAATTACTTATTGCTTCAATAACTTCATAGTATTCTTCTTTTACTTTATCCAATGCACCGTCTACACTATTCCAATCAAATCCAATATCCCTAGCTCTTTTTTGAACCTTATAACTACGAAGTAAGGAAGAAATCCTTGGTACATCCCTTAAAGTATCGGTATAAGTAAGAATGCCCTTATCCTTAAATTTCAGTTTGTTCCAATTATATACTACTTCCTCAGATTTTTCTACCTTTTTTTTGCCAAATACATGAGGATGTCGAAAAATCATTTTTTTATTTAATTCTGTGGTTATATTATAGAAATTAAAATCTCCCGTCTCTAGACCTATTTGGCTATGAAACACTATCTGAAATAGAAGATCCCCTAATTCTTCGACTAATCCATCTATATCCTCATTATCAATAGCATCTACCACCTCATAGGCCTCTTCAATTAGACATTCTCTAAGGGATTTATGGCTTTGCTTTCTATCCCAAGGGCAACCTTTATCTGATCTTAATATTTCTACTATATCTATTATATCGGCTATATCGTATATTTTTTTATCTATTTTATCCACTTTAGGTATATATATACTTGTCAAATTGCCTATCTTATGGATTCTATCTAATTTATATATAGGAATTTTATAAATTTCCTCTTCGCCAATTATACCTGCATTATTAATTAAATATATTTCGTACTCATCTCCATAAACCTGGGATAGTATTAGCTTTATATCAGAGGCAACTTTATCATTATACACTTGAGTGATGATACAATCAAGGTTTATATCTATATCTTTCATTTTAAATTCTATTCCATCTGCTATCTTTAAGCCGTAAACTGGATCTATGCCTACTAGTTCAATGATAGGCTCTATAAAAGATATTCCTGTGAACAATTCTATTTCTAAATCTTCATTTTCTGCATTTAATAGTAGTTCTACAGTTTTTTCTGCCACCATAGGATTACCTGGCACTAGATAATTGATACTTTTATATTCCTTTGATTTTTTAATTAAGTCTTCTACTATATATTTATATACTTTTTCAAAATCCTCTTCTCTTTCATAGGCATAGTCGTATGACCCAAAATCTATATTGTTTTCTATTAGGTATTTTACTGTAGGATGATTTTTGGTTCTTAAATAATTTCTATCTCCCGATTTAATCCTATCTACTACGCCTAAAGTTAAGGAATCTAGATTCCCTGGACCTAAACCTAAAATATGAATTTTTCCCATATATATTAACTCCTTATGTTTAAAATTACTTTTTAAGTATACCAAGTTTATTTAATTTCTTAGCTATTTTTTCTCCATTAGTCAATAAAACCACATCTTCATAGTTTAGTGAACCGGTTAATAAAAGAAGTATAAAATAAACTATTGCAGCTATGATTATAGCTATTACTGTAGCCAATTTGCTTCCAACTATACCCAATAAACCTAAATAAAGAAATTTAGCAGCTAAGGCCATCCCAAGGGCAGAAATTAGAGGCTTGATAAAGACCTCAATTTTGTTTAATTTTACTCTAGTATACTTTTTAACAGCTATTAAGTCAAGTATTGCAGCTATAAAATATGCTACTACTGTGGATAAAGCTGCACCTTTTACATTAACACTTCTAATGCCTGTTAAAATATAAGTTAAAACTACTTTGACGAAAGCCCCTACGGCTAAATTGGCTACAGGGACTACTGGCCTACCTAGACCTTGTAGTGTAGCAGTTAGAGATTGAACTAAGGTTAAAAATATTACTCCAAAAGATAATATTGAAAGTATTTTCCCTGTATTTATTATTTCTGCTGGACTAAGTTTATAATATAATAATCCTATAATTGGCTCTGCTAATATAAATAATCCAAAGGCAGCTGGTAATCCTATAAGCAAAGTTATTCTCATACTTGAAGATGCAGCCTCTCTTATCTCTCCATAGTTCTTTTTAGTATGGGCCATGGATATGGTAGGTACTAAAGATATGGATAATGCCGTAGAGAAAATTAAGGGTAAATTTATTAAAGTTTGAGCATGACCTGTTAATTGACCAAATAAGGAATTAGCCTCGGTTTTGCTAAAACCTACACTTTCTAATCTTCTAAATACTAAAAATGCATCTATAGAGTTCATTATGGGTACAATGGCAGCACCTATGGTTATGGGAATTGCTATAATTAACAAATCTTTTACTATCTTTTCTACACTTTCTTCTTCTCCAATGCTAGTTTCTACTTCCTTTTTTATTTCTCCCCTTTTAGAGAAATATATTATTGTCATAGCCAATGCCCCTGCAAAAGCCCCTATAGAGCCACCAAATGATGCTCCTCCTGCTGCAATAGGCAAACCCATGTCTAATAGATAATAAGTTAGCATTAGGCCTGCTATGACCCTAAAAAGCTGTTCTATAATTTGGGATAGTGCTGTGGGTGTCATAGTTTGCCTTCCCTGAAAATATCCTCTAAAGGCAGACATAATTGGTACAAAAAATAATGCTGGTACTAAAGCTATTAAAGCATAATATGCATCTGGATTTTCCCATTTAGTAACTATATTTTTTGCATTAGTAAATACAAAAATGGAAGTCAAGATTCCTGCAATTAACATTCCTAAAAAAGCCACTTTAAAGGCCTTGTGAGCAGCTTTATGGTTTCCTATGGCCCTTTTTTCTGAAACTAATTTTGCAATAGCCACTGGAAAACCTGCAGTAGATATGGTTAATAACAATACATATAGGGGATAGGCTGTTTGATAATATCCTATTCCTTCACTCCCCAATATATTGTTAAGGGGTATCCTATAAAAAGCTCCAAGTATCTTTACAATGGCACCTGCAATTCCTAAAATAGCTGCCCCTTTTAAAAAATTATCTTTACTCATTCTTTTTCCCCCTAAAGATTAATTAAAACTATTATACCAAAATAAATCACTCAAAACAGATAAATTGGCAATCTAATTTATTATTTTATATTATTATTCTTAAAAAGTAGATTTTTATTTACAAAAAAACATTATATCATACCTTTCACTTAAAACAATACAGCCTACCAAATTGTTACCAAATTTGGTAGGCTTAATTTTAGTTCTCCATTTGTTTCGCTAAAAATCCTGCTGCAATCTCTGTTACTTTAACTTCACTTTCTCCCATAATAGCATCACTATCCTTTGAAACTAAAATTACAGTACCTATAGGATCACCTTGCATAATTATTGGTGCTATTATTTGTGCTGTATACTCTTCATTATTTGTATCCTCATAAAACACTTTCATAGGTTTCATATCGTCTTTTGCAATATAAGTATTTCTAGATTCCATTATTTTTTCTAATTCAGGACTTATTCTCTTTTCTAAATATTCCTTTTTAGAACCCCCTGCTATTGCAATTATTCTATCCCTATCGGAAATAATAGCTACATAATTTGTAGTTTCATACAAGGATTCACAAAATTCATTGGCGAATTCTGTGAGTTCTCCAATAGGAGAGTATTTTTTTAATATTACTTCACCTTCTCTATCAGTAAAAATTTCTAATGGATCTCCTTCTCTTATTCTCAAGGTCCTTCTAATTTCTTTAGGTATTACAACTCGACCTAAGTCATCTATACGTCTGACTATTCCAGTAGCCTTCATTTCTTCCCTCCTTAAGAAAATTTGTTGTGCCATTATTATTTTACTAATAGGAATTTTTTATACATTTATGGTAAGTTTAACTTAAAGTATTTACATTAATCTACATAAATTTTTATTTTTGCCTCTGACCATAGTCTAGAAATCTCTTCATCATGCTTTTCCTTCTTCAAAGCTAATTCTACTTTATCTTTTAATGCTTCATAACTATCCTTTTTGTCTTCTACTAAAATAATATGATAGCCTAAAACAGTTTCTAATACATCGCTTATTTCACCTTTATCTAAAGCAAAAGCTGTATCACTAAGTATTTTATATTGATCTGCTAAAGCCATCTCTCCTTCTTTAGTAAAATAGCCTAAATCTCCGCCCTTATATGCAGTAGCATTGTCTAGGGATTTTTCTTTGGCTAAATTTCCAAAATCCTCACCATTCTTAAGTCTTTTTAATATTTCTTTACCTTCAGCTTCTGTTTTAACTAATATATGGCTTGCCTTAACTTCCATAAAATTTTCCTTATGATCTTCAAAGTATTTTCTAGATTCTTCTTCAGATATAGTAGTTTTATCTAAGAAATTTTCCCTATGTTTTTCAAACATTAATTGTTTTTTAAAATACTCTCTTAAAAATTCTTCAGAAAAATTGTTTTTCTCCATAAAGGCCTGATATTGCTTTTCTCCACCTAGTTCTTCTTTATAGTTTTTAATTTCTTCATCTATTTCCTCATTAGAAACTGAGATATTCATTTCTTTTGCTTCTTCTAGTATTAACTTTTCAATAATTAATTTGTTTAATACATTTTTTTTAAGCTCTTCTAAAATTTCATCCCCCTCAGAGGATTCGGAGAATATATCCTCTCCATATTCCATCTTTTTCGATTCCTTAACTATATTAAGTTCCCTTTCAAAATCCTCCTCAGTTATTCCTTCTCCATTTACTTTAGCTACTAAGCCCTCTTTTTCACCTTGACAAGCAGAAATAGTTAAGGATATTATGCTAACTATTACAATTAAAAATATGAGTTTTTTATTTCTTACTGTCAATTAAAACATCCTCTCTATAAAGTATATCTATACTATATTATATATGATTTTTCTTATCATTAAAACTGTTTATTTTTTCAATTATTTCTTTTAATTCCAAAAGGATATTTCCATTATATCTATATTTAAATTTAGGAGAATTAGATAAGTCAAAATTCATCTTTCTACCATAGCTTTCTGATAAATAATGAACTAAATCAGGAGCTATTTTATTTATAGAGCTAAATTCCAGTACTAATATATTTTCTAATTGATATATATTATTAATATAGGCTTTGCTTCCATTGTTTTTAATATAGGAAATATCCATTAGATTTTCCACCTCTTTTGGTATATCTCCATATCTATCTATTAATTCATCTACTAATTCCCCATAGTTTTCTAAATTATCTATAGCTGCAATCTTTTTATATATTTCAATTTTTTGTTTTCCATCTTCAATATATGAATTTGGAATATACCCATCTACATTTAAATCTATTGTAGTTTCAATTTTTTCCTCTAAAGGTTCTCCTTTTAGTCTTTTAATACTTTCATTTAAAAATTTAACATATAAATCATATCCTATGGATTCAATATGACCATGTTGTGCCACTCCTAGGAGATTCCCTGCTCCTCTAATCTCTAAATCCCTCATAGCCACTTTAAAGCCTGAACCAAATTCGGTAAAATCTTTAATTGCTCTAAGTCTTTTTTCAGCAACCTCTGTTAAAACTTTATCTTTTTCGTAGGTAAAATAAGCATAGGCTAATCTATTAGTCCTACCTACTCTACCTCTTAATTGATATAACTGAGACAATCCCATTTTGTCGGCATTATATATGATTATGGTATTTACATTTTGTATATCTAAACCAGTTTCTATAATGGTAGTACATACTAATACATTGTATTCTCCTTCTATAAAGTCTAACATTACATTTTCTAGTTCTCTTTCAGTCATCTGACCATGACCTATACCAATACTTGCCTCTGGAACTAATTCCTTTAATTCAGCAGCCATTTTATCTATAGTACCAACCCTATTATAGACAAAATATACCTGCCCTCCCCTTTCTATTTCCTTTAATATAGCCTCTCTTACGATTTGCTCGTTAAACTCTACTACATAGGTTTGCACAGGGTACCTTTCCTCTGGAGGGTCTTCTATTACAGACATATCCCTAATGCCAATTAAAGACATATGAAGAGTTCTAGGAATAGGGGTAGCGGTTAAGGTTAATACATCTACATTTTCCTTTAATTGTTTTAATCTTTCCTTATGTTTAACACCAAATCTTTGCTCTTCATCTACTATAAGTAGCCCTAAATCTTTAAATACCACATCCTTAGATAATAATCTATGGGTGCCTATGACAATATCCACAGTGCCAATTCTTAAGCCATCTATGGTGTTTTTTTGTTGTTTAGGGGTTCTAAATCTACTTAACATGCCTATTTCTATGGGGAAATTTTCAAATCTCTCTATCATAGTATTATAATGCTGTTGTGCTAATATAGTTGTAGGTACTAAAAATGCCACCTGTTTTCCATCCATTACTGCCTTAAATGCAGCCCTTAAGGCCACTTCAGTTTTCCCATAGCCTACATCTCCACACAATAATCTATCCATAGGCTTAGGTTTTTCCATATCCTCTTTAATTTCTATACTCGATCTAATTTGGCCATCTGTTTCTTCATAGGGGAAAAAATCTTCAAATTGATTTTGCCATGGGGTATCTGGCGAAAAAGCAAAGCCTTTTAGACTTTCTCTTTTAGCATATAATTCTAATAAATCTACTGCCATGTCTTCCACTGCTTTTTTAGCCTTTGTTTTGGTTTTAAGCCAGTCTGAGCTACTAAGTCTATTAACTTTTGGTTTGATGGAGTCCGAACCTATATATTTTTGAATTAAATTCATTTGATCTGTAGGCACATATAATTTGTCTCCACCTTTATAATTAATAGTGAGATAATCCTTTTTTATGCCTTGAATATCAATTTGTTCTATACCTTTGTATTGCCCTATTCCATGGTTTTCATGGACTACAAAATCTCCAGGATTTAAATCAGAAAAGGATATAGTAGAAGGCTTTTTTCTTTTTTCTTTTCTACGCCTTTCCTTGCTAGAGCCATATATTTCTTTATCAGAAATAAATAATAATTTGATATGAGGATATTCAAATCCCCCATTGATATTACCTGGGGTAATAAATACTTCACTGGATTTAATTTCCCTTGCACTATCTTCTACATATAGGGTTTCTAGATTTAAATCCATTAAGGCCTCCTGCAATCTTTTACCCCTATCTTCTGTACCAGAAAAGATTATGGTTTTATAGCCTCTATATTTATGATACTCTAATTCTTCTTTTAAAAATTCTAAATCATTATGAAAAGACTGAACGGATTTAGAGGAAAAGTTCAATATAGATTGCGGTTGAAAATATGAGCTTTGTTTAAGTAATTCTGTATTTACTATAGTAATTTTTCTCTTGGTCTCCTTTAAAATATCCATATAGTCTAATTTTATTTTGCCGTGAGAAGATAAGATTTCCCCAGCATCTAATTTGTCTACAATTTCATAGTTAAACTCTTCTTTTAGAACATCACTTTTTTCCTCAATTCTTTGGGGTTCATCTATAAATACTATACTGTCTTCTTTTAAATAATTTAATAAATTAGATAAACTATTTTTAGCCATATAGGGAATTAGTAGATCTATATTGGAAATATAAAGTTTTTCATCTAATTTCTCTAGAATTTCCTGAAACTTATCTTCCATATTCATTCTAGTTTTAGAACCTTTTTTTAAATTTTTTGTGGTTTTTCCCAAATCATCTTTTAAATTCTTTATAATTCCATTTCTAAATTCATTTAATATTAGAATCTCCTTGGAAGGACATATGAAAACCTCTGAAAGATTTTCCAAAGACCTTTGACTTTCTATATCAAAGGTTCTAATGGAATCTACTTCATCGCCAAATAGTTCAATTCTATAGGGATAATCATTATTGGGCGGAAATATATCGATTATTCCTCCCCTTATACTAAATTGTCCTATCCCTTCTACCATGTTTTCCCTCTCATAACCACAATATATAAGTGCATCTCCTAATTTTTCTAGATTAATACTGTTGTCTAAATTTATAGCAATGCTATTTTCCTGAAATAAATCTGGATTCATTAGCCTATCTAAAAGCCCTTCTATAGATGCTACTAAAATAATATTTTCTCCCTGAACCAATCTAGAAAGCACTTTTAATCTTTGATTAAGTCTATCAGTACTAATGGCATCAATTTTATAAAAAAGCATCTCCCTAGAAGGAAATATTTCTACCTCTTCCCCATTAAAGGTTTTTATATCCTCGTAAATTTTTTTAGCCCTATTTTCATTATGAGTAATTAATAAAATTTGCTTATTGGTACATTGATTTAAGGCATAGACAATATGGCCTATACCTTCTTCTATAATTCCATGGGTGGAAATAGGCGTTTTATTGTTTTCTATATCCTTTAATAAATTTTTATAGGGAAGTAAATTTTTTAATGGGGCTATAAACATATTTTCCACATTATCACTCCTAGGATAAATCCCCTTAAGCCTAGGATTTGTCCTAGGCTTAAGGTATTTTAATTAAATTTATTCATAGCAATATCTATTCCATCTTTTACTATGGTTTCTACAGCTAATGCAGCATCTTGTATTGCTGTTTCTATTTTTTCACTTTCTTCTTTTGAAAATTTACTTAATACAAAATCTGCTAAATCTTGTCTTTCTCTTTTTTCTCCTATGCCAATTTTTACTCTAGGAAAATTGTCGTCTTGCAAGTGATAAATAATAGACTTTAAGCCATTATGGGTACCTGCACTTCCCTTTTTCTTAATTCTAATACTTCCAAATTCTATATCTATATCGTCTACTATTACAATTATATTTTGGATAGGGATTTTATAAAAATTAAATAATTCCATTACTGCTATACCACTATTATTCATATAAGTTTGAGGTTTTACAAATAATACTTTTTCTCCATTTATAAATCCTTCTCCATATACAGATTTAAACTTTATTTTATTTATTTTAATATTGTTTCTATGGGCTAATAAATCTATAGTTTTAAAGCCAATATTATGCCTGGTATCTCTATATTCCCTACCAGGATTCCCTAGCCCAATAATAGCTATCAATATATCACCTTCCAACTAATTAAATAATATACTTACAGATTCATTTTCATGAATTCTCTTAATGGCTTCTGCAAATATAGGTGCTACACTAACTACTTCTATTTTACTACCATTGTTTTCTTTTACTGTAGGAATAGTGTCTGTTATTATAAATCTCTCTATAACAGAAGATTCTATTCTACTAACAGCAGGTCCTGATAATACAGGGTGAGTTGCACAAGCATAAACAGATTTAGCACCAAAGTTTTTTAATACCTCTGCAGCTTTAGTAATAGTACCAGCAGTATCTATTATATCATCTACTATTACTACGTTTTTCCCTTCAATATCCCCTATAACATTCATAACTTCTGAAACGTTTGCTTTAGGCCTTCTCTTTTCAATGATTGCGATAGACAAATCTAATAAATTTGCAAAATTTCTAGCCCTAGTTACTCCACCTAAATCTGGAGATACTATTACAGTTTCTTCATCTACTATTCCTTTGAAATGCTGAGCTAAAATTGGCACCCCAGATAAATGGTCTACTGGAATATTAAAGTATCCTTGAATTTGACCAGCATGTAAGTCCATTGCAACAACTCTGTCTACACCAGCCACAGTTAGTAAATCCGCTACAAGTTTTGCAGTAATAGGTTCTCTTGCCTTTGTCTTTCTATCTTGCCTTGCATAGCCATAATATGGAATTACAGCGTTAATTCTACCAACTGATGCCCTTTTTAATGCATCTACTAATATTAGCACTTCCATTAAATTGTCGTTTACTGGAGAACAGGTAGGTTGAATGATAAACACATCTGAGCCCCTTGCTGTTTCGTCTATATTTACGAAGATTTCTCCATCACTAAATTTCCCTACTTCACAACAGCCAAGAGGTACCCCTAACTCCTCACATATATCCTCTGCTAATTTTTTATTTGCATTTCCTGAAAATATTTTAATTTTGCCCCTCATAAAGTCCATTTTAAATCCTCCTAAAATTTATTCTTTAGCTGTTCTATATCCTTTTTTATCTACCCAATTCTCTTTATTGACTTGACGAGCTCTGGCGATAGATAAATTACCTTCTTTTACTTCATCAGTAATGGTGGAACCAGCTGCTACATAGCCCCATTCTCTAACTACAACTGGAGCAACTAAATTAGCATTAGACCCAACAAAGGCATTGTCCTCTACTATAGTTCTAAATTTTTCCTGACCATTATAATTTACAAATATTACACCACAACCAATATTTACATTTTTCCCTACATTTGCATCTCCAATATAGGCTAAATGCCCTGCCTTAGAATTATCTCCAATTGTAGAATTCTTAACTTCTACAAAATTGCCTATATGGACATTGTTTTTTAAATGGCTATTAGGCCTCAAATGTGCATAAGGGCCTATACTACATTTATCCTCTACAATACTATCTGTAATAGTAGAACTATATATATGAACTTTATTGCCAATTTTACTATTTTCTATTCGGGAATTCTCCCCTATAATGCATTCTTCTCCTATAATAGTACCCTTTGTAATTATAGCTCCTGGATATATTATACTATCCCTACCTATTTTTGCACCTAATTCTATATAGGTATTTTCTGGATTTATAATAGTAATGCCTTCATCCATATATTTTTGATTAATTCTGTTTCTCATGATTTTTTCACAAAAAGCCAATTGAACTCTAGAATTTATCCCATAGATTTCATCTGGATTGTCTATTAAAAATACTCCTACATTTTCTCCCTTATCCTTTAATATAGATATTACATCAGTAATATAGTACTCTCCCTGAGCATTATTATTATCAATTTTAGCTAAGGCTTCTTTTAAATTCTTCCCATTAAAACAATATATGCCGGAATTTATTTCCTTAATTTTCAACTCATCTTCTGTAGCATCCTTATGTTCTACAATTTTTAAAATTTCTCCATTTTCACCCCTAACAATTCTACCATATCCTGTAGGGTCTTCTACTATTGCAGTTAATACTGTTCCCATATATTGATTCTCATTATGGTATTTCAATAAATTTTCTATGGTTTTAGGGCTTATTAGTGGGGCATCCCCATATAGTATAATTACATTATCATCGTCTTCTACATAGTCTATAGCTTGCATCACAGCATAGCCTGTACCATAGGGGAATTCTTCACCTATAGATTGAGTTTTAAATACTATATCTTTATCCTTAAAATTTTCCCTAACTTCCTCCCCACCATGACCTACTATTACATAGCTTTTGTCTACATTGGCAAATCTACTAGCATCTATTACATATTCTAAAATAGGTTTTCCACATATTTTATGTAATACTTTAGGAGTATCAGATCTCATTCTGATCCCTTCCCCTGCTGCCAATATAATGGAAATATTCATATTAACACCTCGTTTTAAATTTTCTATCCAAATTATATTTTAACCTATTTAAACTATATGTCTACAATAAAAGGGAATTTTTTTAAAAAATCTTTTTTTTAAAAATAAAAAAGGACTTTTAGTCCCTTTATTCCACTGATAATAATACTTTGTCATATTCTTCAAAAATTGCATCTTGAATCTTTTTCCTAGTTTCTGCATTAATGGGATGGGCAATATCTCTAAATTCTCCATCTGCCATTTTTCTACTAGGCATTGCTACAAATAAACCATTTTGTCCATCAATTATTTTTATATCGTGGACCACAAACTCATTATCAAAAGTTATAGAGACAATAGCTTTCATTTTACCTTCTTCTTGAACTTTTCTAATTCTTACGTCAGTTATCTTCACGGTCAAAATTCACCACCTTCCCTAGAAGTCATTTGAAAAAAGTACTGAATATTTAATGTATTCTATATGCTTTCAATAAAGTCCTTCTTATTTTTAAAAATATTTTATCTTTTTTAAAGATTGTTTCCATTTTACTTCATTTATGCTATTATTTTTACTTAATAATATAATTATCCTTTTTTATTGCCTTTTTATTAGAAAAATAATATGATATAATCAAACAGTGGCAAAATTATATAGCCAGAATAAGATAATATAAAATATATAATTTGGTAATAATAGAAATGAAATTATTTAATAAAAATCTAGGAGGTAAATTTATGTTTACATTTTGCATAAAAGACCATAAATACTCACATATTCACTTTATAGGAATAGGGGGAATTAGTATGAGTGGTTTAGCGGAAATTTTATTGACAGAAGGCTATAAGGTTTCCGGTTCAGATGCAAACAATAGCCATATAGTAGAAAGATTAAAATCCTTAGGAGTTGATATATACATAAATCACAATGAGGCCAATATTGGGGATGCGGATTTAATAGTATATACAGATGCCATTTCTATGGACAATGTTGAATTGGAAGCGGCACAAAATAAGGGTATTCCTACTGTGGATAGGGCTACTTTTTTAGGTGCATTAATGAAAAATTATACAAATTCCATTGCCATATCTGGTACCCATGGTAAAACTACGACGACTAGTATGATTGCTACTATATTAAACCGTTCCATTTTAAATCCTACAATATTATTAGGTGGAAAATTAGATGAAATTGGTGGAAATGTCAAATTAGGAAGTAAAGATTATTTATTAACAGAAGCCTGCGAGTATAAGGGGAATATTTTAAAATATTTTCCTACCATAGCAGTAATCTTAAATATGGAGGAAGATCATTTAGATTATTTTAGAAATATTAATCATATAGTAGATACTTTTGCAGGATATGGAAGAAATATTCAAGATGGTGGTTTTTTAATTATAAATATGGATGATAAAAATGCCAATAAAGTAATAGCGAGTACTAAAGCTAATGTAATTGGATTTGGAATAAATAGTAATGCAGATTATTCCTGTGAAAATATATCCTTTTCAAAGGAAGGTTATTCTAATTTTATTTTAACTACCAAGGAAGGCGCCAAATATCCAGTTAAACTAAATGTAATGGGTATTCACAATGTGTATAATGCATTAGCCAGTATTGCAACTACCCATGCCCTAGGAATTCCTATTGAAATTATATTAAAGGCTCTAGGAGAATATCGAGGCACTCATAGAAGATTAGAAGTAAAAGGAATTATTAATGGTATTAAAATTATAGATGATTATGCCCATCATCCAACAGAGATTAAAGCTTCTTTGGAAGCCTTAAAAAATTCTAGCTATAATCAATTATGGTGTGTTTTCCAACCTCATACTTATACTAGGACAAAATATTTATTAAATGATTTTGCTACTGCCTTTTCCCGAGCAGATAAAGTAATTGTACCAGATATATATGCTGCTAGAGAAAAAAATACAGGCTCAATTCATTCTACAGATTTAGTAGAAGCCCTGATTAAAAATGGCATAGATGCTAAATATATGTCCTCTTTTGCAAGTATTGAAAATTTCCTATTAGAAAACGCTAAATCAGGAGATATTATAGTAACTATGGGTGCAGGTAATGTATATGCCATAGGCGATACCTTATTGGAAACTGATGAGAAAAAGGCCATTTAACCCCCTAAAATTTAGGGGGTTTTTTTACTTTATATAGGTTTTCTAATAGTTTTTTAGTATCTAAAAGATTTGGGGTAAAATAGGATAAAAGTTTCCCATCAATTCTTTTAAACTCACTTTTCCCAGGTAGAGTTTGAAAATTAAAATCCTCTGTCTTTATTCCCAAAGCCTTAGTAGAATAATTTATGCCATCCATTAAATTAATATCTGTTTCGATATATTCAAATCCCCTTTTTACCACTACGGGAAGTTTATAAGATATTGATTTCTCCACAAAAGATTTTAGAAATTCTTGTTGTGCCTTAATTCTACCTAAATCTCCATCTATATACCCTGATTTCCCTTTATTTCCTTTTCTATACCTTAAAAAATTTAAAGATTGTTTCCCATCCAATAACTGTTTTCCCTCGGGTATATTTATATACAGTGGAGGCTTGGCTGTAGGGTCTTTATATACCATATGAAATGGCACTACTACTTCTACCCCCTCTAGATAATCTATAATATTTTCAACCCCCTTATAATCTACAATTATATAATGATGGATTGGTACTCCTTCTAATAAATGAGATACTGCTTTTTTTACTCCTGCTATTCCATGATTGCCATATATGGCATTTATTTTTCTCTGCTCCCCTTGATTATAGCCTTTTCTATGTATATAGGTATCCCTTGGTATAGATATAATATCCACCTTTTTATCTTCTGGCTGAAAAGAAGCAAACATTATAGTATCAGTGCGAACATCTTCTAACCCTACGACTAAAGCATTAATCCTCTTGCTATTTTTAAAAGCATCTTCCAATGAATCGTAATTTTCTTCTTTTTTAATCATTCTTTCTTTAACTGTTTTCTCTTTGACTATTTCCTCTTCATCTTTTTTTTCTGCAGTACCAATATTAGCATAGTTTTCTTTTTTATTTATTTTGGTATAAGAATGGGAACCTAAATATATTGCAATAGTAAAAAATATAATGGATAAAATAAAAGTTTTCCAAAAATTTTTCATATAGCACCACCTTTCTAAGGCATTTTATTTTATTGTGTCCATTATAAATTTTAATATAATAAAAATAACTTACAATTTGGGGGACTGTCCCCCAAATTGTAAGTTATTTAGAATAATCAAAGAAACCTCGCCCAGTTTTTCTACCTAAATATCCACCTCTCACCATTTTTCTCATTAATGGATGAGCCCTATATTTAGAGTCGCCAAATTCATTATATAATACATCCATAATGGCGAGACATACATCTAGTCCGATTAAATCTGCTAAAGCTAGAGGTCCCATTGGATGGTTTGCACCTAATTTCATGGCTTCGTCTATGTCTTCTGCTGAAGCAACTCCATCCCCTAATATTCCAACTGCTTCGTTAATCATAGGAATAAGTATTCTATTTACTACAAAGCCTGGTGCTTCTTCTACTTTTACTGGAGTCTTGCCTAGTGCTTTCGACAATTCCATTATCTTTTCTTCTGTTTCTTCGGAAGTTCCTATGCCTTTTATAACTTCTACTAATTTCATTACAGGAACTGGATTAAAGAAATGCATACCTACTACTTTATCTGGTCTATTAGTAGCTGCAGCTATTTCAGTAATAGACAAAGAAGATGTATTAGTTGCTAAAATAGCATCCTTTTTACATATTTCATCTAGCGCTTTGAAAGTAGCTTTTTTAATATCCATATCTTCTGCTATAGCTTCAATAACTAAATCACATTCTTTTAAGTCCTCATAGTTTGTAGTTATTTCCACCTTATTAAGTATATTTTCTTTGTCTTTTTCTGTGATTTTTTCTTTTTTAACTAATCTTCCTAAGCTTTTATCCAAGGCTTTTAAACTTCCCCGAGGATTAGATTCATCAATGGATCTTACCCACATAATCACATCATAATCTTTTTCAGCAAAAATTTGGACTATACCTGATGCCATAGTTCCTCTTCCTAATATTCCTATTCTTTGCATAAAAGCACCTCCACTATTATTTTAATTTATAATTTGGATTGCGTTTCTCTAAAAAGGCTTCCATTCCCTCTTTTTGATCCTCTGTTGAAAAACACAATCCGAATAAATCTCTTTCTATTGCCATTCCTGTTTCTATATCTGTTTCCATACCCCGATTAATAGAAGTTTTAGCAAATCTTACGGCTATTTGCCCTTTTCCAACAATCTTATTAGCCATATTTAAGGCTTCTTCCATTAATTGATCTGCCGATACTACTTTGTTTACTAAGCCTATTCTATAGGCCTCCTCTGCATTTATCATATCTGTGGTAAAAATCAATTCCTTAGCTCTTCCCATACCAACTAATCTAGATAGTCTTTGAGTTCCTGCAAAGCCTGGGATAATTCCAAGCCCCACCTCTGGTTGGCCAAACTTAGCCTTTTCAGATGCAATCCTAATATCACAACACATGGATAGTTCGCATCCTCCGCCAAGGGCAAAACCATTTACAGCAGCTATAATAGGCTTTTCCATTAATTCTATTTTTCTAAAAACATTTAAGCCGCAGTCTGCAAATTCTCTAGCTTGAAATACATCCATATCTTTCATTTCTTTAATATCCGCACCAGCTACAAAGGCTCGTCCCTCTCCAGTTAGTATCACTATATGTATTTCTTCGTCTTTGTCTATAATATCTATAGCCTGATCTAGTTCGTGGAGAACCTCTGAACTTAGTGCATTTAATGCATCTGGCCTATTAATAGATAATATGCCAATATTTTTTTCCTTTTTAAATAATAAGTTTTTAAAATCCATATAATCCCTCCCATCATTCTATATTATCAAACTATTTAGAATAAAACAATAGAGGATTGTTACTTAATTAACAATCCTTGTATTTTCCCAATAAACTAAACATATTTTTCTTATATTCTTCTACCCCTGGCTGATTAAATGGATTTACTCCCAATAAATATCCAGATATGGCACAAGATTTTTGGAAGAAATATATTAGTTTTCCAAAGTAATATTCATCCATACTAGGTATATCGATTATTAAATTTGGTACATTGCCCTTGGTATGTGCCATTACTGTGCCCTCAAAGGCCTTTTTATTTATATAATCTATGGTCTTTCCCTCTAAGAAATTTAGTTTATCTAAATTATCCTTATCCTTTTTTACACTTAAATCCTTTTTAGGCTTTTCAACATTTAAAGTAGTTTCAAATATATTTCTTCTACCATCTTGTATCCATTGCCCCATAGAGTGCAAGTCTGTGGTAAAGCTTACAGAGGCAGGATATATGCCCTTTCCGTCTTTACCTTCGGATTCACCAAATAATTGTTTCCACCACTCAGCCAAATAGTGTAAATTAGGCTGATAATTTACAAGTATTTCTATTACTTTTCCCTTATTATAAAGTAAATTTCTAATTACTGCATATTCATAGGAAGGATTTTCATATAGATTAGGATTGGAATAATCCTCCATACCAGATAGTGCTCCTTCCATTATTTTATCTAAATCTAAGCCCGAAACAGCTATGGGTAGCATACCCACTGCTGTAAATATGGAATATCTTCCTCCTATATCATCTGGAATAATAAAGGAAGTGTAGCCTTCCCTATTAGCTAATTCCCTTAATGCACCTTTGTTTTCATCTGTAGTAATATATATTCTTTTTTTAGCCTCTTCTTTGCCATATTTATTTTCCATAAACTCCTTAAAAATTCTAAAGGCTAAAGCTGGTTCTAAGGTAGTTCCTGATTTAGATATAACATTGATGCTAATTTTCTTGTCTTCTACTAATTCTAATAGTTCTAATATATAATCACTACTTATATTGTTTCCCACATAATAAATTTCTGGGGTTTTCCTTTTTTTAGGGTCTAGATTATTATAGAAATTATGGTTTAAGGCTTCTATACATGCCCTTGCCCCAAGATAAGAACCTCCAATACCTATTACAATAAAGGCATCTGAATCTTCTTGAATTTTTTCTGCTGCAGCCTTTATCTTTTTAAACTCTTCTCGATTATAATCTTTAGGATAGTCTACCCATCCTAAATAATCATTTCCAGCCCCTTCTTTACCATAGAGAAGTCTATGGGAAATATCTAAAAAAGGCATTATATTTTGTATTTCATCTTCCCTTATAAAGCTATTAGAATAATCTAATCTAATCTTTTTCATTTTATACCTCCAATTATTTATAATTTTTAAAAGGCCTTAGAAGTTACCCCCTAAGGCCTTTTTTAATTCAATACTTCCATTAGAACTATTGCAAAATCATCTTCTTGTTCTCCCCATCTAAAGTTTTCCACATTATTAACTATTCTATTTAATATATCCTTTTTATTTTCTTTTATAATCTTTATTATTCTCTCTATGCCAAATTCTTCTCCATGGATATTTTTTACCTCTGTAATTCCATCGGTATAAAATAATATTTTATCTTCTAATTTTAATTTAATTTCATTTTCTGTATAATTTATTTCATTAAAAATTGAGGATATAGGAAAACCATTGGTCTTTAATAATGTTATTTCTTCAGAATTAAATTTAATGGGGATACAATTATGTCCTGCATTGGAATATTTAAAGCTTCCATCCTTAGTGTTAAACACTCCATAGAATATAGTGAAATATTTATCTGAACCTAAATCTAATGCGATAAATCTTTTGTGCAATTCCTTTAAAACCCTAGAAGGGTTTAAGGTATCATTTTTAATAGTCCTCATATTTTGTTTTACAAACATAGTCATCATAGAAGCCGTAACACCATGCCCGACTACATCGCATATATATATTCCTATATTGTCCTTATCTATATAATATATGTCAAATATATCTCCACTTAACATCTCACAAGGCTTGTAAAGATGTTCTATTTTTAAATTACCATATATGCCAGCCTTGGGTAATATCTTATATTGAAGTCTTTTTGCAAATACTAGATCATCGCTCATTTTAGTATTTTTTTCAATTAATTCTAGTTCTAATTTTCTTTCTCTAGTTACATCCCTAAATACTTCAACTGCTGCTATTACTTGACCATGATGATCTAAGACTGGAGAAGATTTTACAGTAAAATATCTTCCCTTTATGATTTCTTCTTTTTGTATGGTTTCTCTAGTTTCAATGCTTCTTTTAGAAATACAAAAGCCACAAGGTTCTGTATTTCCACAAGCCCTATAACATTTCATGCCTATAATATTTTCCCCTACAAAATCCTTCATAGATTTATTTGCATATAGTATATTGCCATCATAATCTACTACTCTTACCCAATCTGCCATACTTTCAAGTACTTGATAATTTAAATTACTATATTCTTCAATTTCCCTATTTAAAAGATTAATCTCTTCTTTATTAAGCATAGCATCACCCACTAAAAATATTAGGTACTTTGTTTTATAATATCATAATAGACCTTAAAACACAAAGTTTTTTGTATAACAATGATGTCTATATAAAACTATTGCTTATGCCCTATATTCGACAAAATCTCATAAATATAATTGAATTATATGGCAAAGTATATTATAATTAAGAATAATAAGGGGGCGATTGTATTGGAAAATAAAGAAAAAACTAAAAAAGCCAGCACTTTAAAGACAAAACTTTTAATATACACTTTCATAGCTGTATTTTTAAGTGTATCTATATCTAATATTATATTTCAATTAATTGGGCTTGATTCAAGTCTTAGCCCACAAATGGCCATATTAGTATCAGCTATTGTAAATATGCTAATTGCCGGGATTGTGCTTTATATTATTTTTGACAAGATCATAGGGACATCCTTAAGACGATTGCTTTTAAATATTGAAAATATAGCACAAGGTGATTATACTGCTATAGAGGAAATTAAGGAGATAAAAAAACTGCCTAATATTAATAATGCCTTAAATCAAGTAGTAAAAAACGGTAAGGATATGGCAATAGGAATTAAGTCTAATTCTAATATTTTATCTAAGAATTCGGAAGATTTAGCTTCTATACTTGAGGATACTACTGTTTCTGTAGAAAATATAGCCCAATCTGTAAATGAAATTGCCAATGGTTCAGAGGATACTTCTAAAAATATCAATGAATTAAGTGAAGCTATTTCTAATTTAAACCAACTATCTCAGGATACAGATAATTATGCAGAACAGGCTACTGAATTATCTGTTTTTATGGCTAGTTCTGCTCAAGAAGGGAATATTGCTTTAGACAATATAATGGGAATGATTAGTTCCATAGAAAGCAATACAAAAGACACTTCTAAAATAATAGCTGATTTAAATAATCAAATTAAAAATATTGATAATATTGTACTTATCATAAATGAGATTGCAGAACAAACCAATCTATTAGCATTAAATGCTGCCATAGAAGCTGCTAGGGCTGGAGATGCTGGTAGAGGATTTGCAGTTGTAGCAGAGGAAATTAGCAAATTAGCAGATGCTACTCATTCCTATTCACAGGAAATATCTTCTATTACCCAAAACGTAAGCAATAGTAGTACTAAAGCAGTTAATAGTGTAGATGAGGTAATCAATGTAGTGCAAAAAAGCGTAGATACAGCTACCTCTACTAAAGCTTCCTTTGATTCTTTATTACTGGCTATTGACCAAATAAATTCTGCCATAATAGAGATTACTGAAACTGCAAAAGAGGTAAGGAATAATAGTGGATATATATTAGAAAGAGCCACAGAAATATCAGCCATATCAGAGGAAACTACAGCAGCCTCTGAAACCAGTGCCGCTGCAGTAGAGTCTAATTTAGCATCTATGGAGGAAATAACTGCCTCTATACAAAATCTCTCTAGTATAGCTAATGAACTCAATAGTATTGTAGGGCATATTAAAATTTAATTATTATAATTTACTTTTAGCTCCTCTTCCTCTAAATACCTGGCTATTGCATATATAAAATCAGAAAGTCGATTTACATATTTCACTACTTTAGGGTCAATTTCTACATGACCCTGAAGAGTGATTATTCTTCTTTCAGCCCTTCTACATATGGTACGACAAAGATGTAGATGACCTGAAGCTTTGCCAGAGCCAGGTATTATAAAACCAGTAGGGTTATTTAATAAGCCCATATATTTATCTATATTCTTTTCTAAAAATAAAATATCCTCTTCTACTATATGGTATTTTATTTTAGTCTTATCCTCTGTGGCTAATATAGATGCTACAGTAAAAAGTTTGTTTTGGACATTCTCTATTAAATCATATATTTCCCTATTATCTACATAGTTTTTTGCAAGACCTAAGGCAGAAACCAGTTCGTCTATGGTTCCATAAGCTTCCACTCTAATATCATCTTTAGACACTCTTTTATTATCAAATAAGCTAGTACTACCCTTGTCCCCAGTTTTAGTATATATATCCATAAATCTCACCCCTTAAATTTACTTAATATAAATATACCCAATTAATATTTTTTAAATATCTTTTGGAGGTCTTGGCCCATAATATTGATAATAATCTACTTTTATTCTACCATTATATAATTTTCTCTTTCTACTAGAGGGTTTACCATAAAGTTTTTCAAAATTTTCATTGGAAGTTAAAATATATATGGAATAAGTATCTAAAGATTTAAAAACTTTTCCCATATCTTTATATAATTCATCTATTTCCTTTTTATTGCCAAGTCTTTCCCCATAGGGTGGATTAGATATTATTACCCCATATTTATCTTTAATATTTAAATCCCTCATATCTTTAACCATAAATTTTATATCCTCTTCTAGACCAATATTTTCTGCATTTTCTCTAGCTGCCTTAATGGCTTCTTTATCTATATCACTAGCTATAATGTTTAATTTAGTGCCATTATCCATTGCCTCCCAAGCCTTTCGCCTTGCATCATGCCAATATTCTTTTTTTATTCTAGGCCATTCTTCTGAGACAAAATTTCTATTTAAACCTGGCGCCATGTTTTTGCCTATCATAGCAGCTTCTATTGGAATAGTACCAGAACCACAAAATGGGTCTAATAATAATCTATCTTTATTCCAATAGCTTAATTGAACCAATGCTGCAGCTAGAGTTTCCTTTAAAGGTGCCTCTACACTATCTAGCCTATAGCCTCTTTTGTGTAAGCCTTCACCAGATGTATCTATAGTTAAAGTGGCTATATCCTTTAATAAAGAAACTTCTATAGTAAATTTAGGGCCTGTTTCTTCAAACCATTCCCTATTGTATTTAGTCTTAAGTTTCTCCACTACAGCCTTTTTTACTATGGCCTGACAATCTGGTACACTAAAAAGTCCCGAATCTATAGATTTCCCCTCCACAATAAATTCTCCATCTTCTGTGATCCATTCCTCCCAAGGAAGAGCTTTAGTTTTTTCAAATAATTCTTCAAAAGAGGTGGCCTTAAATTCTCCCATATTTAATAGTACTCTATCTGCTGAACGTAACCATAGATTGGCTATGGGAATATCTTTTTCTGTAGCTTTAAAATGTACTTTCCCATTTTCCACTTTTAAATCTTCATATCCTAAATTCAATAATTCTCTTTTAACTACTGCCTCTAAGCCAAAAGTAGAAGTAGCTATTAACTGTATTTCTTCCATATAAATCTTCCTTTCTAAATTTGTCTAATCCTATTATATCTGAAAAAGCTAAAATTTACTTAACTTTTGTGTATTATCAAAACTATTTGGGTATATAATCATACAGATGTAAGTTTTAAGTAAAATTATTATATTTGAGGAGGACAATTATGAAAAATTTAAGTTCATTATATCAAAGCGGAGATTGGAAAGGTGAAAAACATGTGCCTGTAATTCATGCACCTAATTCCATTAAAAAAGGAGAAATCGTAGAAGTAAATGTAAATATCGGAGAGGAAATTGCCCATCCAAATACTTTTGAACATCATATTTCTTGGATTAAAGTATATTTTAAACCAGAAGGAAGAAATTTCCCTATAGAAATAGGTTCCTATGATTTTGCAGCTCATGGTGAATATGATGTATTTACAGAGCCAAGTGTAAGTTTAAAATTCAAAGCAGAAAAATCTGGAACAATACTTGCTACAAGCTATTGTAATATACATGGACTATGGGAAAATAGTAAAGAAATAGCGGTAGAGGACTAATTTAGTCCTCTTTTTTCTTGACAAATATTTTTTTATATATTAGAATGTTATTTAATTAAATACAGACTAAGACAGATGCAGTAGTTTTATTATGTTAAATACAGAGAATAGCTAGATGGTGAAAAGGCTATAACTTAATAATAAAATGAATTACAAATCTCGAGTCTCAATGGGAAACCATTGCGAATACCATATGTTACATGGTTTGAGGCTTTATGCAAATTAAGGTGGTACCACGGGTATTTTCTCGTCCTTTAGGAGAGAGAATACCCTTTTTATATGGGAAATAATATTAGGAGGGGTATATTTATGAATAATGTATTTGATGTTTTAATGGAAAGGGGTTATATAAAACAAACTACTCACGAAGAAGAAATTAGAGAATTATTGGGCAAGGAAAGTGTAACATTTTATATAGGCTTTGACCCAACAGCAGATAGTCTACATGTAGGCCATTTTATAGCTATGATGTTTATGGCCCATATGCAAAAATATGGACATAAACCTATTGCCCTAGTTGGCGGTGGTACAGCTATGATTGGAGATCCATCTGGCAGAACGGACATGAGAAAAATGCTTACAAGAGAAGATATAGATCACAATGTAGCCAGTATTAAAAAACAATTGTCTAGATTAATTGATTTTGAAGACGATAAAGCTATAATGGTGGATAATTCAGATTGGCTATTGGATTTAAACTATATTGAATTTATAAGGGATATAGGCTCACATTTCTCAGTAAATAAAATGTTAGCAGCAGAATGCTTTAAGCAAAGATTAGAAAAGGGGCTGTCCTTTTTGGAATTCAACTATATGTTGATGCAAGGATATGATTTCTTTGTATTAAATGAAAAATACAATTGTAAAATGCAATTAGGCGGAGACGATCAATGGTCTAATATGATTGCAGGTATGGAACTAATAAGGAAAAAATCTAGTAAACAAGTTTATGCTATGACCTGTACTCTGCTTACAAATAGCGAGGGGCAAAAAATGGGGAAAACAGCAAAAGGTGCACTTTGGCTAGATCCAGAAAAAACTTCCCCATATGAATTTTACCAATACTGGAGAAATGTAGATGACGCAGATGTAGACCAATGTTTAAGACTCCTAACATTTATTCCTATGAAAAAAATAAGGGAATTAAATAAATTAGAAGGGGCAGAAATTAATAAGGCTAAAGAAATATTAGCATTTGAGGTAACTAAATTAATCCATGGGGAAGAAGAAGCAATAAAAGCCCAAAATGCAGCTAAGGCACTATTTGAAGGAGAAAAAGCAGAAGGCAGTATCCCCTTTACTGAATTTAAAGAAGCCGATTTTGAAAAAGGCATTGGCATATTGGATTTATTAAAAGAAATAGGCCTTACCAAATCAAATGGGGAAGGTAGAAGATTAATTGAACAAGGTGGAGTTAGTATAGAAGATGAAAAGTTAGAAGATATAAATAAAATTATCGGGCTAGATGATTTTAAAGATGGAAAGCTAATGTTTAGAAAGGGAAAAAAAGTATATCATCTAGTGAAACTAGTATAGTGGGATGGCAGGGGTGATTTGAAACTGCTGATAAAGTACCTTTTCTGTCATCCTGAGCGTAAGCGAAGGATCTCTAAACAGCAGAAAGCTGAGATCCTTCACCGCGTTCAGGATGACAATTTAGACTTTATTAGCAGTCTTGTACGCTTCTACTTATCCCAATCTAACCAATTGTAAGTTATCGGAAGGCTAACCATATATTGATTGTTTCCTTTTTGTAACCTTTTTGTTATACTTTTAAGAAATTAGAAGTTAAAGGGGGCCGGATTGAATTTAAATTACAACTTAAATTACAAGGAGGAAATTTAAATGATAAAAAATATAAAAAAAGTATTAGTATCACTAGGTATAGCTATGTTAGTAACCACATCTGTAGGACAGGCCGCATCTTTTTCAGTATCTAATAATTATTCAAACTATAATAGGTATAAGGTAAGATACATTTATAACTATAATTATGGTTATAACAATTATTATAGTAATTGGTTTAATCAAACTAAGCCAAGTTATGAGGAAAAGGTAGAAACTCCTGTAGAAACTCCTAATGATAATTATGAAGTTCCAGAAGCTCCTCAGCAAAAAGAAGATACTACTAAAACAGAAGCCAATAACAATACAGGAAGTAATACAAATTCTTCCGTAGAAATGGAAATAGTAAATCTAGTAAATATAGAAAGACAAAAAGAGGGACTAGCTCCATTACAATATAGTTCAGAATTATCTAATGTAGCAAGAATGAAATCACAGGATATGGCACAAAAAAATTATTTTAACCACAATTCACCTACTTATGGAGATCCTTTTACTATGATGAAATCCTTCGGTATAAAATATAGAACTGCAGGAGAAAATATTGCAAAGGGATATTCCAGTGCTCAGTCTGTAATGAACGGATGGATGAATTCCTCAGGACACAGAGCAAATATACTCAATCCAAGCTTTGGAAAAATCGGTGTTGGGTATGTTAATATTAATGGGACAACTTATTGGACCCAAATGTTTACTGATTAATTCTTGACATTAATTTTATTTCAAGTATAATAAATAGTTAGAATTCTAATAATTAGAATTCTAACTATTTTTTTATTGAGGTGAAATCGTGAATACAGCTATCAAAAATATAAGATATGATTTAGTTAAATTTATGTCTTTATTCCATAGATTATTTACACCTGTATTTAAAGAAGAAATAGATGAATATAATTGTACTAAAAATCAGGCTAGAGCCATAATGATAATTGGTCGCAATAAAAAAATTTCTCCTACAGTATTAGGTAAATGTATGGATATGGAGAAAGGTAGTATTACCAGTTTAATCGATGCATTAGAAAATATAAACTTAGTTTATAGGAAAAATGATTTAGAAGATAAAAGAAAAATCTGGATACAATTGACTAAAGAAGGAGAGGACTATTTTTTAAAACAAGAGGAAAACTTTAATAAGCAATTAGAAAAAACTTTAAGTCCTCTAACCAAGGAGGAAGTTATAGAATTTAGCAATAATCTAGAAATATTAGTTAAAATAATGGAAAAGGCGAGGGATGCAAATGAATATACAAGATGATAGAGCAAAGTTGTTAGGTGAGGAGGATATTGGAAAATTATTGTTAAAGTTTTCTGTACCAGCTATTGTAGGCATGTTGGTTAATGCCTTATATAATATAGTAGACAGAATATTTATAGGCCAATCTGTAGGAAGCATTGGAATTGGAGCTATTTTTGTAGGTTCCCCAGTATCTTTAATTTTAATGGCATTTAGTATGTTAGTAGGTATTGGGGGCAATTCCTTATCTTCCATAAGATTAGGTCAAGGTAAAAAAGAAGATGCAGAATTAATACTAGGGAATGCCTTTGTACTATTACTTGCCATTTCCCTAAGTTTAAGTATATTAGGCTTAATATTTATTGAACCTATGTTAAAACTATTTGGTGCTAGTGATAATATATTACCCTATTCCATAGCCTATATGACTATAATATTGATAGGCGCACCTTTTCAGGCTGTAGGCTTTGGTTTAAATAGCTTTATTAGAGGAGAAGGGAATCCCACTGTAGCCATGGGGACTATGTTAATTGGGGCTATATTAAATATAATACTGGATTATGTATTTATATTTATATTTGATATGGGAATGCAAGGAGCTGCATTAGCCACTATAATTGCACAGGCAGTTTCTGCTATATGGGTTATTAGTTATTTTCTTGGCATAGGGAAAAGAACTTCTATGCTAAAGTTACAAAGAAAAAATATGCGTCTTAGAAAAGATATAATCAAGGGAATTACCTCCATAGGCTTTGCACCTTTTAGTATGCAATTGGCAGCTTCTATGGTTACAGCAATTTTGAATAATTCATTAAGTACTTATGGTGGAGATGTGGCACTTTCTAGTATGGGAGTAATTCATAGTATTACTATGTTAATATTAATGCCTATTTTTGGTATTAATCATGGTGCTCAGCCTATTATAGGATTTAATTATGGTGCTGAAAAATACGATAGGGTGAAAAAGGCCTTAAAAGGTGCCATAATAGCAGCAACTACTATATCTACTTTAGGTTTTATAATTACTCAAACTATGCCAAATAAATTATTTAATATATTTTTAGAAAAGGGTTCGGATATTGAAAATATATTAGCAGTAGGTACTAGAGGGCTTAGAATTAATTTATGTATGTTACCTATTGTAGGTTTTCAAATAGTTAGCTCTAACTATTTCCAAGCAACTGGAAAACCTAAAAAAGCTGCATTATTGGGATTATCTAGACAGGTTTTAATTTTAATACCAGCCCTAATTATACTTCCAAAATTCTTTGGATTAACTGGCGTTTGGGCATCAGCACCTGTTTCAGACTTTGTAGCTTCAATGCTTACTGCAATATTTCTAATAAGGGATTTAAGATATTTAGGAAAAGATACTATGGTTAAAAATAAAGTAATTGAAGAAAGATAAAAACTAATATAATTTAAACAAATAGACACCTAGTAATGGGTGTCTATTTCCTTTTGATTAATCTTTAATAACTGCTTGAATACATTTATCTTTATTAAAATCGTCATGGGGAGTTGGATCTACTTGAATATGAGGTGTTGTCTTTGTTTCCATATTTATGGTGCCATCTGAATTTATTACAAGTGTTCTACTATATCTAATTGCAAATTTACTTTTTGGCAAATAAGTAATCGGAATCCATTCAAAATCTTTAGCTCCCTTTGTGGTTTCCCCAACTAATGTAGCAAAACCTGTATCCTTTGCAAAGGATGCAAAGTTTTCAGCAGATGAAAAGACCTTTCTATCTACTAGTAAATATATTTTTCCTTTGAAATCTATATAATCTTCAGGATTATAACTAATACCCCATGGGCTTAGATGAAAAGAGTAGGTTTTATAAAAATCAAAATCCGTCGCAATTTCTTCTGGGAATTTACCTAATGTTTTTTTATCCAATTTTTTAACAGGAGCTACAGATTGAACCTTATATGGATCATATTTATATCTATGACCATCTTTAAAAAAAGCATAGTACTCAATATTTAGTGGTTCATCTATTAGTAATCTAACAATATTCATCCAATAAGTATCATTACCTCCACCATTACCTCTTATATCGATAATTAACTTTTCATAATCTTCTATTCCCTTTAGAAATTCCTTTATTTTAATATAATCTTCTGCAAGAATATCATAATCACCTGCCATCTTTTTAATTTTCATATAGGCCAATTCATCTTCTATTAAGACTTTAGTTTCTAAAACAGGTTCTTCATATAATACAATGCTATCTAAATCTCCATCAAATTCATATCTATTTTTAACATAAGGGTCAAGAAAAACATTGTCCCAAAATGGAATTTGAGAATGATATGGATAATACATTTTATAAAATGCTCTAAAATTCTTTCCATCAAAAATATTTGTATGGCCATCATTTAAATCCTTTAATATTCTATCCATAGCAATATAAAATTCTGCATCATTTTTTGTATTTCTAATTAATCTTTTATATTTTCGCTTATTCCCAAGCCAATCTACCCCATATAGTCTTTCATTTACCTTAAAGAAAGGGTAATTCTGTTCTAGAACACCATACAAATATTCAAAATCCTCAAGTTTCTCTTTGGTTGTAAGATTTGCTTCTATAAATCCATAATAGGATGCATCCTCAGCTTCTACATGAAATTCATCTCTGGTATTATAAAGTCTTTCTATTATAATTATTACTATAATTATAATTAAAACTTTTGCAATTATCCTTTTTATTTGTTTACTAGTCATTTTAAATCACTCCAAACTTTTATTAGATAAACTAATAATATTATTTGTTAATTTATAATGGCTATCTAAATGGGATATTATTATTACTATATTACTGTTTTGACTTGTTAGATTGAATGTATTATAACATAAATGCAATGTAGGAATTTGTCAAGTATTGTAATACATATATTAATTTTTCATTATATCCACAAAATGCTTAACTACTTTAGCAGTATAATCTCATATTATATAATGCCAAAATAAAAAAAATGCCTAGGATTTGCTATCCTAAGCATTTTTAGTAGTCTAATTATCTAATAGGTGTAACATCTTCAGCTTGAGGTCCTTTTTCGCCTTCAACTATTCTGAAAGTTACAGCTTCTCCCTCTTCTAAAGTTTTGAAACCATCTTTGTTGATTTGAGAGAAATGCACAAATACATCTGTACCTTCTTCAGTTTGAATAAATCCAAAACCTTTTTCAGAATTAAACCATTTTACTGTACCATTAACCATTTTACTACCTCCAAAAATTTATTCCTCTAATCCTCAGAATGCTTTTTAAGAAATAAAGATTCGGAGATCAAGAATCTATTCTAAATCTTATTTCTCGTACTATTTTTATTTACTTCATAAAAATCTAAAACAAAATGCCTTACTGATGAATTAAGGTTATATTTAATTATAACCCTTATTACTAAAAATATCAACTATTTTCCCAATAATATTTGTCCAACTTCTTTGATAATTTCTTCTTTAGTAAATAAAGAGAATATATCTACTTTATCAATTAATTTATCCCACATACCCATATCCTTTTTTTCCTCTAATTTTGTTTTTTCCATTATTAAATCTACTAATTCATCATAATTATAAATCTGAAATCTTTCTATTTCATATGCTTTAGCTAATTTTTCAACTAAAGAATAAAATATTTCATCATAATTCTTATGTTTTTCCACTTCTAACAAACTAGATAATTTAGGATTTATAAGTTCAAACATAGCCTTTTTGTTAGGTATATCTTCATCGATTTTAAAAATTTTCTTTAATTTAATAATCTTTTCTTCTTCTAAATTCCATAAATAATCTATAAAATAATCATCACTCTTTGTAGCTTCAATATAATAATTAAATCCCTTTAGATTGTTCAATGCTTTTTTCCCGTCATAATAACCAAGTTTTAAATTGTATCTGGCACTATCTGCTTCAAAATCTAAAGTCCTACATAATTCCTCATTAGGCGATATAATTATGGCATTTAAACTACCCAAATCGACCTTCCTAATATAACCTATCCCATGGGTTCTAATTAAGATTAAATCCTTATAGCCTTTGTCTATCAATAAATTAACAGGAAGATTGTTATAAATTCCACCATCTACATATCTTTTTCCACCAATCTTTTCCCTTTTGAAAGCTGGAAAATATGCAGAGGCTAGTAAAAATTCTGCCAATTCTCCATCTGGTATATCCTCAATATAAATTTCCACAGGTTTTAAATCTGAAAGGGAGACTGTTACTATTCCAAAATCTTTCCCAGAATTTCTAATTTTCTCTTCATCTACTTCTTCTATTACTAAATTTCTCAAAGGAGTAATATCTAGTCCCCCATCAGAAATGATTCCCTTGACTTTTTCCTTTAGTAGTCCTAAATCTTCCTTTGAAAATTTTCCCGCCTTTAATTTTTCTATTTCCTCATCTGTAGCATTGATTACCTTAGAATAGGACATATTATACCAAAAATCATAAGCCCTCTCATAATCCCCTTGAGCTAATATAGCGCCATTTAAGGCACCTACTGATGTCCCGGCTATGCCATTAATTTCAATGCCTTCTTCCATAATTGCCTTATAGGCTCCTATATGGTAAGCCCCTTTAGCACCACCGCCTTCTAGTACTAAACCATACATTTAAATCACCTCTTCCCATTCTAATCAATATTAATAATTCCATCTTTATCAAAAGAAACTTTAAATGGCTTAGAAAGCCCATTTATATATTCAATGGCTTTACTTTTATCTTTTTCCGCTGCAGGGATAGGTCTGCCATTTACTATATTACAAGGTATAACTTTTATGCTTTCTAATTTTTTATCCTTAAGGTTTACCTGGCTAATCATAGTAGTTCTAGTTAATTTGTCCCTTCCTCCAAAGACAAAATTTCCCAAACTATAAAATATTGGCTTTCCCTTATAAATCTCTACACCTTGCAGCACATGGGGATGATGTCCCATTACAATATCAACACCTGCATCTATAGCCGCCTTAGCTATTTTTATATCCTGTGGCCTTGGTTTAGTGCTTCTTTCTACTCCCCAATGGGAAGACAAGATTAATATATCTACTTCTTTTTTCATTTCTTCAATTCTCTTAAACATATCTTGGGTATAGCCATCATAGGCACCAACTATGCCTGCCCTATTGTTATTTGCATACCATTTCACATCGGGAATAACCCTTGAAAAGGCTAAAACACCAATTTTTATATCATCCTTTTCTATGATTACGCCTTGTAAAGCTTCCTTTTTATTTTTGCCCCCACCTGCATAAGAGATCTCCCTCTTTTTTAAATTATCTATAGTGTCTATAAGCCCTTGATTACTATAATCTAGTACATGATTATTGGCTAAGGTAACCATATCTACACCAGCAGCCTTCATAGAATCTAAATTCTTAGGATTAGATCTAAAGTTAAATTGCTTATTAGGCCATTTATTGCCTCTAGTAGTAATGCTGGTTTCTAAATTTACTATGGCTAAATCACTGTCTTTAAGATAATCTCCAACCTTTTCCCAAGGATAATCATAACCATATTTATTAATCTGTTGCCTAACAGAACCGTCCATCATTACATCTCCAGCTAAGGATATGGTAATAGTGTTTTCCCCTTCTTCGGCAAGGACAAAACCAGATGAAATTAATAAAATAAAAATTAAGAAAAACGAAATAAATCTTTTCATTTTATCTCATCTCCCCCTATCCATTATTTTTATTTCCATCATAAAGTATTTGATCTAGGGTTATTACAATGGATAATATAAATGCTTCATCCTCTTCCTCTAATATATCTATAGAATAAGTATCTGAAAAGGTAATCCATTTTTTGCTTATCCAGGCTATAATTTTCCCATTTCTTAAAATATTAAATTCGTGATGAAATATATCACCCTTTACAGTTAAGTTCCCATAATTAGACTCTATCTGAAAATTTGGTTTAAAAAATGTAAGTTCTTTTTTAACTTTTGCCACTAGATTCCCAGATTTGTATATTTCGTATTCTGGCAAAAATCTAAAAAGTTTCTGCTCCACATAGATAATTTCCACATCATGCATATCATATAATCTTAATTTATTTCCAAATGTAAATATCTCCCCAACCACCTTATATTGGGGATCACCGTATTCATCTTCAATATTAAATTTATCTGCAAAGGTAAATATTTTTTCTTTAACTAAAAATTTCATGATACACCTCCCAAAATAATATATAATAGTATTATATATTATAAAAATATATTTTTCTATAATTATGATATTTATATGGAGGGAAATTATGAATAGAAGAGATAAAGTAAATTATTATTTAGATATTGCTGAAACTGTGTCTAAAAGGGGGACATGCCTAAGGCGAAATTTTGGCGCTATTATAGTAAAAAATGATGAAATTATCTCCACTGGATACACCGGTGCCCCTAGAGGTAGGAAAAATTGTTCAGACTTAGGATTTTGTAGAAGGGAACAATTAAACGTACCTAGAGGCACTAGATATGAACTTTGCCGTTCTGTCCATGCAGAGGCAAATTGTATAATCTCTGCTTCTAGACGAGATATGATAGATAGTAGCCTTTATTTAGTAGGGACAGATGTGAAAACTGGCAGTTTAATAGAAAATGCCAACTCCTGTTCTATGTGTAAAAGATTAATAATAAATGCAGGAATTAAGGAAGTTATTATAAGAGATACTGCGGATGATTATAGAGTAATACAGGTACAGGATTGGGTGGAAAATGACGATTCGTTGTCTGATGAATTGGGATATTAGTGCATCGAGGATAGTCTGGGACTACTGATAAAGTACTTATTCTGTCATTCTGAACCGAAGGTGAAGAATCTCTAAGCGATAAAAAGCTGAGATCCTTCGCTTACGCTCAGGATGACAATAGCCCTATTTTATACCAAGGGCTGCCTTAGCCAATGCATCTGCTTCTTCATTGTATTTATCTCCACTATGAGCTAATACTTTAATAAACACTACATTTAATCTATCATTTATGGAATTATAATAATCTTTATATTTTTGTGTTCCATATTTATTAGCCTTCCATTCTCCTTTAGCCCATTTTTCTATTCCCATATAATCATAATGTAAATAAAGAGTGTCCTTTCCAATTAATAAAGCCTTTTCCATAGATACCATAGCTCCTCTTATTTCTCCTGCTACATTTCTCATTTCTACTAAGTTTTCATCTTTTTCTTTTTCAGCATAAGTAGTTTTTCCTTCTGTGGTAAATAAAATTACACCATAGGAATAGGATTTACTATGTATATCAAAGCTTCCATCTACATAGGCTATGATTTCATTTTTCTTTATGGAATCTAAAGTTTTTTCTTCTAGTTTTTCTTCATTTCCATAAATAAAATTTTCTGCATCCTCCAAATTAGAAAATTTCTTATAAGCTGCTCCTGAATAGCCCTTTACTTGTTCTTCACATTCTGCCCAAGTACTGTAAACTCCAATTTTTCTACCTTCTTTAACTGAATAAAAATATTTAGACATATTTTCACCTCAAATTTAGGATTAATAATATACTATTAGTTATGGCATCTATTGTCAATCTATATTAATTTAATAATAATTGGGTATTAATAGAGAAACAAAGAAAGGGTGATTTATTTGAAGGCATTGGTTACTTTTAAATATACTGATGAGGAAATGAAAACCTTGGAGGACTTAGGCTATGAAATAGTCTTTGTAGATGAAAGGGATATTAGCTTTTCTAAAAATATGAAAGATGTGGATATGATGGTTTGCTTTAATCCATTTGACAAAATAGATATTGAAAATTTCCCTAATCTAAAATGGATACAACTTCTATCTGCTGGAATAAATCAAGTCCCCTTGGAAAAGGTGAAAAATCAAAATATTATACTTACCAATAATAGGGGTGGATACAGTATTCCTATAGCAGAATGGACTGTAATGAAAATTTTAGAAATGCTAAAAAATAGTAAGGAATTTTATGATAAACAAAGGGAAAAATTGTGGAAAGTAAATACTTCATTATTAGAATTGTATAATAAAACTATAGGATTTATAGGTACAGGGGATATTGCACAAGAGACTGCTAAAAGGCTTAAGGGCTTTGGTGTGGAAATTATAGGATTTAATCTTAGTGGAAGGGATGCAGAATATTTTGATAAGACCTATAAAATAGATGAAATAGAAAACTTCGCATCTCAATTAGATTTCTTAGTAATTGCAGCTCCTTATACTGAAGGAACTCATCATCTAGTAAATGAAAATGCATTTAAAACTATGAAAGATGGAGTTTATTTAGTAAATATTGCTCGCGGTAGTATTATAGATGAAAATGCTCTTATAAGTAATTTACAAAATGGAAAAGTTAAAAAAGCTGCACTAGATGTATTTGAGGAGGAACCACTACCAGAAGATAGTCCTTTATGGAATATGGATAATGTAATAATATCACCTCATAATTCTTGGGCTTCAGAGATGAATTTTAGAAGAAGATATGAAATTGCTTATAAGAATATGAAAAGATATATAAATAATGAGGAATTGATTAATGTGGTGGATATTAAAAGGGGATATTAGATATTTTTTATAGGCATTAAAACAGGCTAGAACAACAACGTTCTAGCCTTTTATTATGGTGGAGCTTAGGGGATTCGAACCCCTGGTCTTCTGACTGCCAGTCAGACGCGATCCCAACTTCGCCAAAGCCCCATCTCATAAAATAATACTATGAAATTCCTTTTTGGTCAAGCATTTTTTCGAAAAAAATAAAGTAGGTGGTTTTATACCACCTACTATTTTAATATCTATAAATAGCTGCAGCACCCGTGTCTGAAGGCATTCGCTCTTTGGGAAGCACTACTACCTCACCTTTGTTTTTAAACACCATTTCAGCCAAATCATCTAATATATCATCAAATTCTGGATTATCCAAATCTCCCCTTATTAATTCTCCTGTATCTAAATTAATTTTGCCTGGAATTATTTTATCTGCCTCAATCATTAAAGTAGAGATATTATTTTCCAATGCTGCCCTTGCGATTTGGGCTAAATCGTCAGAACCTAAAAATTTAGATTTGGCCATTTCATAATTATCTATTAGTAATTTTGTTTTTTCTAAATATAATGGTTCAATTTTTCCCCAAACATTTTCCCTTAATTCTTCGATGCTTAAAGTATCATAGGCAGTTTTTATTCCTTCTTTCATAAGTAAGGGATTATGACTAATATTTTGAAAAGGAGCATGATACTCATTTAATGCTACTAAAATTAAAGGTAATCCTGTAGGGCGAGAATAATTATCCAATACAAATCTATCTACATATCTGAAGAATTTATCTGTATCCTTGTCTATTTCATCTTTCTTGCTGCCATGTCCATGAAAAGTACCAGTACCTCCTGATGCATTAAGATAGGGCTTAGTGTATTCATCTCCTACGACTTCCTTTATAGTTTTAGGAACACTAGAATCTATTTCTACCTCTTCAAATCCATATCTATTTCCTTCATACAATGTAAACTCATTTCTGTTTAAGCCTAATAAATGGTATCTATCTGCCGATTGAAATATTCTAATTAAGGGTTTAATGTGAAAACTATCAGATACCACAACTAATTCCTCTACCGGCCTTTGAAGATTATACACAATACATTTATCTCCTGCTTTAAATATGGCTAATCCATCTAAGGTATGATTCCAAAACATCCTATCCTCTGCTAAAGCGTAAAAGGGCTTCATAATATTGTCAATTTCTTTTTTAGGGTATTTTTGTTTTAATGAACTTTCCGTCTCTTGAATAAGGTTTTTAAATCTAATTAGGTCCTGCTTATTTTCTGGTCTATGCCTATGGGTAGGTTGATAAAGTGAAATAAAAGGAGCCTCTTTTACATTAAGTATTTCATTAGGAAAATCATTTACAATTTCATATAACATTCTCCAATCCCCTCCAATTTTATTTTATGCCTACAATCTTTATATAATTATACCCAAATACTTAGAACTTAAAATACTTTTTAACTTTACCTTTTTATTTATTCAAAAAAGCCCAATATAAATACACCTATACTTATCATAATTATAGTAAAATATTGTCCCCTAGTTAGTTTTTCTTTTAATAAAATCCTGCCAAATATAACTGCTACTATGCTATCTACGGACATTAATGGTGCAGCCACTACTGAATTAGAATTTAGAGCATATACATAAAAAAATTGTCCTGCTGTCTCTAGTATCCCACCATAAATATTATATTTTTCATCTACTAATTTGTATTTTTGTTTTTTAATTACTATTACATAGAATAAAGATACTAATGCTACCAATAGAAAGGTCAATTCAAAAGAAATTAGGGCCTCCGCTGGTGTAAAATGTTTGCTTAAATACACATCATCTAAAAATGTCCCTACACCATCTAAAAGAGCATAGGCTATAGGAAATAATAAGGCAGTAGCTCCAAATTTATATTTTTTATCCCCTTCACAATTAGCTATTTGATTTTCCTTTCTAGCCTCTTTACCCTCTAAGGCAGCTAATATTATTAGCCCTACGGTAATTAAACTTACTGCAAAAAATTGTATAGGAGATATGGTTTTTCCTAAAACCTTAAAGGATAGCATCCCAGCTATAGCCCCTGAGGTGCTTGCCACTGGGGAGCCAACGGAAATCAATAAATATCTATAACCAAAAAAATCTATTCCCATAGATAATATATATAAAAAGGAAACTGGAAAATATGAAATAATATTTCTTATATCATATTGCCAATTTATTTTATATAATTCAAAAAAGGCCTGAAATCCCATAATTAAACCTATCATTATTAATATTCTTAGATGGGAATATCTATCATTTGGATCAGTTCCTTTCTTAAAAGATACATCGGATAATCCCCAAAAAAATGTAGCTAATATTGCAAGTGTAAACCAAGTAAATTCCATCATATTCCTCCTGCTTGTTTGTTTTTTAAATGTCCAGATTTAATTATATAATAACTTTTTTTACTTGGCAAAAAAATATTATAATAATCTACTAGATTTTTTAAATGTGATATAATTATTATACTATAGCTCATAATAATTTAGGGAGGTATTTTATTTTATGCTAACAGATTTTCTATTAAAACTTACAACAAAGGGAAACACCGATTTTTCAGATAATAAGATTAGAGGTAAGGTTGGCTATCTAGCTGGAATAGTTGGAATAGTGGTCAACTCAATTTTATTTATAATTAAATTGGTTATAGGGATTAGTATTTCCTCAATAGCTGTTTTGGCAGATGCATTTAATAATTTATCTGATGCAGCTTCTTCTGTTATTACAATTATAGGATTTAAACTGTCGAATTTGCCACCTGATAAAGAACATCCTTATGGCCATGGTAGAATAGAATACCTATCCGCCTTAATTGTTGCTTTTATGGTTATGTTAGTAGGGTTTCAGTTCATAAAGACTTCTATTGACCGCATCATACATCCTAAAGCTGTAGTCTTTGAATTGATTTCTTTTATTATTCTATTGATTTCAATTTTCTTTAAGATATGGCTAAGTATATTCAATAAAAAATTAGGGGATAAAATTTCTTCATCAACCCTTAAAGCTACATCTACAGATGCTTTAGGTGATGTTTTTACTACATCTGTTGTCGTAGTATCTCTATTAGCATCATTATTTACAGATGTAGCTATTGATGGGTACATTGGAGTTTTAATAGCCCTCGCCATACTTTACGCAGGATTTAATCTAGTAAAAGAAACTATAAGTCCTTTAATTGGTGAAGCTCCTAGTGAAGAACTTATAAATTCCATAAAAAATGGTGTGCTTTCATATGAATATATTACTGGTGTTCACGATTTAATTGTTCACAATTATGGTCCTGGAAGAACTATGGCCTCGATACATGCTGAATTTCCTGCTAATATCGGCGTAATGGATATTCATGAGGTAATTGATAAAGCAGAAAGAGAACTTAGTGAAAAGTTGGAATTACATTTAGTTATTCACATGGATCCTATTTCTATAGATACAAAGGAAATTATAAAGACTAGAAATGAAGTAGAAGAAATAATCAAGGATAATCCAATAATAAAATCCATACACGACTTTAGAATAGTTGGTGAAGGTAATAAAAAAAATCTCATATTCGATATTGTGATAGATGCAAATAAATTAAGTAAAGATATTACCGAAAAAAGTATAGAACACGATATTTTAAGTGCTATAAAAAGGAATAGTCCACAGTATAACTGTATTATAACTATAGATAAGGAATACCAATAATATATAAACACTTTTTAGGGAGTCAAGGGTAAATAAATTCACTATCTTCGCCCTTGACAAAGCCAAAAAACAATCTATTTATATTTGCCTATATCATAAACAACAGTTTCAATCAACAATATCCATTTTTCTTTCCTTCCTCCACCTTATCATCATGGATATTGTTCCAATTAGGATTAAGACTATATAAGCTATAGCCCAGAAATACTTTGGATAATTGATACTGGTTATATAAAGTAGCAAATATTTTAATAAAACTGTAAAAGTAAATAATGCTATTGGCAATTGAATTCCTATTAAAGTTATATAATTTTGTCCTATACTAGAAATCACCATGGATATTAGAGCAAATACAAAAGCTAATATATAAATTCCTACTACTGTAAGTATGATATATTGGATAAATGTTAAATCATACCAAGAAACCATAATATTATTTATAGAATTTATATTGCAATTGTAAAACATAGATACATTATTTGATGAATATAGGGTAAAGAAACAAATAAGCTGTAAAGTGATTATTATTGAAACTGCTAATAATCCTGCTATCATTTTCTTTTTAAATATATTTCTTCCTGTTTTAGAAGTATACTGAAGATAATTTATTTTATCTTTGTTATCTCTAATATATATTGGAGTTATCATAAACATCACACCAAGTAATATGGTTATAGCTACAGGCTTTATTAATTCGTTATAATTAGAAAATACTACATTAGTAAAAACAGAAGTCTCTATCCCCTTTTCTAATATATCCCTAATCCTTGCCTCTTGTTTCTCATTTTCCACCCCATTTAGCATAAATTCCCCTCTGTTTTCGTAGGCTTTTATATATTTTTCTCTATAGGGTAATTCCCAAAATACATCTATTACTCTTTCAAAAAATACATCAACGTGTAGCTTTTCAAACTCCTTATTTGTTGTATTATTCTCATTCATATAGATAAGCTCATTATAATTCATTATACCTAATTCCCTAAAATCTTCTCTAGATTGGATATATTTATCTGCTTCTTTTTTAGCTTTCTCATATTTTATTTTAAAATCTTCAAATTCTTCTTCATCCATAAATTCTCCATAACAATCTTTCATATCCACAAAAATATTGTAAATATCCAAAACTGGTCTACCATTAGGAAAATTTGTTATATTAAACTCTATAAAAAGAAAATACATTATTGTAGTTATAATGATGAGTAAAAGTATAGATTTTATATTAAATATCTTCTTCAATTCATTTGAAATAATAGTCATTTAATTCACCTCATTATATATCTTGTCTTTTAAATCTTTTAATTGATAAAGCACCGAGAATTAATAACAATATTGCCCATATACCTACTGTAAACAATTCATAGTATTTAAAAGTAGTAAATGCCCCACTTTCCATAAACCAAACAAAAGGATTCATAATCAGCCAAAAAGGAGTAAACCCTTTTATAAAAATTGCATTGCTATTAGTTGGAGCTATACTTGTAAGGAGTGCCAATCCAAATATTATGGCAAATACAAAAAATACAATATAATTATTTTTTATAGCCATTGCTATTATAAAGGCAATTCCAGTAAAAAGTAATGTAATGGCATAAATAAGCCCTATACCTGAAAACAAGTATTGTACAAATGTCATATTCCACCAAGACATATATATGAAGCTTTTATCAGTATTGAAATAACTACTTATGGGCACATTCCAAAGTCTTGAATAATCAAAAATTATAAAATATAGACCTAATCCAGTAATTAGAATAACTGTAGTTGCTAGCATATTTGTAGCTATAGATGCATAAAGTTTATCTTTAACTAAATTTCTTCCTCTTTTCGTTGAATAGCTTATAGTTTGGGTATTGTTTTCAAATTCATAATTTACTAAATAAGCTGTGATTAATACTATTAATATAATTATTTCGAAAAGAATGGTTTTAAATAAACCTTTAAATAGTAAAGAATGCATACCATAGGCCTTTCCTAAAAAAAATAAATTTTTATGTTCTCTATTTCCAATTAGCTGTTCATATCTCTTACTAAAACTTTCATATTGTTTTCTTACTGTATCTGCAGCATTTCCCCTAAGTCCATATTTTTTTATTTCACTTTCAGCTATTCTCATAAAATCAATTTTGGAATAAACTTCATCAATTTCTCCCATTGTATAAAAATAGGCTTCCACTATTCCCAATTCTTTTATAAATTCTATTTCTTCCTTGTTGTAAGTATCTTCAATGTAGTAGTTTTGTTCTTCATAAAATTCTGATACACTTTCATATTTTTTAGATGTCTTTTTATTTGTTATTTCATTCAATTTCCCCAACTGAGTATCATAATAATTTTTAAATTTAGCTACCATTTCATCATCTATTTTATAGCCAAATTTATCTACAATCTTATTCAAAACCTTTAAATCATCTTTAAAATATGAATTTTGAAATACCATAATAGAATTAAAGACTATAAATAAAACTAGAAGTCCTATTATAATTGGAGAAGTTACTGCTTTTTTTAATTCATTTTTTCTTATATCCATAGTATTATTCCTCCATTAAGACTTCATCTTTATATACATAAAGAAATACATCTTCTATACTTGGACTTAGGGCCTTCCAAGAATCCTCTAATTTCTTTTCAGATATAAATCTTATTTTCATTTTGTCATCTTCTTGCTTTTCTGATAGAGAAAAGTATTGTTCTCTAAAATCTGAAACTTCATCAAATTCAACCTTTGTTTCATAAACCATACCATCAAGAATTTTACATATATTTCTTAAAGTATCTTTATATAAAACCTCCTTATCTTTTATCATGATTATTTCGTTAGCTATTGACTCTATATCAGAAACAATGTGAGTAGAAAGAATAACTATTCTTTCTCTAGATAATTCTGCAAGTAAATTTCTAAAACGTACCCTTTCTTTTGGATCTAATCCTGCAGTAGGTTCGTCCAATATAAGAACTTTAGGGTCATTAAGCATCGCTTGAGCTATACCTACTCTTTGAATCATACCACCTGAAAATTTCCTCATTTTTTTATCTGCTACATTTTCAAGCCCTACTAATATTAATAGTTCATCTATCTTTTCTTTAGATTGTCTACTATCTATTCCTTTCAAGGCATATATATAATCTAAAAACTTTCTTGGACTATAATTTTTATAGTATCCAAATTCTTGGGGTAAATAACCTAATATATCCCTGTAAGCATCCCCCATCTTAAAAATATCTGTCCCATTATATAGTATTTCACCTTCATTTGGGAAAAGTAAGGTGGCTAGCATTTTAATCAAAGTAGTCTTACCAGCTCCATTAGGTGCTAATAAACCATAAACACCATTTGTAAATTCCAGATTTATATCTCTTAAAACTAAAAACTTTCCATAACTTTTGCATACATTGTTTACTATCAACATTTAAATCACCTCTTCTAAATTACTAAAACTAATAAGTTTTTTAAGATTTATTATATAGATAAATATGGAGGCTATAGTTACAGCACACCATGTATATATAGAAATATTGTTTAGCAATTTAGTATAAAAATTTATACCAAATATACATAAAGCTAAATTAACCACTATCCACCCTATTACCATAAAATATTTTGTAAGTTTAGATTTAAGTTTCATCATCGCAAATAGAAAAACTACAGAAAATATGAATAATGATGCTATTGAAATCATAAAAGCCCTAAAAAAATTAACATTTGTATATTTATAAGTAAGCATATATACAAAAACAAAATTAAATAAAATACATATAATACTAAAGCTAAACATTCTAAAAGCTGATATTTGATATATATTATATTTACATGCCATTTCTATTTCATAGGTTTTATTATGCTTTACATCTACAAAATGTAAAATAGACATTATTAAAAATAATATAGGAGAAATAATAAATAAATAAGCATATATACCTTCAATTTTTTGAACCGTATATATATTTTCTTCAATAATCGTAAAGGAAAAAATAGAAAATACCAATAAAATCACAAAAATAATTTCTAGCCCATCACGAAACAAATATTTAACTCCTATTTGTCTGTACATATTCTTTAAATATGAATAAAATGATTCTTTTGGCTCTAATCCTTTAGATACAATAATGTCTATTTCCTTTGCTATTGTCTTTTCATTAGGCATATCTATTTTCATATTATTCCTCCTCGAAATCCTTTCTAACTTTCCCAAGTATTGAATAATACCTGGTTTTGACTGTAGACTCAGGTATTTCTAGTGCATTTGATATTTCTAAAAAAGTATAGTCTGCAAAAATTTTTAATCTAAATACTTGTTGGTCTACGACTTTAAGTCTATTAATTATATTGATTATCTTCTCAATCACTTCTTTATTTTCTATTGTAATTTCGATATCTTCCTTATCATATATATCAAAATCCTCAATAGAAACTGATATAGTATTATATTTATAATACTTAGAACGATAATAATCTATCAATTTATTAGTTGCAATTTTATATAACCAAGTTCTAAAAGAAGCTTTTTTTTCATCATAATTATTTATTGACTTTAATATGCTAATAAATATTTCCTGAGTCAAATCCATTGAAATTTCTTTATCTCCTGTCTGTTTATATACATATGAATATATTTCTTTATAATATATAGAAATAAGTTCATTGGCTGCAACTTTATCGGATTTCTTTTTAATTTTCTTTATTAATCTTTTGTCATTATCCATGTCTCACCACTTATTTGTATTTTTTAGTAGAATTATAATGTATTTTGACTCACTATTATTATATTCGAAATAAAATTATAAATAGTTTTCTTTTAAAATAATAATTTATAAAAAAGAAAAATCTTACTTCTCAAAGTAAGATTAGGAATACTTATTTAATTCAAGGGTTAAAATATTATTTCTTTTTCCTTGGCTTAATATTGGCATAGGAATAATCCTTTTTAATTCCCATAAAAACATAATAATCTTCTATTTCCCAAATTTTTACTCCCCCAAATATGGAGATTAATTTATTTTTATACCAATCTTTTCTTTTGGTAACCATAAACATTTTTCCACCAATGGCTAGTCTATTAAATCCCTTTTCAATGAATTCCTTAGGAATTGTAAAATCTGCATGATAAGGTGGATTAGATAGGATTAATGTAAAATCTTTTTCATCTATGTTTTTAAAACCATCACTTTGATATATTTTTATATCTGGCACCCTATTTAATATGGCATTCTCCCTTGAAATCTGAACTGCTAATTCTACCTTATCTGTCATAACCACATTCTCAGAACCAATTGTTTTAGCTGCTAAAATTCCAACAACCCCATAACCACAACCCAAGTCTAATACCTTATCATTTTCCCCAAAATCCACCACAGATAACATTGCCAAGGTTCCCATATCAATGTTTTTAGGTGAGAAAAGTTTAGGGGAAGTTTTAAATTTCATTTTAATATCTTTTATTTCCGTTTCTATTGTGAAATTTTCATTCATTTTCTATTCCTCCGATTTTATAATTTATGGATTTATTATACCACATACATACAGCTTTATTTCTAAGACCTACCTTCATAATCTTATATAATTGCAAAAATAGCTCTATACAAAATCTAATAATAATATACAATCTTATTGGAGGGATTAATAATGACATGCAAAGTAGATGTTTTAAAAAACAATCAGTTTCAAACAAGTGAATGGTCTGGAGGAACTACAACACAAATAGCCATATATCCAGAGGATGCCGTGTATAATGAAAGAAATTTTATTTGGCGTGTTAGTTCAGCTAAAGTTGAAGTTGAAGAATCTACCTTTACACATCTTCCAGGGATAAACAGAATCATTATGGTACTTGAAGGAGAGCTTGAACTAATACATGAAGGTCATCATAGATGCAAATTACAAGCCTTTGAACAAGATAGATTTAATGGCAGTTGGAATACTAAAAGTTATGGTAAAGTAGTAGATTTTAATTTAATGATGAACGAAAATGCAATTGGTAATTTGGAAAATATATTTATAGAAAAGAATCAAGGGAAAAAGTTTGTTTTAAGTGGGATAGAAAAACCTTATTCTAAAAATACTCATCTTATTTACTGTGCATCTGGAGATATAAGGGTTCATATTCCTGATGACGAAAATACATTAAGTCTATATGAAGGTGAAGCTATTATATTAACTACAAGAGAAGCAGGACCTACGGAATTTATATTATCTAATGTTCAGGAAAATATGGCTAAATTGGTTAAGGTGAATATAATGTATTAATATTAGAAAATAATGTAAAAGTTCTTAAAGCAAGTAGTGTAAAATAATTATATTATTTAAGGATAAAGAGTGCTTAGGAATTATTTCTAAAAAGAAGTTAGTTTCTAAGCATGTTTATTTTATTTTTGATCTATGATGTCCACTCTTTTAGTGGTTTTTTCTACTTTACTGTTTCTGCGACCTCTACTTGCCCATCTTCTATTAATCTCTCTGCAACCCATTCTGCAACCTTTCCAGTTATCTCAATGCAATGCTTCTTTCTTTCAGGGCTTTGGAAATTGTCTCCCGTCCATTTGTCCACCACTTACTGCCCCACATAAACAGCCGCTTTTCCCCATACCAATTGGGAAGCCTGAGGCAATTTTTACAATATTGTTATCATATGGATTTCCTAATAAATTGTTGATAGTTTGCACTACTGCTTCGGAACAGAAAAATTCTCCTCTTTCAAAATATCCCTTTGCTTCTTCTTTAACTTTTTCTAATAATTCTTCTTTGGTCATTTAAAAAGCCTCCTTATGTTTACTTATATAATATTAGATTATTTGGCAGTTTCGGTTTTAGCAAATAAAAAATTTATATATCTAACTAAGACATAAATTACAATTGCCAAAGCTATTAATTCTTCAAATTTTACAACATATTTTAACATAGCAATTGGCCTTTCAGATTTAATTAAAAATCCATTGGTCAATTTAATTGAAATTGCACTAATAACTAATGGGAAAGTGAAAGCTGAATAAGATGGATAGAATTTTAATTTCAATAATCTTGGTAATTGCAGCAATACACATAAATATGAGAATTGGGATACAGCCACTAATAACCAAAGGATAAACATATTTTTCTCTTGGAAAGAATTCATATATCCTGCTAAACAAAGAGCAACTGGTGCAGCAAAAATTGCAACAGTAGGCAATGCTTGTTCAGGTATTTCTTTAACTACAAAAACTCTCTTTAGAACTATTGGTAATAGTGCAAAATAAGATACAAAACCAAACCAGAACAAAACCTGTCCGATGTTTGATTTGTTAAATTCAGGAGCAGTTACAGATCCGACTACTATACCTACATAAACAATAAACCAAGATGGAAAAACTTTTTTAATGGTAAAATCAAATAAATACTTTTTAGTAAAATAAATAATAAGAATACCATGTAATATTAAACCTATAACCCACATACCAAATGCTAATATTGGAGCAAATGGTTTAATATATGTAGATAAAAGCATGATTCCCATTGAAAAAGCAGGGAAAACACTGGCAACTACGGGGTTACTTAAAGCTTCAAAAAAATCCTTTGGGAATATAATAATTTTAATTAATACTAATACCAGAATAATTGCCGATAATATACCAAAAATATTTCTATACATTTCTCCATATGATAGGACTAAGTTTCCCATAGCAGCTAAGGCCAACATTAGCCCAACAATAGGTATCGGTAATTTCCTCATGATTTCTTTCATTCACATCTCTCCTCGTATAATATGTTTAGAACTACTTTTTTAGGGTTCTAAACATATTT
>DAIMNI010000014.1:31570-44441 GCA_036720245.1 Tissierellia bacterium | reverse complement strand
ATTCCTACACTCCCTTCTTTAAATTAAAAACTAGTCTTCACTTCTAATACGTAAATGAGTTTGTTTTTGTGACATAATATTAAAAAAGCAATGCCATTTAAATCAACATTGCTTTTTTAATAAATTAACATCCTGAGAAAATCAGTGCACGCTCTCCATCTGTTTTATAGTATTTTGCCTGGGCGTTCCATAAGGCATAATACATACCATCTGGATTAGCAAGTAATTCATCATGGGAACCAACTTGGACAATTTGCCCCTTATGAAATACAAGGATACGATCACTAAATCGACAACTAGACAATCTATGAGAAATAAATATAGCTGTTTTATCTTCTACAATATCATTAAGTTTAGAATATACTTCAAACTCAGCAACGGGATCTAGAGCAGCTGTTGGCTCATCCAAAATCAAGAAAGGTTTATCTTGATACAAGGCTCTTGCAATAGCAATCTTCTGAGCTTCACCACCTGAAATCTCTACACCCTTATCTGAAAAATCTTTATATAAATAGGTATCAAGCCCATCTTTTAATTCCTCAAGCCGACTCTCAAATCCTGCTTTTTCAAGGCTATTTGTTACCAGTTTAGAATCGTAAACTTTGCTTGCGGCCACATTTTCCCCCAATTTAAAGGCTAAAAGCTTAAAATCCTGAAAAACCACAGAAAAAATTTGCATGTATTCTCTATAATCGTATTTTCGAATATTTATGCCATTGAGTAATATTTCCCCTTCATCAGGGTCATAAAGACGGCATAGAAGCTTAATAAATGTAGTCTTCCCACTACCATTTTGACCTACTATTGCAAGGCGTTCCCCAACATGGAATTTCATAGAAACATTTCTCAGTGCCCAAGTGTCAGTATTGGGATACTTAAAGGAAACATCCTTAAATTCAATGGTATAATTGTTATCTTGCCTCTTTTCAACAGTTAAGGAACCTTGATACATATCGTTTGGAATATCTAAATATTCGAAGGTGGTTTCTAAAAAAGAAGCATTATTACGCATATCTCCAAGTGTTCCGATAATATCCGACAGACCATTGGATAATTGGGTAATGGCACCAATATACTGAGTGATAGATCCAATGCCAAATGCCCCAGCCCAAGCTTTTAGGCAAACAAAAGAGTAGACCACCCCAGTTAGTATTCTAGAAATAGAAGCCGATAAACCATATAAAATTCCCATAGGACCTCTTGCATAAGCAGCAATGAGGCCTTTAGTAGTAAATGTAGTGTCATCTTTCATCTTTTTGCTGCAGAATTTTTCTTGCTCATACATTCTAATATCTAAAGCACGATTTCGATCATATCCCATAAATCCATAAAAGCTAAAAATACGATTCCCCATCTTAGCTTGATTAGCTGCATTTGCCCAGTAGGCCCTTGCTTTATTTTCTAATATGGGCGATAAGCATGTGAGCAAGAAAAGAACCCCAAGGATAAGGACAATAAACAGGGGACTGTTCAGTATAACAAACTTCCCACTGGTATTTAGAACTTTTGAGCTAAACAGAGTAATAGATAATGTAATGGAACCAATGACCTTTATAACTGCTGTCAATAGCATCTGGTAATGTGTTATGATTTTATTTAGTCCCCAGCCAGCCCATTTTTCATTTTGTTTAATTTGTGATAATAGATCCAATGTTTTTGGATTATCAACATCACAAAAATCCATAGATAACATTTTTTCAGCATATAGTTTTTGCTGTGTATAATAGGTACCAGCATAACAACTATTACGCCAACGCATCAAAATAGCCAATAAGAGCTCGGTTCCTGCTCCTATAAGAAGCGTAAGAATAACCCAATAAGCAAGCTGATCTGGTCTTCTAGCACCTGCTAATTCATCAATAATCCTAGCAGAAAAGTATATGCCAACAAGTGGAAATAAGGCATCAACTATTGCATGAAATGTATAGGAAGCAAATACCTCAGGAAAGTTCTTCCACCAAATACGCAAAGCTCGAATATTGAGTCCCCATGCTTTGCGAATAGGGATTTGTTTTTTATCCTTCTTCATAGTCATTGTCCCCCTTTTGATAATACTGGCTCTGTATCTCAAAGAGTTCTGCATAACGGCCTTCGGCAGCTAATAGTGATTCATGAGTCCCTTCTTCAAAGATACCCCCATTTTCAATCAATAAGATTCGATCACAGAAGCGGGTAGAAGCCAATCTGTGAGAAATATAAATCGACGTTCTTCCTTGAGTCAACTCGTTATAACGCTGGTATATTTCACTTTCTGCCAAGGGATCTAGGGCTGCAGTTGGCTCATCTAAAACGATAATAGGGCCATCTTTATAAAGTGCTCGAGCCAACATCAATCGTTGCATTTCCCCTCCAGATAGCTCAGGTGCATCCTCATAGACCTCTTTCCCCATGGGAGTATCAAGTCCATTTGGCAAACTCTCTATTTTTTCCGTTAAACCAGCACGTTCAATTACCTTAATGACCTTCTGTCTATCAACCTTATCATCCCTTTGGGCTACATTGACATAAACAGATCCAGCTAAATAGGAGTATTTTTGAAAAACAGCAGAGAACATTCCATAATAATCACTACGATTGTACTCCCTGATATCAACACCATTTAAAAGGACTTGCCCCTCTGTAGGATCATAAAAACCACAGATCAATTTGATAAGGGTAGTCTTGCCTGCACCGTTTAGCCCCACGACTGCAATTTTCTCGCCTGGCTTTATTGTGAGATTGATATCTTTAAGGATCATAGAATCAGCATCGGGATAGCGAAAGCTGACATTCTTTAGCTCAATACTATAGGAAAAATTCAAATCAGGAATCAATTCCTTGCCTGTTTCAAATTTGAATACTTCTGGCCAATCTAAATATTCCCTTACAGAAGATATATCAAGACTTTGCTTATGCAGTGTATTGAAAGAAGTCAATAATGCACGTGTTTGAGCTGTAAAAGCACCAACAGCACTAAAATAAAGTAAAAAATTGGCCGCACTTAAACCCTGTGCCAAAACAAGTTTAATTAAATAGTAATAGGCTATTCCATTTCGCAGCAAGGATAAAAGGAGATCGATAAAATCTGCTCCAAAATATATTCTCTCAGCTCGATTATGAAAATTTCGATAAAGGCTCAAAGTGGACTCAAAAACATCATGAAGCCAAGGCTGCATTCCAAAAATTCGAATGTCTTTGCCATAGGTGTAATCTTGGGATTTTCTAATCACATATCCCATACACTGTGTATATTCTGTTTCCTCATCACGATGGCGGTATCCCCACTCATTGATACGTTTACCAGCAAAATAACTTAAAATCGTTGTACCAACTGTGATTGCTGTAATGAATAAAGGTAATTGAGTCAATAAGATAAAATATACAAACAACAAAATGCCATACTTTAAAATATCAACCAAAGTTGTCCATATAGCCTCAGTAGCATCTTGGTTTGAATTCACTGAGCGTATAGCTTTGTTGCACAGTTTAAGAAAATCTTGGTTTTCAGTATTTGGAAAACTTGTTGTCATGAACTTTTGATGTACTTTCCCTACAATTTCACGTCGCACTTCAATTCGTCCATAAAGTGTATTTTCATCAACATAGGCTTTCAGCCCAGAAATAATAAGAAGCCCTGCCGAAAAAGCAAGGATTACCATAATAATATCTCCAAGAGGATATTGTCTTTCAATTATTGAAAGAACACTAGGGGTTATAAAAAACTCTAGTAATTGATGAATGACGAAGATAAAAGCTTGAATAATTGCAAGGGCAATTACGCTTTTTCTTACACTACATCCTAGTTTCAACATAAAAACCACATTGCTGCCAATTCCAAATTGTGGCTTTTGTTTGTTTCCTATTTTGTCTTTTTTAAATATCAATTGCATTCCCTCCTATCTCCTTATTTATACCATAGGAGAGCTAAATTGTGTCATCTAGGGGATAAACTGCTTTTTATTGGGGACAAAATGTCTATTAAACCTATTTTCCTATTGAGGCAAAAGTATTTCTGTAGTAAACGCACCGTCTTCACTATTACGGCTTAGATAGCCTCCGTGAACTTCAACAAGGCGGTCTATGCTAGCCAAACCTAGGCCATGATTCTTACCTTTAGTTGAAGTAAAAATGCCGTTAATTTTTCGTTGTTTTTTCTGTGCCGTTATATTGGTAAAAGATATGTAGAGCTGTGTGTTTTTCATATCCATATAGATGCGTATCATCCGCTGCTCTTCTGGCAGCTCTAAAGAAGCCTCAATAGCATTGTCAAAAAGGTTTCCAATGATAGTACATAAGTCAAGTTCTGGAATAGTTAAAGCAACAGCCACATGAGCATCACAGATTACTTGAATATTTTGTGATCGGGCTAGAGAAATTTTACTATTCATAATGGCATCCGTCATCTTGTTACCTGTTTTGATAGATGATTCTAAGGAGGAAAGTTCGCCATCTAACTCATCTAAATACTTACAAATAGCCTCAAGATCACCAGAAGCGGCATAACTCTTCATAGTTTGAAGATGATTACGATAATTGTGTCTCCAAGTACGCATTTCACTATACATATTTTCAACTTCATCATAATGAGATTTCAATAGACCTTTTTGGTAAGCTTCTACATCTTGATGCTTAATATGATTAAAAAATGACATATTTTATCACCACCTAAAAATACTTAATCATTGCACGATTAAGGGGTTCATAATGATTCCTAGACAAAGGTATACTTGTACCACTCTTTAAAAATATTTCTCGTCTAGTAATCTTTTTTATACTTTGTAAATTGACTATATAGGATCTTCCTACACGATAAAAACGGGGATCAAGTTCACTTTCAATATCTGTCAGAGTTCGCTTAATGGTATAGTTATTTTTACCATGAATAGTCGTATAGTTTTTATCAACTGAAATATATTCGATTTCATACAGTGGAATACGTACCATTTCCCCATCAGTAAATAAAAGCAAAACTTTCTCTTGCTTTTTTAATCTTTCGGCAGCCTTATTAAGGACGCTATATAGCTTTTCTTCGTTAACTGGTTTCATCAAGTAATGAAGTGCTTCCACATCATAACCTTGGATAATATAATCCATATAGCCAGTAATAAAAATAATCTGAACTTCACGGTTACTTTCTCGAATCTTACGTGCCAATTCAACACCATTGATGCCACTCATTTCAATATCTAGAAGTAATATATCGTACGATTTATCCTCTGCATAATGAAATAAAAAAGCTTCGCTGGATGGATATTTTTCGATTTTTAGTAAATGACCTGAACTCTTACCCCATTTTTCTACAAGATATTCTATGTGTTGGATGATTGATAATTCATCATCACAAATAGCAATATGAAAATTCATCAAGAACCACCTCTTATTAATTTCTATTTTACTAAATTAGTATGTGATTGTCCACTTCCCAAGATTGGGAACTTGGATTTTATTGAATATTTAGAGGTATCTTTATGATTATCAATATAAATTTAGGGATGATTGTTTTTTGATAGGTTTTAAAGCACTTCGTAAATATCTTTTCTATGGCCTATTCCCACTGCTATTATTTTAATTTCATCATTATTTATTTCTGTTATTATTCTATAATCCCCAATTCTATATCTCCAGTAGTCTTTCAGATTGCCTTTTAAAACTTTCCCATGAATCTTAGGATTATCTATTCCTACTAAATTTTTTTCTATCCATGCTAAAATTATATTTCTTTGATTCACGTCTATTTTTGATAATTGCTTTATTGCTTTTTTTGTATATAAAACTTGGTATTCCATACTTATATACCTAGGATTTTTTTGACTTGTTCATGGGTAAAGGTTTCAGTATTGCCATTTTCGAGATTTTTTTCATATTCTTTTATAATCTGCATATCAAGCTCATCTTTCATTTTTTCTTTAAGGGTTTTCTTGAATAAAGTTGATAATGGGACTCCATGTAATTTTGCATATTCATTAAAAATTTTTGCTTCTTCCTCGTTTAATCTTACAGTAATAGTGCTCATATTTACATCACCATCCTTCTATCTATAGAGTACTACAATGTAACACAATGTGCAATATAAAAATTAGCTTTATCTATTGAAATATTAATAATAGTATTATACCCAATTTCGTCATCCTTTTGCTTTTCTCTTATTATTGAAATAGCAGAGTTAAATATTATATTCCTTATATTTTAAAATATTTAACTTAAATGTAATACAAGTGCTAATGATTCCCTTTTTTTAATATATATATGCTTAAAAATAAGTTTGTATATCTTATTAAAAAAGCCCTTTATAATTTATCAAGACCTAATTTGAAAAAATATTGAAAAACAGAAAAAAGGACATATTATACATGTATAGTATGTCCTTTTTTATTGTATCTGTAACTTATTTAAAAATTTGTTTGTTACTTTTATTGCACATAATATAAAAACTACGAATTTAAATCTTCATCAAAATAATAAATTTTATTTATAAGGAATTGAACAAACCAAACTCCCACTATAGTAAACAGTATAGTCGTAATCATTTTGCTTATATTGTTGAATAAGTTGTATTTATCTAATATAGAAAAGATAACTAAAGCTATAATAAAAGAAATAATTATAAATAAAACAACCAATATACCAATCTTTAACAACTTCTTAATCTTAGACATATGTTGCCTCCTGAACTATTTTACTTATTGTCATACTTTACTACAATCATGTAACAAAATAAATTATTTTATTTTGATTTAATTAATATCTTTCATACAAAAACTATGGTTCATATAATCTTTTTATATTGTAAATATTTCAATTACCCTGTTTAAGCTACCATTTTCAATATCATCTACAAATGTTCTCATGCTTTGTCCTCCTCAGGTTTTAACCAATCCTTAGATAGGCTCTTTTCACTTGCCAATGTTATATTCTGTATCCCCAACTGATTTTCTTTTGCCTCCCTAAATTCTATACAATCAATATATTTAGCCACTTCTTCTAAAAGGTAGATTTCAAAACATAATTTCATATATTATTTTCCTCTACAAGACAGGATACTTACCAACTTACAATCTTATCCATATCCCTACTTTCCCTAATCCATTTTCTAATTATTATTATACTTGGAATTATAGCAATAAAACTTAATATATTTAAAACTAAACGAAATTTATCTAATCCTAAAAATGGAAGTCCCATACCAATAGCATTTATTAGGGCATGACCAAATATAGAAAGTAATAGTGAATCTGTTTTTTCATATACCAATGCTAATGCACATCCAATGAAAAAAGCATAAACCCCTTGTACTACATTTCCGTGGAAAATTCCAAAGACTATGGAACTTATTAAAATAGCCACCATAGGTTTCATAGCTTGCCTTAGTCTACCATAGATTAATCCCCTAAAAAATAATTCTTCAGCAATAGGCACTATAATTGACACAGTAATAATTGAAAACATAAGAGATTCCGTACCTACAAGGCTTCCCAAGGTGCTATTATGGGATTCTAATAGTCCTTTGTAAAATGAACTACCCTCACTTAGAAAACTAATTAGGATTACCCATAAAATTGTAATTCCAAAGGCCCCTACGAAAAGTATAATACTTTCCATAAATTCTTTTTTCTTAAACTTGCCATTAAGGGATGCAAAAGGCTTATCTGAATATTTTTTAGAATTTTTCTGTTTAAAATAGAGTATTATTCCAAAGACAATAATGGACAATATAGATACTGTTGCTAAAAAGCTTATTGAATTATTATCTAAAAAGCTATCAAAATCCATGCCATCTCCCACAAGCCCCATGCCCAATAAAACTCCATAAACTATTCCTACTAGTACTGAATTTAATAAATAAACAATTATTACAGCCATAGAAAAACCTATTGCCCTTATTTTGCTTTTACTTTTAGTAATATTCATACATCACCTGTCCTTTACATATTAAATTTCAATAAAAATTTCACTTGAAATCTGGAAATCTTTCTAAAAATACCTCATTGGCCTTTAATAGATTTTGATAATACTCATTATATAATGGAGACAATCTTCTCATAGCAGGAATAAATATATCATTATAACCACTAAGCTTACCAAATGATTTCATCATTTCCATCACTTCCCCATACGGAGAAGATAAATATTCTTCAGATTCTTTAAAATCTTGATATTCCCTTATCGTCTTTGAGTAATCATTTAAAAACTTTTCAGGATTTTCTATATTTTGTCGTTGCTTAGCTTCTATCTCAGCAATTCTATCATCTGTCCAAAAATCCATAGCTTCTTCTAACTGACCCATAATTTCATCCGAAATTTTCGGAGGATCAACTTCATCTAAAAAATTAATAATTGTTTTATATGCTTCCTTCTGTTCCTCTGTTTTTATAGGTTCTTCCAAAAATCTACTAAAATGACTTACAAAAAATCTACCATAAAATCCTGGAAATACTTCCAATAGCCTTTCTTTTATAGATTTCTTTTTATTTAGCTCTATAATTTCTGCATTGACTTTTTCAATATCTTTACCTTCTGAAAGCTCCTCCAATAATTGAGTTTGCTTCTTGGATAATTCATTTTCAAGTTGTTTTCTAACAGCGCATTTCCTCAACTCTTCTTTAGAAAATTTTGAATCTAAAACTTTTTTAATCTCATCCACTGATAAGCCTAATGATCTAAATACACTTACTTGCTTTAAACTTTCAATCTCAGATTCATTAAATTCCCGATACCCACTTTCATCCAGTTTAGGATCAATGATTTCCTTTTGTTGGTAGTAGTCAATAGCTTTTTTTGTCAACCCAGTAACATTACATACTTCATTTATTTTCATAGTAACCCCCTCCTACATTAACTATAAACTATCCCCTTAGGGACTAGTCAAGGTAGGATTTATATTCTTCTACTATCTTGTTAAATTCTTCTCCTGTAATGGTTTCTACTTCTAATAATCTCTCTGCTACCATGTCTAGTAATTCTATATTTTCTTCTAGAATTCCTCGGGATTTTTTATGCCCATCTTTTATTAATTTTAGTACTTCTTCATCTATTTCTTTACCAGTAGTTTCACTATAGTGTTTTACACTGCTGCCATCTAAATATTGAGCAGAGGAGGATTCTAATCCCATCATGCCAAACTTTTCACTCATACCATATTTTGTTACCATATTTCTAGCTACTTCTGTGGCTTTTTCTATATCATTAGAGGCACCTGTAGATACTAAATTGAATTTTACCTCTTCTGCTGATCGCCCACCAAAGAGTATACATAATTCATTTTGTAAATCTTCCCTAGAAATTAAATACTTCTCCTTCTCTGGCAATTGTAATGTATAGCCTAAGGAGCCCATAGTCCTTGGAACTATGGTGATTTTAGCCACGGGGTCTGTGCCTTCTAGCATGGCAGCTACTATAGCATGACCTGCTTCGTGATAGGCTACAGCTTCTTTTTCTTCTTGGGACATAATTCTATCTTTTTTCTCTGCCCCAGCTATTACTGTTTCAATGGATTCCATTAAGTCTTCTTGGAAAACTTCACTTCTATTAAATCTAACAGCTCTTAGGGCTGCTTCATTAACCATATTGGCCAAATCTGCCCCTGCAGCACCTGGAGTAGCCTTTGCAATATCTTCTAATTTGACATCAGGCCCTAATTTTACATTTTTAGAGTGAACCTCTAATATTTTAAGTCTACCAGCTAAATCTGGAGTATTTACTATAATTCTTCTATCAAATCTTCCTGGACGAAGTAATGCAGGGTCTAGCATTTCTGGTCTATTAGTAGCTGCAAGTATTACTACTCCTGAAGAAGAATCAAATCCGTCCATTTCTGTCAATAACTGATTTAAAGTTTGTTCTCTTTCGTCATTGCCTCCCATACCTGAACTATCTCGCTTTTTGCCAATGGCATCTATTTCATCAATAAATACTATACAAGGGGATTGTTCTTGAGCCTGTTTAAATAAATCTCTAACTCTAGCAGCGCCCATTCCCACAAACATCTGAACAAATTCCGAACCAGATATGGAGAAGAATGGTACATGCGCCTCTCCAGCAATAGCACGAGCTAAAAGAGTTTTACCTGTTCCAGGAGGCCCTACAAGTAGTGCACCCTTTGGAAGTTTTGCCCCAATCTTTGCATACTTTTCAGGTTCTTTTATAAAATTCACTATTTCCTCCAAAGATTCCTTTGCCTCATCTTGCCCAGCCACATCATCAAAGGTTACATTTGTCCCATTCTCAGCATATATGGTACCTACCTTTTCTCCTAAATCCATCATGCCTCCACCCATTCGCTTTGACATTCCTTTAGATATAAGATTCCAAAAGAATATCATAAATATAATGGGTATTACCCAAGTCAATAAAATATATTGGGCAAAAGATTGTTTTTGAGACTTTGCAGTGTAATCTTTTATCCCCCATTCTTCTAATTTATTTACTAAATCTGGGTCATTCATATTATTTGTCTTATAAAATTTTGTAGGTTCATCACCTTCTGATTTTACTTCAAATATTATTTCATAAACATCTTCTTCTACAGAAATTATCTTTCCTGTCTTCCCAAGTTTTACAAATTCGCTATAACTTACGGTTTCGGTTAGCTTTTCCTTTAAATACCCCCCAAATGCAAAATTAAGGGTTACCATAATAATTAAATAATAAATAAGCCACTTTTTTCTATCAAACTTCTTATTTTTTTTCATAAAGCTGCCTCCATATTTTCATGATTAATATAAATTGATTATAACATATATTCCCTACAAATGTTTAAATCACGAAATCTAAATTTACACATATACTAGTAATAAATATGTTTAAGGTGGAGATATTGTGAATTGTATTAATGTTGGAAAATTACATTTAAATAATTATGTTCGTCTCCTTTGGGAACAGCATGCTACTTGGACTGGAATGGCTATTACTAGTATAGTTTTTAAATTACCTAATGAGGATCCGGTTATAAATAGATTACTTAGAAACCCTCGGGATTTTGCTGCTTTTTTAAGCAATTTTTATGGAGAAGAAAAAGGAAAAGAATTTGGCGAATTGCTAACTAGTCATTTAGTATTAGCAGCAGAATTGCTTAAAGCCATTATGGCAAAAGATGAAAAAAAGGCCAAAGAAATTCGCACTGAGTGGTACAAAAATGGAGAAGAAATAGCAATCTTTTTAAGTCAAATAAATCCTTATTGGTCTAGGGAAGTATGGCAGGAAATGTTTTTTGAACATTTGGGATTTGTAGAGGATATTGGAGTAAATTTAATAAATGGAAATTATGAAAAGGCAATAGAAACCCAAGATTTATTAGAATTAGGTGTGTTGGAAATGGCAGATGTTATGATTGAAGGAATACTTAAGCAGTTTCCCTGTCAATTTTAGAAAATCTAAGCTATGGGAAGGTTTTCCCATAGCTTAGATTTTTATTCTTTATCCTCTTCTAAATATCCTAATCTTTTTAAAACTATATCGTACCCCTCTACACCATAGTTTAAAGATCTGTTTATTCTACTAATAGTAGCAGTACTAGCTCCTGTTTCCTTTTCTATTTCATTATATGTCTTATTTAATGTAAGTAATTTTGATACTTCTAATCTTTGGGCTATAGATTGAATTTCCTTTACTGTACAAATATCTTCAAAAAACCTATAGCATTCTTCCATATCTTTTAACAATAATATAGCTTCAAACAAACCATCTACCTGTTCACTTTTAATTCTGGAATTATAGTCCACCATAACACCTCCCTTTTTTATATAACTTACATTTAGGGGGACAGTCCCCCTAAATGTAAGTTATTTTAGGCAGGAAAAGCCTGGAGGGAAATCCCCCAAGCTTTTCATTAAAATAGTCCTACTATTTCCCCATCTTCTAATATATCTATATTGTTAGCTGCAGGTACTCTAGGAAGCCCAGGCATAGTCATTATTTCTCCTGTTAAGGCTACTAAAAATCCAGCACCCTTAGAGACCTTTATATCCCTTACTGTAATTCTAAAGCCTTCTGGTCTACCTAATACATTTGGGTCATCGGTTAAGGAGTATTGGGTTTTTGCCATACAAATTGGCATATGGTCAAAGCCCATTTTTTCAATATTAGCTATTTGTTTTTCACAAGCCTTAGTATAATCTACTCCATCTGCACCGTAAACTTCTGTGGCAATTGTATTTATTTTTTCTTTTATGCTAGATTCTACATCATATAATGGTGAAAAATTAGATTCCTTAGTTTCGCATACTTTAATTACTGCTTCAGCTAATTCTATTCCACCTTCTCCACCCTTAGCCCAAACTTCTGATAATACTGCCTCTGCGCCTAATTCCCTACATCTATTTAATACATATTCTAATTCTTCTTCAGTATCTGTTGGGAATTCATTTATAGCAACTATGGCAGGTACCCCAAATTTATTTATATTTTCTATATGTTTTTCTAGATTTGCAAAACCTTCCTTAAGAGCTTTCATATTTTCTTCCCCTAAGTTTTCCTTCTTAACCCCACCATTGTATTTTAATGCCCTTATAGTAGCAACTATTACAGTAGCATCTGGTTTTAAGCCTCCAAATCTACATTTAATATCAAAGAATTTTTCAGCCCCTAAATCAGCACCAAAACCTGCCTCTGTAATGGTATACTCAGCTAATTTTAAAGACATTTGTGTAGCTAACATAGAATTACATCCATGGGCAATATTTGCAAAAGGACCACCGTGAATTAATGCAGGTGTATTTTCCAATGTTTGCACCAAGTTTGGATGAATTGCATCTTTCATAAGTACTGCAGCAGCACCTTCTGCATTTAAATCTTTAGCAAATACTGGATCCCCATCATAATTATAGGCTACTATAATTTCCCCAACTCTTGCCTTAAAGTCCTCCAAATCTTTAGATAAGCAGAATATGGCCATTAT
>DAIMNI010000014.1:30012-31560 GCA_036720245.1 Tissierellia bacterium | reverse complement strand
CTACAGTTATGTCAAAGCCATCTTCCCTTGGTACGCCATTTGATCTGCCTCCAAGGCCTACTACTATATTTCTTAAAGCCCTATCATTCATATCTAGGACTCTTTTCCAAACTATACGTCTTGGATCTATATTTAATTTATTTCCCTGATGTATATGATTATCTAATAATGCTGATATTAGATTATGTGCTGTAGTTATGGCATGAAAGTCTCCAGTGAAGTGTAGATTAATATCTTCCATAGGCACTACTTGAGCATATCCACCACCAGCAGCCCCACCTTTTATACCAAAACTAGGCCCTAATGATGGTTCTCTAATGGCAGTTATAGCAGTTTTCCCTAATTTGTTCAGTGCCATAGAAAGACCTATATTAGTAGTAGTCTTTCCTTCTCCAGCAGGAGTTGGGTTAATAGCTGTTACTAGGACTAATTTTCCATCTTCTTTGTCTTTTAATCCTTCTAGTACATCTAAACTGATTTTTGCCTTATATTTACCATAATGTACTAAATCATCTTCTTTTAAACCTAATTTTTCTGCCACCTCAGTAATAGGAAGCATTTTTGCTTCTTGTGCAATTTGAACATCTGTCTTCAAAATAATTCCTCCCTCTTGTTTTTAGTTTTTAAACTTTTATTCATTGTAATGAATAAAAGTATTGCTATCTAAAGTTTCAATTGCATCTTCTAGTATATATTTTGCCAAAAGGTACCTACTTAATCATCTTTTTGCTTTATCTATTTAGTATGGTTTAATGATAAATTTATTACTATATGTATTATACCAAATATTTCAACTTATTTAAAACATTTTTCGCCATTAATATATAATTTATGATATTTTTATAATTATTTTATTAAATTATATCTTGAATAATAAAAAATAAGGGAAAAATCCCTTATTTTTTATTATTTTTTAGGTTTCCAAACTTCCCATACTTTGCCTGCTAATTTTGTTGCTGGAGTTAATGTTGGGCTTCCTTCATGCCATCCAGATGGCATTACTTCTCCAGTTTTTTGATGATGCTGATATGCTTGTATTTGTCTTAATAATTCTTCTGGGTTTCTACCTACTGGTGGAGTTAATACTTCAGCAGCTTGAACTATTCCCTCAGGATCTATTATAAATCTGCCTCTTATGTCTACGCCGCCTTCTTCATCATATACCCCAAATAATTCTCCAATTTTCCCACCTTGATCTGAAAGCATTGGATAAGGTATGCCACCATCTACCATTTTAGATAATTCTGTTTCATCCCATACTTTATGTGAAAATACACTGTCTACTGATACTGATAATACTTCTACATTTAAAGATTGTAATGTATCATAGCCAACGGCTATTTGTGTCAATTCAGTAGGTCAGACAAATGTAAAGTCTCCTGGATAAAAGCAAAGTACAACCCATTTGCCTCTGTAATCTTCTAGATTAATGTCAACAATTTTACCCTTATGATATGCTCGTGTCTTAAAATTTGGTACTGGTTTTCCAACTAACATATTTCTACCTCCTATAATAATTTTTTTCTTATACTAGTATTTACCCATAGG
>DAIMNI010000014.1:3774-29995 GCA_036720245.1 Tissierellia bacterium | reverse complement strand
AATTGTTTGTTATAAATCTTATCTGTTTAATAATGCCTAAACTGGGTAGTTTATATATTGTGTCCACACTAAAGAAAGGAGAAATAAATGGAGAACTTTTTTACTAAAAAACGTAATATTTTAATTATATCCCTAATATGTACTGCCCTATGGGGAAGTGCATTCCCAGTGGTTAAGATAGGCTATAAAATACTTCAAATTGAAACTCAGGATATATATTCTAAAATATATTTTGCAGGATTAAGATTTTTTATAGCTTCCATAATGGTATTTCTAATTCAAAAAATTATTCTTAAGGAAAAAATTCATTGGGAAAAATCCTATATAAAGCCTATAATTACCCTAGGTTTGCTACAAACTTCCTTACAATATTTTTTCTTCTATATAGGAGTAGCAAATACTTCTGGAATAAAATCTGCTATAATTCAATCTAGTAGTACTTTCTTTACAGTTATTGCTGCTCATTTTATTTATGCAGATGATAAATTAGATTCTAATAAAATATTAAGTCTAGTATTAGGATTTAGTGGGGTTATTCTAGTAAACTTGGGCAAAGATTTTAATTTAAGTTTTAAATTTATAGGTGAAGGTTTTTTGCTTACTGCTGCTTTATTAAACACCATTGCAACTTTTTATGTAAAAACTATATCTAATAATATTGAACCATTTCTTATATCTGGATGGCAGATGTTTTCAGGCTCTATACCATTATTAATTATTGGCAAAATAGGAATGGCAGGTAATAATCTTAATTTTAATATAAATAGTATTCTTTTAATCATATATGCTGCTTTTATATCTGCAGTAGCCTTTAGTCTTTGGTATATGTTACTTAAATACAATCCAGCAGGTAAAATAAGTATATATAGATTATTTATTCCTGTTTTTGGTTCTATATTCTCTGCATTATTTGTCAAAGGAGAAAACTTTACTATTAATATATTAATTGGCTTATTATTAGTAATATTAGGTATTTTTACTTTGAATATGAACAATAAAAAAAGTTATTCATAAATAAAACCTCTGATAAAATCAGAGGTTTTATATCTTTCCTATATCTTTTCTATAATACATTCCATCAAAATCAATTCTTTTTATATTATCATATGCTTTTTTTCTAGATTCTTCTATGGTACTTCCTAAAGCTGTTATGGATAAAACTCTACCACCATTGGTATAAATTTTATCTTCTGTTTTTTTAGTCCCATTGTGGAATAATATTATATCCTCATCCAAGTTTTCTAGACCATGAATTTCCTTACCTTTTTCATATTTCAAAGGATAGCCATCTGATGTGGCAACTACTGTTACACAGGGTTCTTCAGCCCAAATTAAATCTTCTTTTCGTAAATTCCCATCTAAAGTTTTTTGAAGAATATCTACTAAATCAGTCTCTAGCCTTGGGATTAAAACTTCTGTTTCTGGATCCCCAAATCTACAATTAAACTCTAATACTTTAGGTCCTTCTTTTGTCAGCATAAGGCCTATAAATAGTATTCCCTTATAATTTAATTGTTCATATTCAAAACCTGTTTCAATTTTATTTAAAATTTCCTTTTCAATGGTTTTTAACATTTCTCCATCCATTGTAGGATTTGGCGAATAGCAGCCTATTCCACCTGTATTGGACCCTAAATCTCCATCATAAATCTGTTTATAATCCTTTGCAGATTCCATAGGGAATAATTTCCCTTCTGAAACAAAACATAATAAAGAAGTTTCTACCCCTTCTAAAAATTCTTCTATAATAATAGTTTCTCCTGCAGAGCCAAAAATTTTGTCTCCCATCATGCCTTGTATGGAATCCATTGCTTCTTCCCTGTTTTTACATATAATTACCCCTTTACCTAAAGCCAATCCATCAGCCTTAATAACTAAGGGATAGTCAAATTCTTTTAAATCTTCTATAGCCTTATTTATATCAGTATAGCTCTTGTATTTGGCTGTAGGAATTTCGTATTTTTCCATAAATTCTTTAGAAAACTTTTTAGAACTTTCTAATTGAGCAGATTTTTTATTTACCCCAAATATTCTTAAACCTCTCTCATTAAATTTATCTACTATTCCATTAGCTAAAGGGTTTTCAGGGCCTACTACGGTTAAATCTATAGCTTCAGTTTCTGCAAATTCCAATAATTTATCTATTTCATCTGCCCCTATATCAATATTTTCAGCAACTTTTTCTGTACCTCCATTCCCTGGAGCACAATAAACTTTAGATATTCTTATACTTTGTGCTATTTTCCAGCATAGAGCATGTTCCCTGCCTCCACTACCTATGACTAGAATTTTCATGTATATCCCTCTTTTCTTAAACTAGTGTTTAAAATGTCTTATTCCTGTAAATATCATGGCTATATTATATTTGTCAGCCTCTACTATAGATTCCTCATCCCTTATAGAACCACCAGGTTGAATAATAGCCGTAATTCCAGCTTTCCCCAAAGCCTCTATAGAGTCTTTAAAGGGGAAAAATCCATCTGAAGCTAAAACTGCACCTTTTGCTTTTTCTCCTGCCCTCTCTATGGCTTTCTCTACTGCCCAAACTCTATTGGTTTCACCCATACCTATACCTATAGTTCCCTTATTCTTTGCTAAAAGTACAGAATTAGATTTAGCACCTTTAACTGATTTCCAAGCAAATAATAAATCTTCAATTTCTTCTTCTGTAGGTTTTCTCTTTGTAACTACTTTTAATTCCCCATCTAAAATTTTAGTATCCCTCTCTTGTAGAAGTATGCCCCCTAGAACCTTTTTTATATCATAGGATGGATAATCTTTTTTCATTATATTTGGAATTTTAATTAATCTAATATTTTTCTTAAGCTTTAAAATATTTAAGGCTTCCTCGGTAAAATCAGGTGCCATTACAATTTCTATAAATATTTCATTTATCTTTTTAGCTAATTCACCATCTATTTCTCTATTGGCTGCAATTATTCCACCAAAAATGGAGATCTTATCTGATTCATAAGCCTTTTCATAGGCTTTTAGCAAATTTTCTCCACTGCCTATTCCACAGGGATTAGCATGCTTTACTGCTACAATTGTAGGCTCTTCAAACCCCTTTAATATTTCTAAAGCACCATTACTATCATTAATATTATTAAAAGATAATTCTTTTCCATGTAATTGAATTCCACCAGCAATTGTACCTTCTAAATTATCTGATTCCCTATAAAAAGCCGCACTTTGATGAGGGTTTTCTCCATATCTTAATTCTTTTTTATCTTTAAAAGATAGATTTAAGATATTTGGAAAATCAATACTTTCTATTTTATTAAAATAACTAGATATTAAACTATCATAATAGGCTGTGTACTGAAATACTTTAGCTGCTAAGTATTGGCGAGTTTCAAGAGATGTGCCTTTATTATTCTTTAGTTCCTCTATTATTAAATCATAATCACTTGGGTCTATTATTGCCACCACATCTTTATAGTTTTTAGCAGCAGCCCTAATCATAGAAGGCCCACCAATATCTATATTTTCTATAATCTCTTCATGGCTTACATTTGTTTTTCTCAAAGTTTCTTCAAATGGGTATAGATTGTTTACTACCATATCTATGGGATTAATATTTAATTTTTCTAAAGTATTAATATGTGCTTCATTATCCCTTTTGTATAGTATTCCTCCATGAATATTTGGATTTAAAGTCTTTACTCTGCCATCTAGTATTTCTGGAAAATTTGTGATTTCTTCTATTTCTATTATGTCAATATTGGATTCTTTAAGTACTTTGCTTGTACCACCTGTAGAAATTATCTCCCAGCCCAAGGCCCTTAAAGCCTTAGCAAATTCAACAATTCCACTTTTATCATAAACACTAATTAATGCTCTTTTCATATTGCTAACCTCCTTTATTTTGATGCACTAGGGGACAGCCCGTTTCACTTAGTGGGACAGCGGGGACGGTTCTCCCTGTCCCATTTCATCAATTTATCTAAAAACCTAGCACGAACAATTTAAAATTTACAATTCACAATTTTAAATTTGCGTAAGCATCCTTATTGCTTCTACCAATAATCTATGTTCCACTTCCAAAACTCTTGCCTTCAAACTTTCCACCGTGTCGTCTGCTTTAATCTCTACTTTCTCTTGTAAAATTATCTTTCCTGTGTCTGTGCCTTCATCTACAAAATGGACTGTGGCTCCAGTTACTTTTTTACCAGATTCTAATACTGCTTTGTGAACTCTGTCTCCATAATATCCTTTGCCCCCAAAGTCAGGTAATAATGAGGGGTGTATATTAATAATTCGCTTATTATATTTTTGAATAAATTCTTTGGATAGTATTTTTAAATAACCTGCTAGAACTACTAATTCTATATTTCGTTTTTCTAATTCTTCTATGATTTTTTTATTATAATTTTTATCCGATAAACCTGATGGGTCTATATATAATGCTTCTATTCCAGCTTTTTCTGCCCTAATTAAGCCGTAGGCATCTTTTCTATTGGAGATTACAATTTTAATTTCTCCTTTAATATAGCCATTTTCTATATTATCTATTAGAGATTGAAGATTAGTGCCACCACCTGATATGAGCACTCCTATATTTAACATAATACTACCTTCTCTTCCCCTTTTTCCACCTTACCTAATAGCATATATTTTTCCTTTTGATTTTCTAAATCTGCAATTATTTCTTCTAATTCCTCGCTATCTACTACTAAAACCATACCTACTCCCATATTAAATGTGGAATACATTTCTTTTTCACTAATATTTCCCCATTTGGCTAATAAATTAAATATTTCTGGAGTAGGGATTTTCCCAGTATCTATATTGGCAGATAAACCTTCTGGAATTATTCTAGGTATATTTTCATATAATCCTCCACCAGTTATATGGGAAATTCCCTTTATATCAAATTTTTCCACTAAGGGAGATACTATTTTAGTATATATTCTAGTAGGCTTTAATAGTTCCTCGCCGATGGTGCCATTCAATTCTTCTATATATTTATCTATAGACATATTTTCCTTTTCAAATACTATTTTTCTAACTAGGGAGTAGCCATTACTATGAACACCAGAAGAAGGTAATCCTAATATTATATCCCCTTCTTTTATTTTTGAGCCAGTAATTATTTTTTCCTTATCCACTACTCCTACTGCAAATCCTGCCAAATCATATTCATCTTCATTGTAAAATCCAGGCATTTCTGCAGTTTCTCCGCCTATTAGTGCACATTCTCCCTTAATACATCCATTGGCAATTCCCTCTACTACCTGAGCCATTTTTTCAGGTATTAATTTTCCAGTGGCAATATAGTCTAAGAAAAATAGAGGCTTAGCACCTTGACAAAGTATGTCGTTTACGCACATTGCCACACAGTCTTCCCCAATAGTATTGTGTAAATCCATCATAAAGGCTATTTTCAATTTAGTACCTACTCCATCGGTACCAGATACTAGAACAGGTTCTTTATAATTTTTATTATCTAATTGAAATAATCCTCCAAAGCCACCTATTTCTGACATTACCCCTTCCCTATGGGTATTTTTAATCATATCTTTAATTAAACTTACCTGTTTATATCCTGCTTCTTTATCTACACCTGCATCTTTATAGCTTATGGTCATGGCATTCGCTCCCTTCTATTGGATAATTTCCATCAAAACAAGCTGTACAATATATATCCTTTCCACCTGCAGCTTCTAATAATCCTTCTAAAGATAAATAGCATAGAGAATCTGCCCCTATTAGATCTTTTATTTCTTCAATAGATTTATTAGCAGCTATTAAATTTTTCCTATCTGGTGTATGCATACCTAAATTACAAGGGTATTTTACTGGTGGAGAGGCTATTCTCACATGAACTTCCTTAGCACCTGCATCCTTTAACATATTTACTATACTTCTCATAGTAGTGCCTCTAACTATGGAATCGTCTACTAAAATTATTCTTCTGCCTTCTACATTTTCCTTTAACACATTTAATTTAATTTTAACTCCTTGTTCCCGAAGTTCTTGGGTAGGTTGTATAAATGTCCTTCCTACATATCTGTTTTTTATTAATCCTTCATCGTAGGGAATTTTAGATTCTTCTGCATAGCCAATGGCTGCTACAGTACCTGAATCTGGAGCAGAAATTACAATATCTCCTTCTGCTGGACATTCTCTAGCTAGATTTCTCCCCGCTTCTCTTCGAAGTAAATATATGGACTTACCATCTAATTTGCTGTCGGGACGAGCAAAATATATTATTTCAAATAAGGAAATTCTCTTTTTCTGAGCTTCTTTAGTCCTAATGGATTTTATTTGCCCATCTATTATTACTACCATTTCTCCAGGTTCTACATCTCTAATAAATTCTACCCCTATGGTGTCTAATGCACAGGTTTCAGAGGATAGTATATAGTCATTCCCCAGTTTCCCTATACATAATGGCTTTATTCCATAGGGATCTCTTACTCCAATTAATCTATCATTAGTCATAACTACCAATGCGTAGGAACCTTTTAAATCCCTTACTCCATTTATTATGGCTTGTTCTATATCGTCTTTATGGTATTTGGCAATTAAATTTGCAATTATCTCAGTATCTATGGAAGTTTGAAATATTACTCCATTATCCTCCATATTATCTCTTAATTCTTTAAAATTTATTAAGGAACCATCACAGGCTAGTGCTAGTGCCCCTTTTTTATACCCTACTACTAAAGGCTCTGCATTAGTAGAGGTATTTTTGCCTGATTCCCCCTGTCTTATATGCCCTATACCAATATTTCCCCTTAATCTACTTAATGTTTTTTCATCAAAAACCTCATGGGCTAGACCTAAATCCTTATGATAATCTATATAGCCATTATTATTTACCGCAATACCAGCAGAGTCTTGCCCTCTATGTTGCAATGCATATAGTCCATAATATATGATTTTAGAAATATCCCTTTGGTCTTTAGTATATATTCCAAATACTCCACACAATATTTATCATCCTTTCATCTTTGGGACTGACTGGGCGATGCACTGGGGACGGTCCCCAATGCACTACCAATTTATGGTAGTGCAAGAGGAACCGTCCCTCTTGCACTTTCTTGCACTTAACTGAATCTATATTCCCCATCTATTTTTTTTATATCTTCGGCCATATTTATCTTGTATTCTTTAAATTTCTCTCTTAGTTCTGGATATTTTACTGATAATATTTGTACTGCTAATAATCCTGCATTTTCTCCTCCGTTTATGGCTACAGTAGCCACTGGTACACCTTTTGGCATTTGGACTATGGATAATAATGAATCCATACCATCCATAGTGGAGGATTTTACAGGCAGCCCAATAACTGGAAGAGGGGTTATACTTGCTATAACTCCAGCTAAGTGGGCAGCCTTGCCAGCAATGGCTATTATCACTTCTATGCCATTTCCTTCAGCATTTTGAGCAAAATCCAATGCTTCTTGTGGAGTCCTATGAGCTGAAATTACCCTTTTCTCCACCTCTATATTAAAATCTTCTAAAATTCCTATAGCTTTTTCAGCCACTTCTTTATCAGATATACTTCCCATTACAACAGCAGCTTTCATTTGATTACCACCCTTCTGTTTGCTTCGCAAAAATTTTGAAATTCAAATGCCAGGGACTGTCCCTTTTGTTTGAAATCAAACGTTGGGGACTGTCCCCTTTATTTGATTTATTTGAAATAATTTACTCCTGCTTTGAACAATGCTTCTTCACTTGCTTTTACATTTTTATATAGATTCTTATCTACTCTATCGGAGCTTAAAATTCTGCCTAGTATTCTGCCATCTGAGCTGGTGAGACTTTCTATGGCTAATGTGGAGCCAGTTGGATTTTCTCCTACGAATTTTGTGGCCACTTGGCCATTTTTAATTAAATCCTCTATAGCTTTTCTATCCCCTACAATTCTACCTTCTTTAGTGGATAAAGGCAAAATTTGAGTATCTCCTACTTTCATATTATTAAACCAAGGAGATAAATTAGATATTAATTCCACTTTTACCATAGTGGATATATGATGGCCTAAAGTATTGTAGGTAATATTAATATCCCCACATTGCAATAAACCTGATTTTAATAATCCTTGGAATCCATTGCCAATGCCTAGTATTAATCCATCTCTAGCTAATAAATCCATTATGGCCTCTTCTACATAAGAATTTCTCAATATATTGGCTATTAATTTTCCTCCGCCATCTGGTTCATCTCCTAATACTGCTCCATTAGGTATTGCTAATATTTGACATTCCTTAATCTTTCTAGCCATTTCTTTATAAGAACAATCTATATCTTTTAAACTTAAAGTTTTAAATACAAAGGATTCAACTACCGCTCCTGCTTTTTCAAAGGAGCTTTCCATATCATATTCTCCATGGGTACCTGTAAATATGGGAATTAAAACTTTTGGCTTAGAGATTTTTAAATCTGTTAATCCCTGTATTTCTCCTTTATTATATTTATCTTCTATAGAAACAATTTCTTTATCTTTGTTTATAGGAAATACCTTTGCCAATGGTTTCTCCCATTCCACTATTAATTCGTCTAAATCTATCTTTTCTTCTCCAATTTCAATATATCCTTCTTCTATGGTTCTACCTAATATTTCATAATTGATGCCTTCTAATAATTCTCCTACATTGCCTTTTAATTCTACAATTATGGAACCATAGAGAGGTATGAATAAATTATCTACACTTTCGTTAAATCTAAATCCAATTTTATTGCCAAAACTCATTTCAGATATAGCCCTACTAATTCCTCCATTTTTAATGGAATTAGCTGATATTATTTTGCCTTCATCTATTAATTCTTTTATTCTAGTATAGTTTTTATCTAATTCTTTAAAGTCTACCATGCCTTGATTATCTATATCTAAAGAAATTAATGCCACTTCATTGTCAATTCCCTTAAATTCAGGAGAAATAATATTTTGTACATTATCTGTGGTTACTGCAAAACTAATTAATGTAGGAGGCACATCTATATCTTCAAAGGTCCCTGACATACTGTCTTTTCCGCCTATAACTGGAAGATCTAAATTTTTATTTATTGTATAGGCTCCAAGCAATGCCGCAAAAGGTTTCCCCCACTTTTTAGGATTATCCCCTAATCTTTCAAAATACTCTTGGAAAGTCAATCTTACTTTCCTATAATCTCCACCCATAGCTGTAATTTTAGCTATAGATTCTATAACTGCATACATTCCACCATGAAATGGACTCCATTTTGAAATAAAAGGGTCAAGGCCATAGCTCATTAAGGAACAAGTATTGGTTTCCCCATTTAATACTGGAATTTTAGCTGCCATTCCCTCTGCTGGAGTTAATTGATATTTTCCACCTAAAGGCATTAAAACTGTACCACTGCCAACACTATGGTCGAATTTTTCTATTAATCCTTTTTGACTGCTGGTGTTTAAGCCAATCATATTTTCTATCCAATCTTCTTTTATGTTTTCATCTTTTATATATGAAGGGGTTTTATAGAAATAATTTTCTTCTATAGGTTCATTAATTACTGCTTTAGATTTTTTTCTAGTTCCATTAGTATCTAAAAATGTTCTAGATATATCTACTATATTTTCTCCCTGCCAATTCATCACAAGCCTATTAGTATCATTTACCTCTGCTACCACAGTACATTCTAAATCTTCACCATAGGCATAGGCCATAAATTTATCTAAATCCTCTTTATCTATAACTACTGCCATTCTCTCTTGGGATTCTGATAGAGCTATTTCTGTTCCATCTAGACCAGGATATTTTAATGTAACCTTATCTAAATCTATATATAAGCCATCGGCTAATTCTCCTATGGCTACAGATACTCCTCCAGCTCCAAAATCATTGCATCTCTTAATCATTTTGCTTACATTTTCATTTCTAAAAAGTCTCATAATTTTTCGCTCTAATGGTGCATCTCCCTTTTGTACTTCTGCTCCACCAGTTTCTAAAGACTCTTCTGTATGTCCCTTAGAAGAACCTACAGCCCCACCTAATCCATCTTTGCCTGTTCTGCCACCTATCAATAAGATTAAATCTCCTGATTGAGGTATTTCTCTAATTACATTTTCCTTAGGTGCTGCTGCTACTAAGGCTCCTACTTCCATTCTTTTGGCTACATAATCTGGATGATATATTTCCCTAATGTATCCAGAGGATACTCCTATTTGATTGCCATAGGAACTATAGCCTTCCATTGCCCTTTGGCTAATGGTTCTTTGAGGAAGTTTTCCTGCCAAAGTGTTTTCAAAATCCTCTGCTGGATTACTAGCTCCTGTTATTCTCATGGCTTGATATACATAGGCTCTACCAGATAATGGATCCCTAATACAACCTCCAAGGCAGGTAGCTGCCCCTCCATTGGGTTCTATCTCAGTAGGATGATTGTGAGTTTCATTTTTAAACATCAATAGCCATTTTTCTATCTTTCCATCTATATCCACATCTATTTCAATACTACAAGCATTGATTTCCTCTGATTCTTCTAAATCTTCAAGTAGACCTTTTTTCTTTATTTCCTTCATATTTATAGTAGCTAAATCCATTAAAGAAATCGCCCTATCACTATTTCCATATACAAATTCTCTAGAATTTAAATATTCTTTAAAGGCCTTCTCTATTAATGACTTATATAATCCCTCTTCAAATTCAATATTTTCCAATTCAGTCATAAAAGTAGTATGTCTACAGTGATCTGACCAATAAGTGTCTATTAATTTTAATTCTGTTATACTTGGGTCTCTTTTTTCTTCTTCTCTAAAGTATCTTTGACAGAATAGTAAATCTTCTATATCCAAGCCTATACCTTGTTTCTCTTTTATCTTATTTATTTCTGATTCTGTCATACGGGTAAAGCCCTTTATATTTTCAACTTTAAGATTTTCCTCACGAGAAGCTAAACCCCCCACCAATTGTCCATTGTCAATTGTCCATTGTCCATTGTATAATCTCATTTCTACTGGATTAATATAGTATTTCTTTATTAAATCCAAATCCTTAGCTTCTATGCCACTAAATATTAATAGTTTGGAATGCTTTACCTTTATATCTTCTGTTTCAAATACTATTTTTATTGCCTTATTAGCTGAATCTTCCCTTTGATTATATTGTCCAGGTAGAAGTTCTACTTGGAAGTACCTGTCTTCCTTGTCTATAGGTATATCTTCATAATAAATATTGTCCAAACCCTCATCTGCTAAAATACTTATTAAATCCTCTCTACCAATGTCATTCTGAACGCTTCCAATGCCATTCTGAACGCAGTGAAGAATCTCATAAACATTCACTACTCTTACACTTTCTAAATTATCTATCCCTAAATACCCTTTAATATCTTTTTCTAATAATCTACTTTCTGCATTATATTCTGTCTTTTTTTCCACAAAAATTCTTTTATTTTCCAAAGTTTTCCCTCCTCAATAAATTAAGCCCAGTCGGGTAGGTAAGCGAAACCTACCCGACTGGGCTTTTATCCCTTCGGTGTAATACTTAAAATAAGTATCTGTACCGCTCGGTCCAGCAAGAATAAACTTCGGAACCCTAGGTACACTTTCGCTCATAGCCAAATGATTTTCGGTCATTTGTAGATACTTCCCATCCATATTATGAGAATTATATGAGCTTAATATTCAATTTTCTAATTTTATAGTACCACAGGCAAAATATAAGTCAAGGATTTTTTTATATTATACTATTTTTGTGCCATGAACTTCCCTTGCTCCTGTATACTTTACTAAGTCCATATAATTATCCTTAGTAATTCCTCCACCAGGAAGTATGATAATTTTATCTTCTGCATAATCTATTAATTCCTTTAAATTATCCATATTCTTTAGGGCAGGGCTTTTACCACCCTCAGTTAGTACTCTGTTTATGCCTAATTCTATCAGTTTATCCAATGCAGCCTTTTTATCTTCAATTTCATCAAAAGCCATATGAAATGTAATATTTAAATCCCCTGCTTTTTGGATTAATCTTTTAATGGCCTTTTCATCAATTTCATTTTTTCTTGTCAGTGCACCGATAACTACTCCATCTACCCCTAGGTTTTTAAATATTTCTATATCCTTTTCCATTATCCTAATCTCTTCCTCTGTAAAAACAAAATTTCCCCCTCTAGTTCTAATTATAGGGAATATGTCTAAATCCAAAGTTTCTACTGCTAGTAAAGCTGTACCATAAGATGGGGTAGTGCCCCCCTCCCCTAAATTATCGCATAATTCTATTCTATTTGCTCCATTTTCATAAGCCCTTTTGGCTTCTATATAATTTCCTACACAAGCTTCTTTTATAATATTCATATAAACTTCCCCCCTTTTTATCAATAAGTCAGTAAGTCAGTACCAGGTACCAATATTATCCTCCCCCCATGCACCACTTTTCCTTCTTCAATTTTCAAATCCCAAAATACTGGAAATCTTTCGCTAATTTCTGCTTTAATTATTTCTGGTGCTGCAAAAGATATTAATTGGAAATTTAGTTTATCGGCTATTTCAAATATTGGGTCTAGTACGTGTTTTCCAGAGGCCTTTCCAAAGGGATTATCTAGTATTAATACTGTAGATGGATTTTCATTACCTATATGTTTTTTCTTAAAACTCATAATCATCATTATTAAGAATGTAGTTACAGATAGAGTTTGGCCACCAGAGCCCTCTGGGGAATAGCCTTCTCCCTTCATTATAGCTTCCCAAGTAGCATAGTATTCATCCCTTGGTCTAGCATATTTAAATTCATTTTTCTCACTCATTTTATATACTAAAAGTGTAGGGTATCTCCCTTGAATTGCCTTAGAAAATATAGCCCCATCTCCCATGATTTTATTTAATTCTCTATTATCTAGATTTTCTATATCCTCCTTAGAATCAATTATATTAGATATAGTGGATATAAAATATTCTTCCAATAGATGAGTTATTTCACTTTCCTCTTTAGGTAGTCTTTCTTCCCCTTTTAATTTTACCAATGGGAAGGAGTGTCCAGCCTCATTAATATAATTCATACTATTTACCATATCCTTTAATGCCTCTACCATTCTAATTACATGAATACTAGCCCTATGAGTCCATTGCACCATAGCCTCTTCAGCCTTTTCTTTATCCTTAGATAGAGACAGTATTTCATTTTGAAAATGGGCCTTCATACTAGTAAAGGAGATAAAATTATTTTTGAAATTTATTATATTAGCTTCCTTTACAGTATCTAAAATTCGTTTCTTTAATCTATCTTCTTCTAATTTCATATCTATTATTTTTAAGAAATTATTTCTATATTTTTCCCCTTCTTCAATAGTGACATCTATTTGTCTTTTATTTTTATTGAATTTATTAAACCATTCATCTACTACTAAATCTATATTATTATCTAGCTTTTCCTTTAAAATCTTATCCTTTTTCCCTCTCATTATATCTAATTCATATTGCCCCTTAATTCTATTAAAGTTTATTTCTATTCTATTTACTAGTTTACTATTTTTATCTAATTCCTCAATACAAGCAATATGGAATTTTTCATTAGATGCTATATCTCTATCTACTTTATCTATTTCGTCTAAAATATTTTCAATTTCTAAAATTATAGGAGGTCTATTGTGTTTCTTTATTATAAAATTTTCGGTCTTAGTCAAATTTCTTTTCATTTCCATAATACTGCCACTTAATATATTTAAATTAGATTTAATATCTTCCCTAGTCTTTTCTAAATCCCTAATATTTCTCTTTAAAGCAGATATTTCTATATTTATTTCATTTAGACTTTTTTCTAAATAGATAGTACTTTCCCAATTTTTATCTATATTATTTAATTCTAAAATATATCTATCCATTTCTTTAAATAAATTTTCTATATCCTTATCTATTAATTGAATTTCGTGGTTTTTAGCATATATATCCTTATCTAAGATTTCTCTTTCATGAATTTTAGATAAGAGTAAATCTCCATAGGTTTCAAAATTTGGAATAATGGGGCTAGAATAATTATCATCTAGATTATATTTAATCTCTAAATCTGGGAAGATAATTTTTACTTCCTTTAAAATAACATCTTTACTAAATTCCCAATTTCTAAAAGAATCCTTGATTTCATCTAATTCTATTCTTATATTTTCATTGTCCAATTGGATAGAATTGATATCCCTATCCAAGTTTTTATTTTCTTCTTTAATAGCTAAAATTCTATTTTCATCTTCTTTAAATTCTTTTAAATTCCATATATAGCTTTCTATTTTATTTAGTATTTCCCCTAATTCACTTAGTTTCTTATCCAAAACTTCCAAATTATTTTTATTATTATGGACTTTATTTTGGATACTGGACTTTTCTTCTTCTTTTATTCTAATTTCCTCTAAAATTTCAATTATCTCTTTTTCTTCTTGCCTATATTCTTTATTTAATAAAAATGCCGTCTTTATTCTAGAAATATGAATTAATTCCTGCTGCAATTTATTTATATTTTTCAAATCTTCTTTAATCCTACTCATAGTATTATCTAAATTATCTATTTCGTTATTTATATTTTCCCTCCAGAAATTATAATTTTCCATTTCTATTAATTCATAGGCTTTGCTATAAAAGTTTTTAAAAGGCTTCTTTGTATTATTCATATCTTGACGAATATATATAGGCACTAAATTATTTAAAAATAAATTTTCATCTATATTTTTCTCTATTAATTCCCAATCTCGTATATTAGCAATAATTAAAGAATATAGTATTTCTGGGAAATTCTCTATGGCCTTTTCTTTTTCCTTTTTATTTAGTCCATCTAAAAACTCCACACCAGTTTCCACATGAATTCCCAAGGATTTTATTTCTTCTTTGATTTTAAATACATCCTGATTTGGTACAAAATATTCTTCTTTATTTAAAACTTTATTTAAACTTTTTTCCCAAAGGGCCTTTTGAATGTTTTCTAAATCCTCTTGCTTTTTATTTTCTATAAATTCTAATTCCTCCCCTTTATTTTTAAACCAATTGTGATTTAAAAGGCTGCCATCATATTCTTCTAATAATTGATGACATAGGGATTTGGCAATTTCTAATTCCCATTTTTCCTGTTCTACTATTTTTAATTTTAGTTCTTCTAATTCTTTTTCTTTATCCTTTTTAATATATTCTAAATTAGATATTTTCTCATTTAATTTGTCTAGATTTTCATTATACTTTTCTATTTCCTTTGTGCTTTCTTGCTCTTCTTTCTTTAGATTATCTTTACTCTCCATTAAATCTTCAAATATTCTTTCAGGAAAAGCTAAACTCATAGCATCATAGTATTTTTCTAATTCCTTCTTTTCCTCTTCTAAATTTTCTCTTTTTAATTCAAACTTATTTATTTCCCTTTCCAACTGACTTTTTCTATTAGATAATTTATGTTTTTTATGTTCATTTTTTTCTATATTAGCTTTACAATAATTTTTATAGCCTATATATTGTTCCTCTGTACTTTGCCATTTAACTTTTAATTTATCTAATTCTATATAAATCTCATCATCTAATTCCATCCTTTTATTTTGAATATCTGTAATTCCTAAGTTTTCTATTAAATTTTCCTTTTCTACATTTTTATTTTTTATTTCTTCTTCTACTTTGTTTTTATAATATAATTGCTTATTAATCTCATAGATTTTTAAGCTTTCTCTATTTTCTTTTAATGCTTGGATTTTTTCTTCTAATTTATTAGATAATATTAAATGATTTTCTTCTTTTTCCTTTAATTCTTTCAAATCTCTATTGTAATTTAGTACATCCTTTCTAAAATCTAATTCTTCTTTTTCTATTTCTGCTTTGGATTTTTCATTTTCCCATTTTTCTATTTCTTTATCTACTTTATTTAATTCATCTCGTAGTATAAAATAAATATCATTTCCCTCTTGAATTAGCCTATTTTTTATATCTATAAATCTAGAACCACTATCTGCATTTTCAATTAAAGGTTCAATTTCCTGAATTAAGGCTTTATAATCCCCTTCTCTTTGAATTAAAATGGGCAAATCTTTAGTTATGGAAAGGTTACTTCTAAACATTTCCACTAAATTATCCTCATTATCATAATTATAATTTCTAATATTTTCACTAATGGCAGGAATTATGATTTTATCAAATATGGCCTTATTATCACTGGCACCTGAAAAATAGTCCCCTGCTCCGCCTTCTGATTTATTTATAGCCTTTAAATTTAGCCATTCTCCCCTATATATGCCTCGACTTTCTAAATATCTATAATAATCTCCATCTATTCTTTTAGCACTAGATTGACTATATTTAATAAAGTCCCTTTTATTAGCATCTATAAATTTCTCAAATTCATCTATATCAGTGGCTTCCTTAGTGCTTTCATTATATAGGGGCAAATTTTCAATGGTGAAATATCCATTATTACCATGTTCATAGGTGTATAAAAAATAATACAGACCTGTATTTTCTTCTATATCTACATTTTTAAGCACAGGTTTCATGGCCATACCTGTAATCAGTCTCTTTTCTGGAACAGTATCTAATACCCATTCTAAAACAATATGGGAGGTGAAATAATTGGGATTTCCCCTCTGATCATAAAAAGTGGAGATAATTTTATTTCCATTGTTTTTCCCCCATCTAGTTTCTGGTAGCATAATTTGAAATATAAACTGCATCATAACACCTTTACCACCACCATTGGCTAAAGTAAATAATGTATGACTTGGGCTCCCATCTTTCGTTAAATCAAATATGGAGTTTTCATGTTCTTTTCTTAAACCATCGTATTTACAATTAGTCAGTCTAATTTTAGATATTCTCGCCATGGTTTTCCTCCCTAGTGGATTTCAATAATTCCATAATTTCCTCATATCTATCTCCACCATGATATAGTATATTTAGTCTTTCATATAGTTCCTCTTTTGGAATAATTCTATTTTCCTTATGAAGTCTTATGATTAAATCTTCATCTTCTAAAGGTTTTAGAGCTTCGTGAATAAATCCCAATTTAGTTTTAGAAGACAGACTAAATCCAGTGCCATCTACATTTTCTTTAGAATGGGACATCTCTTTAGTCCAAAGATGATGTATTTCATCTATGGCTATAGCAAAATCCTTAGAAAAACTTTCTTCCTCTTCATTTCGCTTTTTCCAAGAATCTAATGTATTACTTATGATTTCTTCTAATTTATAATAAGAAATTCCCGCATCCTCTATTCTAAAGGAAAAATTATTTTCCCTATCTATTTCTGCTAAATAAATACAGATAATAATATTTGCCAAATAAAAATGCTTTTTTCTTTCTAATTTATTATATTTTTCTTTCATTTGAGTATAATTAGTGGCAAATATAGAGTCCTCCCCCTTACTTACTAAATGAAGATTTTCTCTAGTAGAAATAATCCTAAGGCCTGCCTCCTCTGCCATATTTTCTATTATTTCTTTTATTTCATTATTATCATAATAAAGACTTGCCAATATATCTGTATTGGCTAATATTCTATTGTTTAATAGATGGAAAAACAATTCACTGGAAAGCCTTATATCTTCACTGGTATAGTTCACAAAATCACCTCTCTATGTAAATTCTATAGGGAGAAATATATAATTCTCTCCATAGAATTTTTTCCTCTGTATTTTCTATTTGAGATAAAATTTTCTTTCCCTGTAGTGCTTTTAACTCTGGATTTTTATCACATAATAATCCATATAATTTAAGTCTTTCATCATCTCCTATATAGTCTAATTCCAATACCATGGGAGAGATAACAAACATCATAAATATATCTATATTCTCTCTTTGCTTTAACCATTTAACTTTTTCTTCTGGATTAATATGATTTAGTTCTAGTATGGAAAAGCTACCTTCTTCTAATAATTTTATAAAAATTCCTTCCCAAAGCTCTACTAATAATTCCCAATCTACTTCTTTAAACACCCAGTCCTCTTCTAGTATTTCGTATTCTTCCTTTGTGGATTTCCTTTTACTTTTAATTAATTGCTCTGACCAAGCCCAGTCTAAGGGATAGATAAATTCTATTTTAGGTGAAAATAATGGGGCTATTATCTTTTCTAAATCCTCCATATTATCTACTCCATTTTTAACTATATTGTTTTGCCAAATATCCTTTTTAAAACTATAATTAGATATTTTCCAAAAAGCCTCTGGATATTTAACTCTAATTTCTATTTCTAAGGCTAAATTTTCCATTACATATCTAGCCAAAGTATCATGAAGCCCTCTAGCCCTTTCAAGATTTTCAAACATTTTTTCCGCTTCTCGTTTTTTCTCCACTGGCAGGGAGTCGTATCTACTTTCCCATGCTAACATATTTTTAAATACTTTTTGTTCTTCTTCAAATTGGGCTTTTATTTCTTCTTCTGTTTTTTTGCCCCTAATGCTTCTATCTATAAAAATATTTTGGGGATCCCTTATTATATCCCTTCTATATTCTTTTTCTTTATTGATTAAAGTTTTAACTCTAGCAATTAAATTATCTATACTATTTTGAGCCTTGGTGAAATTCCCCGTTTTAATTAATTGTAAAGTATAAAACTGCTCTAAATCAAAGCCAAATTCCTCTAAGATTTCTCTAGTAATAAAAATCATCTCTTGGGCTTCCTCAGTTAGCATATAAACTGTAGCCCCTCCCTCTTCCCAATGACTATTTTCTCTATCTACTTGAAAATATCTAAAAATATATTCTTCCTTAGTATTAGTATTTTCATTATAAATTCTAGTGCTAAAAGCCTCCTGTCGATTGGGTTCCCTATACCAAAGAGTGCCATCTACTATTCTTTCGACAATTTCCCTATCCCCTTCTAAATCCATCTCCCTTAAAATTTTCTCAGTTATAAATATCATATCTTTTCTAGTTCTATTGGGGTTTTCCCTAATTTCCCGATTAAAAATATTTTGTATTAGCAAGAAGGATATTTCATAGGAATATTCATTTAATTCCCCTAAATCCATTCCACTACCTAACATTCTTATGGTTTGCATTTTTTTCATTCTATTGAAAAAGCCCTTTTCTATAGTCATTGTATCACCTTTAATAGATATTCATAATTAATTAATTCTTGGGGTATTCGTAGATTGTTATCATAGAGATATAGTAGTTTTTGGAAGTTTCTTTGGTTAAGGGATTCGGCCATTTCTTGAATGAAGAAGTCTAGGTAAAGGGGGATGACCCCTTTGGCCTCAGAATGACAAAATCCTGCAGGATTTACATATTCCCTATTACAAAGTTCTAATAAATGAATATAGGCATCTTTTTGTAAATTTATATCTATATTTGGATACCTTTCTTTTAATCTAAAGTAAATCCCAAAGCCTTCTAAATCTATATCTCCAAAATAAAGCACCTTAATATTTTCTATATCTGCAATTTCCTCTATAAAGGAGAAGCTGTTTTCTATTTTCTTTCCTTCACCATAAATTAAAATATCTGGTGTGAAACCCAATATACTTAAATCCTTTTCTGCAATTCTCTTATAAGAAAAAAATGTGGAATGATTTTCTAGGATTATAATATTTTTAGGATTTTTGATTCCCCTATTCCAATAAATAAACATTTCCCCATACTTTTTCATTTTTAAATCTTCAAAGTCCAATTTTAATCTACTTAATATTCCATATCTACCCTTATCTCTATCTTTTTTATTTGTTAAAAATTTTTCATCGTAAAAAAGTTCTAGGCTCCTTTCTTCTACACTAGCCCATTCTCTTGAGTCTCTTTCTTTTAAAAAACTATAAATATTCTCTATATACTCCCATTCTTTTTCACTTTGATATTTAGGATTATTTACATAATAGCTAAAATCTAAACAATCCGAGTACTTTAATATTTGACGATTATCCCATTTTGGTTCTTCACTATATATAATTTCCCATCTCAATTTCAAAGCTGGATTCATCCCATTATAATCAGAGGATTTTATTTCCTTTACTTTTCCTTCACTTTTAAATTTTACAATATTTTTATAAAATTCCTCATAACCCCCAAAGGCTAAATAACTTTTAGCCCCACCAAGTTTTTCAATTATGTATTTTTCCAATTCTATTATGTCGAATCGCTTTTTGCTTTTCTTTTTATACTCTTCTATGAATTCTTGAATCTTTTTATCCATAACAACACCCCAAAATATAATCTATTTATCAATAAGTCAGTAAGTCCGTCCTGCCGGACGCTCCCAATTAATGCCTCCACTTTGTTACGGAGAAATTAAGGTTGGTACCGGGTACCAATACTTATCTACTTATATTAATATTTTACCATAATACGAAAAAAAACGGTAGTTCCTAGAACCACCGTTTTTGATAAATCTATTATTATTTACTTAATTTTGCAGTGTCTTTCTTAAATAAAATCCTATACCCTTCAACAGCCAATACTATGGCTAGTATAAATAATAGTATTGGAAATACTACTAGTATATATTTTCCAGATTCAAAACTAGTGATAGTCAATAATACTAATGCACTAAGAGTTACAACTAGCATAAATACCATTGGGATAGTTATCATATTGTAATTCTTTCTTTCCTTCTTTAACCATAATGCTATGGCCATTAAAGCTAAGGCTGATAATAATTGATTTGCAGAACCAAATATTGGCCAAATAGCCTTATATCCACCTGCTGCTAAGATTGAACCTAATACTACAGTGATTATTGTAGATACATACATATTAGTTAATGGAGAATCGGCTTTTTTCCCTGATTTTTCCCCCATGTCTTCAAAATACTCTTGGAAAATAAATCTAGCAAGTCTAGTTGAAGTATCTAAACTAGTTAGTGCAAAAGCTGAAACTGCTAAAGCTACAAAAGTCCTCCCTGTTTCAAAAGGAATACCAAACTTAGCCATGAAAGTTCCTACACCATTAGAAAATACATTTACAGGTCCACCTTTTAGTAATTCAGTTAATTCTCCTTGACTTAAATATGCTGCAGTAATTAAAGCTATAACTGCTAATGCCCCCTCAATAAGCATGCCACCATAACCTATTTTCAACGCATCTTTTTCATTATCTATTTGTTTAGAAGTAGTTCCAGAAGATACTAAGGAGTGAAATCCTGAAATAGCACCACAGGCTACTGTAACAAATAGCATTGGGAATAGGAATTGTTTATCTCCTAGATTAAAGCCTGTAACAGCTTGTAATTGAATTGTAGGTCTATAAATTATAATTCCTAATACTGCTCCAGCCATCATTGCATATAATAAAAATGAATTTAAATAATCTCTAGGTTGTAATAATATCCAAACTGGTGCAGTGGAGGCTATGAAAATATAAATTCCCAATATTACTATCCAAGTGTTTACACTTAATTGTAGTGGGAATATAGTCCCTACCCATACAAATAAAAATAGAAGAATTACACCAACTATAGTACCTACTTTTAAGGATACTCCCTTTCTATATACTGCCCATCCAAAGCCAATAGCAAGAGCTATAAATAATAGTGAGGATGTGGCTGCTTCAGGAGTTGCTGCAAAAGTAGATGCTACTATATTAGAGAAAGCCCCTATAATTAATAATAGTGTTAGCCATGCAAATATTAAAAACAATCGTTTTCCCTTTTTGCCCATTGTATCATTGATTACTTCCCCAATGGATTTACCATCATGACGAATGGATATAAATAATGAACCAAAGTCATGAACTCCACCAAAGAAAATACTACCTATTATAATCCACAATAATACAGGTACCCAACCAAAAATTGCTGCCTGAATAGGTCCATTAATTGGTCCCGCACCTGCTATAGATGAAAAGTGATGGCCTAATAATACTGATGGACTAGTAGGCACATAGTCAACTCCATCTTCCATAGTATGAGCAGGAGTTTTTCTTGTTGGATCTATTCCCCATTGTTTAGCCAACCATGCTCCATAAGTGGCATAAGCAATGATAAAAATAAGAATACTACCTAACATTATCCATAACGAATTCATAATGACGCTCCCTTCCTTTAAATTGTTAAAGCTACGGAAATAAAAAATTAAACTTGATAGACTTCTCTGACCTCCTTCCCCTTCTTATTTGTTATTATATGATTTTCATTCATAATAACCAAAATCAAACGAATATCCACCCAGCCTTTAAATCCAAAAGAAAAGCTTTTTTGATATTTAAATTTTTCTATCGTTCTTATAATTTCCTCATCTGGCCTATTATCGAGTACTAATACACCTGTAATAACACTGGACATATGATCCCTACTAGGTTCAATTAATTTGTCAATACTCCCAATTAAAAGTTTTATATAGTCCTCTAAATAAGCCTTATTTAAATCATTAATATATTTAATAAACAAATATTCATTATTTTCCATAGTATCTATTACTGCTTCTTTAGTTAATATATATTTTTCCGATTTCATATTAAATCTTCCAAATAAATCGATTTCATAATTATCAATAGTATAATCCCAAATAAGGTCAAAATTACTTTCCAATCGCCCTTTTATAATATTCAAATAATTATCTATATCCATATTTTCCTCCTTGAACTTAATTAAAGTATATCTTAATTAAAATAATAATTGGGGATTTTAATACAAGTTGCATAAAACTTAGGATGAAATACAATAAACAAGGTTCAAATGCAAATTTAATTTATATTCATTAATTTTCTAAATTCTTTAGACTGTCCCCTGCTAACAGGTATTTTTATATCCACATTCTTTAACACCACATTAAATGTGGAATTAAACCAAGGCTCTATAAATTCAATATGATCTAAATTAATTAAAAAGGATTTATGACTGCGGAAAAACGTAGGGCTATTTAATCTTTCAGATAGCTCTCCTAAGGTATAATTCACTTCATATTTACCTTTAGTGCTAAAAATTACTGTGTTTTTGTCTTCCACAGTAGCATAAATTATTTCCTTTAAATCTATGGGAATTAATTTACCATTGGCATAGGCACAAATTTTATTGCTAATTTCATGCCTTTTAATCTCTACTTTTCCAGATTTCTCTACTTTATCTAAAACTTTTTCCATGCCTTTTTCCAATCTTTCTTCTGTAATAGGCTTAAGTATATAGTCCATAGCATTTACTTCAAAGGCATCTATGGCATATTCTTCATAGGCTGTAACAAATACTATATAGGGCTTGTGATTACTATCTAATATTCTTCTAGCCACGTCAATTCCATTTAGTTTTGGCATTTGTATGTCTAAAAAAATTAAATCTGGTTTTAATTTACTATTTAATTTTATAGCCTCCATTCCATGAGAGGCCTCTCCAATAATTTCAATCTCCTGAAATCTCTTTAAACTATATATCAATTCTTCTCTGGCAGGTGCCTCATCATCTACTATTAATGTCCTTATCATCATACTACACCTCCTTTGGAATTATCATTTTAACTATAGTTCCCTGACCTAATTGAGATTTAATGTCTAGACCATGCTTTTCCCCATATTTACTTTTTAATCTGTCATTTACATTTTTAAGTCCTATTCCTCTGCCCTTCCCATCTGCAAATAATGTAGATAAAGTTTCTTCACTCATGCCTATGCCATTATCTTTTACTATTAATTCTGTTTCCCTACTATTATCTATAATAGTAATCTCCACAGTACCCCCTTCTAATTTTTCAAAAATTCCATGTTTAACTGCATTTTCTACTATAGGCTGAAGCAATAATGGAGGCAATGAACATTCGATACCTTTAGGAATATTGTATATAATCTTTAATTTATCCCCAAATCTTGCTTTTTCTATTTCCAAATAAGATTGAATAGTTTCTATTTCTTTATATAAATCCACTTCCTCACTATTTGCCTGTAGATTATTTCTAAAATAATTACTTAAATGTATTAATAATTTCCTAGCCTCATCTGGTTTGGTCCTAATTAGTGAAATTATAGTGTTCATAGTATTAAATAAAAAATGGGGATTTATTTGAGATTGCAATGCCTTTAACTCAGACTTGGCTAATAATTCCCTTTGATGATCTATTTTACTAAGTTCAATTTGAGTGGAAAACAAATGCCCCAAACCTAATGCCAATTCTGTTTCTGCTTTATTAATGGCATTTTCTCTATTCTTATATAATTTCAATGTGCCTTTTACTTCTTCCCCTTCTATTAATGGAATAATAATAGCGGATTTAAGTTGGCAATCTTTTTTATTACAGCCTATTTCCTCTTTAGTATTGGCAATAATGCACTCTCCTTCCTTTAATACCTTTTTAGTTAGGCTTGTCCTGATAGGGCATCCCGATAAATGATGTTCTTCCCCTACACCTACATGAGTTAAGATTTTTTCCTTATTTGTAAAGGCAATAGCATCAAATTTTGTCATATCTATTATTATTTTAGCTACTTCATGGGCAGTATTTTCATTTAAACCTTTTCTAAAATAAATCAAGGTTTTATCGGCAATTTTTAAAGCCAATTGAGCTTGAAAAGCCTCTGCTGTTTCTACATCTTTAGATACTCCATAAATTATAGACATACAAACTGAAATACCTATTCCATTGGCAATTATCATAGGCATTCCAATAATTTTAACCAATTCCCAAGCATCTTTTAGAGGGCTAGAAAAAACTAATATTACAATCATTTGCCAAACTTCTGCCAACATTCCAGATATAAGGGCAAAAGTCCATTTGTTTTCAGATTTATCTATCCTTTTCTTTAAAAGTCCCCCAATAATTCCTTCAGTAAAGGTAGAAAAGGCACAAGAAAAGGCTGTAAAACCACCTATATCTATTAAAAATCTATGGCCACCTGCTATAAGACCAGACATAAAGCCTACAAAAGGCCCTCCTAATAATCCCCCAATAAAAACTCCTATTACTCTGCCATTGGCAATGGCACCTTTAATGGGAATACCCGTATAGGTACCTATAACTCCGTATATGCCAAATATAATAGATAATATTAATTTATCCTTCCAATTTGTGTTCTCCTTTACTATTAATTTTCTAAAGAACTCAATTCTAGTCATAACAAAAGCCAATAACATTATTAATCCAACACGACTAAATAAATTTTGAAAAAGTATTCCTAACAGTGAAATCCCTCCTCCAAAAGCTCTATCTATTTATATTATAAACTTAAAATTAGATTTTTCCAAAGTTTTTATATTTTTGTTTATGCAGAATCATGGATATTAGTATATAATATATAATAATATATATTATATTTAATAATTTTTATTTGGAGGGTCCTATGTATAGATTAAGTTATAAGGAAATACAAACTATTCAAGAAAATACTACGAGAAAATTAATTCAATATATAAATGATTTTATTAAAAAGGATAATTCTCTAGATTCCATAGAATTTTATTATCCAGATTTTGACGATGAAAAAGCTATGATTGCCTTTAATGTATGGGTTAGTATCGATTATAGAACTGATTATGGAAAGACCTTTATAGAGCATATGTTAGAAGATAGGCCCCATGGATTAACTCATTTGGAGAAAGAAATCCTAAGGGAAAGAAACAAATCCTATGTTTCCTTATTTGAAATAGAAGGAAATAAAGGGGAGTATATATATGTATTAGATATACTAACTGGTGACAAACATAAGATTTGGGAACCTAGTTTGGCTACCATATTAAAAAAATCCGATTTAATTTTTGGGCGAGTTGGAAAGATAATTGAATATGAGGGCTTTATTGGAAATATTAGTTTCTTACCTCAATCAGCTAAGAATGATTTTTTAGAGGAAGTTTTTATAGACTATAATCGTCTTAGATTTAAGAAACCTGAACTTACTATGGAGAAATATTTAAAACAATATAGTGTAAATCTGTATAGAATTTATACTGAATGTATATATGAAGTAGTGGAAATGAATGAGGATATTAGTTCTATTTTATATGATGAATTAGACGAATTTGAAAACTATTTATCCTATCATTTGCCAAGGATTAAAATTAAAAAACATATTAGTAATTTAATCAATTTATTTGAATACTATTTGATGGATGAAGAGATGACTTTATATGATTTAGACCAGATTAATATGGAAGAATTGATAAGCGCATTGATAGAGGATGGATTTATTACTGATCAATCTGAATTAGTTTCATATATTGATACAATTAAAAGATATCTAGGCTATTTGAAAAATAAATATCCTATTTATAAGGAATCCTATGAAGAAATCTTCAAAATATATCAAGATATATTTATATATTTAAACAAAGTTCAATATGCGGAAAAACCTTTTAATATAGATAGGAGTATAAACTATCGAATAGCTTCCATATTAAATGAACAAGCCCTTAATTTTATAATGGATTTTGAGAAGTTTATTTTAT
>DAIMNI010000014.1:0-3764 GCA_036720245.1 Tissierellia bacterium | reverse complement strand
GGATTATGATATGCACTTATATGGTACCTCCGATGAACAGGTGAAGGCTCAAGTATGGTATATAAACGAAGCTGTGGAATTAACAAAAAAGCGAAAACACATTAAGAGAAATACCCTATTAGAATTAAACGGCATAATGGAAAATGAAGAAGCTATAGATAGTAAGGCTCCAAATCAAGTTGATTTCCCAATGCTAAACTTCTTCTATGTTTTTGCCTTAGACAATAAATTGCTAAAATTAGATGGAGATTTTTTAGTGGCTACTAAAAAGGCCTCCCAATATCTTTGGCTAAGTGATGAAGATAAATATACTTTATTCCTCCAATATATATGGGATGATAAATTTATGAATGATATTGATCCTCTCAAAGAAGAGAGAAACATGGAAACCCTTAGGAAAAATTTATTAAATTTATTGGTTTCCCTAGAGGAAAACACTAATCAAAGTTATCTTATATTATTGCCAAAGAATTTGGGAAAATCTAATTTTCTATTAGAATACTATAATTATCTAGAAATGATTGGATTGTTAAAATATAATTTCTATCCTGAAATAGGGATTGAAATTACTTCCCTTGGTAAAATTGTATTTAAAGCCTTAGCTGGAGATGAGGACGACAATTATGGGAAAGTCATTTCTCTAATGAAACATATAAAGCATTCGGAAAATAAATAATCCTTTATGTCTATAGTATATACTTTATTAAATTAGTATAATAATAGTATATACTATATATGGGGTGGACATTATGAAAGAAAAGAAATTAGAACATATAGTCAATAAAGTAAATGATATGCCTATATTACCAAATAGGGTTAATAAAATAATTGAAATTACAGAAGATCCAGATTCCACAATTAAAGATTTAGAAAAAGAAATTTTAAAGGATCAGAGTTTAACTGCTAGAATATTAAAACTAGCTAATTCTGCTTATTATGGGTATCCTAGAAAAATCAATACTGTATCCCAAGCCACTATATTATTGGGATTTCAAACTATAAAGAGTATGACCTTGGCCTCCACCATATCCAAAATGATGGAAGCTGAATTAAAAGGCTATGCCCTAGAAGAAAAAGATCTATGGACTCAATCTCAAACCTGTGCAATTATATCTAGATATATTGCCAAGGATATTAATTATCCTAAGCCTGAAACTGCCTATATTGGAGGATTACTGAGGGATATAGGTAAAACCATTTTAAATTTTTATGTGGAACAAGAATACAATGCCATAGTAAATAAAGTAGAATATAGTAATATGTCTTTTCTAGAGGCAGAAGAAGAAATACTAGGATTTAATCATGCACAAATTGGTGAAAAGATTGCAAATAAATGGAATTTCCCCGAAGAATTAGTAGAAGCCATAGGCCTTCATCATAGCCCTGAAAATTCTACTATAGACTCTACTTTGGTTTCCATTGTCCACATTGCCGATGCTATTACTATGATGATAGGAATTAGCATTGGTGCAGATGGATTAGCTTATAATTTTTCACCTTTTGCATTAGAAACTCTAGGTATTTCTCCTAATACTATAGAACAATATATATCTAAATCCCATGATTTAATTGTAGATGGTGATAGCTTTAATTTAACATAGAAGAGGGGAAACTCCCCTCTTCTATTATTTATTTGATGATTTTTGGACATTATGGTAATATATACTAGATACTATTGAAAATTATCATGGAGAGGGTGTATCTATTGGAATTATTAGATAATATTAAAGATAAACTAGATAAACATAAGGATAAGGATTGGTTTGTTTTCTTAGATAAATTCATAACTGGCATTTTAGAAGATGAAGTATCCGCCGTTGGAGGCCAATTGACTTATTTTTTAATACTTTCCATATTTCCCTTTTTAATATTTTTTCTAAATATATTAAGCTATACATCTATTGCACAAGAAGAAATATTAGACAATCTTTTAATAGTATTGCCTTTGGAAACTCAAATTCTATTAAGGGGTATAGCAAAAGAAATTGTAGGCTATAGTTCAGATACCCTTTTATCCATAGGTATTATTCTAGCTCTATGGACTGGTTCCTTGGGGATATCTTCCATCATGAGGGCAGTTAATAAGGCCTATGATGTGGAAAAGAAAAGACCCTATTGGAGATTAAAAGGGATTGCAATTATATTCACCGTAGCCTTAGCTATTGTACTTATTATAGTTTTATCTATGTTGGTATTTGGAGAGGTAATTGGTAGGAAAATTTTTTCTGCATTTGGTGCTACACATATTTTTTATCATATATGGGAATTCCTAAGAATCATCATTCCTTTTTTATCTATGGTAATAATATTTGCATTATTATATAGATTTAGTCCTACTCCAGTGGAAGGGCTAGAAATAAAATTTAGAGATACTATACCAGGGGCCTTGTTTGCTGCTATAGGCTGGATAATCGCCTCCATGGTCTTTTCCTTCTATGTAAATAATTTTGGAAACTATTCTAAAACCTACGGTTCTCTAGGAGGAATTATAATACTTTTAGTTTGGCTATATATCTCCAGCATTACGATTATATTAGGTGGAGAAGTTAATGGGGCCTATGCCTTTATGAAGAAGAATAAGAAATAAGATGGCAAGGGAACATTTTGTTAAGTTTTGGTATATGGTTACAAAGTGTTTACAAAATACAAATCTTCCTATATAATAGTTTTTATTACAAATCCATTGGATAAAAAAATCCTAAATTATTAGGTCCTAGGAAATTAGTTTAAAGTTTAACCAAAATAATAACTAAAATTCGAAGATAGAGTTTAGGAAGGGAGTCTAAATTTATGAAAAAAATAGTAAGTGTATTATTGTTGACATTGATATTAGCAATGTCTATGCAAGTATCAGCTAGTGGGTACTATAGAACTATGCAATTCACTCACAAAGGTGAAGATGTATTAGAATTGCAAAAGGCTTTAAAACAAATGGGTTATTACAATTTTGATCTAGATGGAATATATGGAAAAGTAACAGAAAAAGCTGTTATAGATTTTCAAATAGATCAGGGCATTAGAATAGATGGTATCGCAGGAGCAGAAACTCAAAAAACTTTAAATAATGTTTCTACAGTGCCTGAAAAAGGGACAAGCTCTAAAGAATATAATTCTGATGACATATACTGGCTATCTAGGGTTATACAAGCTGAGGCTAGTGGAGAATCTTATAAAGGTAAAGTAGCTGTGGGAAATGTGATTTTGAATAGAGTCAAGTCAAAGGATTTTCCTAATACTGTATATGGAGTAATATTTGAATACTTTGGAAATATTCCACAGTTCGAAACTGTTCACAATGGTTCTATTTACAATACTCCATCTGAAGATAGTATAAATGCAGCAAAAGAAGCACTTAGTGGTTCCAAACCTGTAGGAGATGCCACTTATTTCTTTAATCCAAGTAAGGCAGCAGGTTCTTGGATTGTGAAAAATAAGGCTTATGTTTCTACAATTGGTGGACATACATTTTATCGTTAAAAGAAAAAAAGAAAATACAATATCTTATCTATAAAATGCAGAAGGGACAATCCCTTCTGCATTTTTTTATTTCATTAAATGAGTTTCTAATATTTGATCTTGTCTTAGTCCTTGTAATCCTAAATAGAAATCTAAATTGTTTAATAGATACTCTAATTTCACTGGGCCTACTAATTCTGAGCCTGTTACTGCTACTCCGTATTTGCTAGCTTCTTGTTTTACCATTTCAAAAGTTCTATATAGTGGAGTTTGGGCACAGTCAAACATATTCATGGATACTACTGTTC
>DAIMNI010000080.1:5084-8420 GCA_036720245.1 Tissierellia bacterium | reverse complement strand
ACCAGCCAAATAATGTAATCTTATGAGAATGGATAGATACTCTTTTTTACAGGTAGTCGCCCAAAGGCGTCCTAGGGGGAATTGCATCAACCTCCAAATCCATAAATTAATTATACAATATTGTCATGGTTCAGGCCAAATTAAACTGGCTTTATGGCTAAGGTGAGAAGCCAAAGAAATGTATTTAATGATTAGAAAAGAAGACTATATTATTATTTAAGAAATTGATAATTATTACAGTGGAAAACTGTAATTTGATTATAACTATATTGTACAAGGGGGGATTATTAATGAAAGAAGAAAGAATGATGATATTATCTATGCTACAAGATGGTAAAATTAATTCAGAGGAGGCAGTTAAACTTTTAGAAGCCCTAGAGGAAACAGATGAAGGCAGTTTTATTAATGAGGAAAAAGCTAAAGAAAAGGCGGATGAAATAGGTGAAATAGCAAAGGAACAAGGCAAAAAGATAGAAGATATGGGGATTGATATAGGGAATAAAATTGCAAAAGCATTTAGTGATATAAACTTTGGCGGATTTTCTGGTAGAACTGAAAGTATTAATACTACAGTAGAAATAGATATTTCCCATATAGATAATCCCATTATAGACATAGAAGCTATTAATGGGGGAATTATCTTAGAAAATTGGGGTGAAGATTATATATCTATAGAAATAAATTGTAAATATAAAAAAGGACTAATTCAGGAAAATGAGGATTTCTTTGATTTTTATGAATTAGACAATAAAATAGTCTTCTCTCCTAAATTTAGCGGCAATCTGTCCATAAATTTAAAGGTATTTTTGCCAGATAAGCCCTATGAAGATATTCATTTAAAAAGTTCTAATGGGCAATTAAAGATTAATGATTTTACTGGAAATACTTTTAATTTAAATACCAGTAATGCTGCCATTACAATGGAAAGTATTGAAGGAGATGAAGTATTTATAAATACTAAAAATGGCAGGATTATTTTAGATGATATAATAGCTCCTAAAATAGATGCTAATACTAGCAATTCCAATATATTAGCTGAAGATATAGAAACAGAAAATATAAACTTAATTACTAAAAATGGAAAAGTTATTTTAGATGATATAATAGCAGAGGAAATCATAGCTAAGACCTCCAATTCATCTATAGAAGTAGAGGATGCAGAAAGCAAAAAAATAGAATTAATTACTTCTAATGCTAAAGTGCAATTAAATGATTTAGATTTAGATAAATTAAATTATTTAAAAATAGCCACTTCTAACGGAGGTATAGATATAGAATTAGATAAATTATATAAGGAAATTTATTTAGATTTAGAAACTTCAATAGGCAATATAGATTTAGAATTGCCAAGCCTTGTATATGAATTAAATAAGCAGGCTAATCTTGGAAAGAAAAGTATAATAGCTCATAGTGTTAATTATAAAGAAGATGAAAATAGTTTGAAATTATTAGCTACTACTTCTAATTCTTCTATAAAAATTTATTAGGAGGGGTAATATGAGGGAGGAAAAACTACAAATACTAAAAATGATAGAGGATGGTAAAATCACCCCAGAAGAAGGCATGAATTTATTAGATGCACTAGGGGATCTAGAAGAGGTTCATGTTAAAAATCAAGAGGCCAAATGGCTAAAAATAAGGGTAATTGATCCAAACGATAAATCAAAAGTCAATGTAACAGTGCCTATAGCCTTAATAGATGTAGGTATGAGGATGGCAGGTAAATTTGGCCCAGCCTTTGTGCCTGAATTAAAAGAAGCAGGAATGACAGAAAATGATTTTATAGAATTATTTGATGCTATAAAAGCTGGTTTTGTAGGAAAACTTGTGGATATTGAATCTGAAGATGGGGAAAAGGTAGAGATAGTAGTGGAGTAGTAGAAAATTGCCATCCTAAACAAAGTTCAGGATGGCAATTTTTTCAGTTGATTATTCTCTTAATTTTATCATATTATAAATTATTTTAATTCCTATTAAAATTAATATTATTGGCCATAGATAGTTTATAAATTTCCAAAACTTAAATTCCATAGCGGTTTTAGTATTTATTAAAAATAATATAGATACTACTACCATGGCTAAAGCCAAATGTCTTGGCCATTCTATATCAGAACTTCTATATCCTATTAAATAAATTATAAAAAATGCAATTCCAAATAATAAATAAAGGGTCCAAGAAACATTTCCAGAGGATAGTTCCTCTATTAGATTATAAGTTCCTAGCGCTGGAAGTATTGTTCCAAATATTAATAGCCCCTTAGATTTTTGCCTGCCATATAATACCATGGATATTATGCCAAATATCCATAAGAATAAAAAGCCTTTAATATTTACTCCAGGAAAAGCATATTCATTTAGGATATATATTAGGGAAATTGCCAATAAAACCAATCCGGAAATTAAATAGCCCAAATGGTCTTTTATAAAATACTCAACTATCAGCCCTATAGATAGTATAAACAATAACCACTCAAAATTTAGTACATTTAAATTTAATAATAAAAACAAAACCCCAATAAAAACAAGGAAAAAACCAAATGCATAATCTTCTTTTCTCATAAAATCCCTCCTCTAGATAAACTTATTTCCCTTATATAATTTAAAATAACAGAATTAATTATTCCTTCCCCTAAAAAAGTATTGGGAAAAATTGTAGAAATAGGAGAAAGTATAAAACTAAATAAATATATTATAAATAAGCCCTCCATTAAACCAAATATTAGTCCACTAATTCTATTTAACCCTTTTAATATAGGAGTCTTTAATAAAAATGAAAACAATTCTAAAACAATAGATATTAGAAAATTTATTATCCAAAAAATTAAGATTATAGAAAAAATCTTTATAATTAAACCCACTAAGCCCTTAGATATAAGATCTGGAATAAAACTAAAATCTTTCTTGGACTTAGAATAAAATAATATTCCTAGAATAAATTCCACCATTTTTTCAAATAAATTATAAATCTTAGGATTATTATTTATATACCCATAAATATATATATAATACCTTTTGGTAAGTATTACAGATAATATGGTCTGAATTATATTAAATATGGATAATACTAAGCCTAGAGTAAATCCTTTTAACATTCTATATATTAATATTGATATAATAATTATATCTATCCAATTCACAAAAATCCACCTTTACATTAAAAATTTCCTAAATCTATTTTGTCATTATATAATATCATGATTTTTCTATTATCCTTAACTGCTTTTATTATATTATCTTCAGATTTATATTTAAAAATTTCCCCTTCATTATCTAGGCCTATTATATATCCATTTCCATATAAAACTATATAATTGTCATAGGCAAGGATTTTCCTAT
>DAIMNI010000080.1:0-5074 GCA_036720245.1 Tissierellia bacterium | reverse complement strand
CAGAAAAAGAAAAATTAAATTTTATATCCCCATCTGTGGAAAGAATCTCCATTGTATTGCTATATAATATATATATCTCTCCGTTATAAAAATATATATCTTTTAAAGATTCATATGATCTATTCCATAGGATTTCCTTCCCGGAAATACAGTATAAATTAGAATCTGTCATCAATATAATTTTATCTTTATCTATATATTCTGTGTATAAAACTATTTCATCCTTAAACTCATGATAAAATAACTCATCTCCTCCAATTTTAAAACCTTGGATCTCAGATTTAATTCCTGAACTCTCCAAACTCATGGTAGATATCATATATTGATTTCCTGAAGAATTTATACTATAGTTTAAAATACTTCTATTTTCCGTAATAATGCTCTCTATTATCTTTTTATCCTTATTTAATATTTCTATACTCTCCCTAAAATCCTCTTTAGTATGAATTAAAATATAGTCGAAGCTCTCCACTATATTTTCTACTCTAGTTTCCATTTGAATCTTATCTATGGTTTCTAAATTATCATTTAATATATAAATTTCGCCTGTAGGCTTTTCATAAATATAAATATTTTTATCCCCCATGCAAATTCCAATTTCCTCAAAATTAAATTCCTTTTCCTTAACTATTTCTCCATCATTATTTATTTTAGTGAGCTTCTCTCCATTCCACAAAACGATTCCCTTATAATTTCCTATATCTATAGTTCCTTCCTCTATAGGAATAGATTTAGATATATTTAAGTCTATATCTTTAGTTTTTATATCCTTAACCTTTATATCTTTATTTTTAAATAGGGCTACAAGTTTTTCTTGGTTCTTCCTATCGGATAAAAACCATATGGATGCAAAAACTAAAATTATAATTATAATAAGTTTTCCACCCTTTTTCTTAGTTTTCAATGTCCCACCTCTTTTAATTTTTATTATATTTGGTATAATAAATGTACCCATACATTTAATTGGAGGTTATAAAATGTTAATAAATAGAAACTTAGACACTCCACTATATATACAACTTTATGAAAATATTAAACTAAAAATTGAAAATGAAGATTTAAAAGAAGGAGAAAAATTACCCTCTATTAGAAGTTTAGCAAAAAAACTGGAAGTAAACAATATTACAATTGTAAATGCTTATAAACTTTTAGAACAAGAAGGCTATGTATATTCTGTAAAAGGCTCTGGTACCTATATTAGAGGCACTAATTATAATATGAAAATTCCCTATATGGAAGATGAGGATATAGAATTAATGATAGGAGGCATTATGCCTATTTCTAAAAATAGCATTAATTTCGCCTCGGTATCCCCTACCCCTGAAATATTCCCAATGGAAGAATTTAAACAGTCCTTAATAGAAGTATTAGATAGGGATAAGGGTAATGCCTTTTTATATCCAGAAATAAATGGCTATGAGCCTTTTAGGGAGTCTATATCCCTATTTTTAATGGAAAATTATAATATGAAAGTTTCTAAGGATGAAATACAAATAATTTCTGGTGGCCAACAAGGTATAGATATAATTACTAAGACTTTAATATCCCCTGGAGATTTAATATTTGTAGAAAACCCCACCTATTCAGGAGCTACTCAGGCCTTTAAATCTAGAGGTGCTAAAATTCTAGGCATCCCCATAGAGGAAGATGGAATTAATTTAGAGGTATTTCATAATCATATAAAAAAATCTAGTCCTAAGTTTTTCTATATGATGACTAATTATCAAAGTCCCACTACCTATTCTTATTCTTATGAAAAAAAGCAGGAATTAATTAAACTTAGTGAAAAATATAATTTTTATATTATAGAAGACGATTTTATGACAGATTTAAATTATAGTAATAAAAAAAATTTGCCTTTAAAATCTATGGATAATTCAGAACATGTAATATATATTAAATCCTTCTCTAAAATCTTTATGCCTGGAGTTAGAATGGGATTTATGACAGTTCCTAATAATTTATTTAAGGATATATTAAGGGTTAAGCATACTACAGATATTTCCTCCTCTGGATTTTTGCAAAGAGCCTTTGATCTATTTTTAAGAAAAGGTTATTGGAAGGACCATATTGAAAATGTTAATAAAGTATATAGTGAAAAATATAATACTATGATAAAAGAACTAAAAAAACTTGAAAAATACAATATCTCCTTTGTAGAACCAAAAGGTGGACTAAGTATATGGGTTAAACTACCTAAAGAAATAGATTCTATAGAATTGTATAATGAATGTAATGAAAACAATGTAGCATTAGTTCCAGGTAAAATATTTTTTTTAGGTGATAGCTTATATTCTAATTATATAAGATTAAGCTTTGGCTCAGTTTCAAATGGAGAAATAGTAGAGGGCATTAGAATAATTGAAAACTGTATTAAAGGAAAATACGGTGAAGATAATAATGAATATTTACCATTTCTGTAAAAATTCCATTACTATAGAAATAAACTCCTCTGGTTTTTCATACATAGAGGCATGACCTACATCTTTTATAGTTTTCCATATAGAACCCTTAATCTCCCTATGAAGTAATTCTTGATATATAGTTGGAGTAATTACATCAAGTTCTGAACTAATAATTAATGTAGGTACTTTAATTGTATTTAGTTTATGATTTACATTAAAGCCATCTGCACTATTTAAGGAATTTTCAAACCTTTTAAACCACTCCCTATTCATAATTTTATTAAATACCTTTTCTAATTCCCCTAGACCTTCATAATTTTCTTTATAATAGCCATAAGAATACATATAGGGCATAGTGGAATTTAAAAATATAGAAGCATCTAAAGTAGCCGCTGCTTTTATCCATCGTTCTGCTATTCCTTTCATATAATCTGTAGTATGGCTGTCGGTATTAGATAGAATTAAAGATTTAACCATATTTGGATATTTACAAATAAAATCTAAGGCAACTTTTCCACCATAGGACATTCCCAATAAACTTACTTTTTTTAGTCCTAGTTTATCTAAAAATTTCTTTAAAACTTGTACTTGAAGTTCTACATTATAGTCCCCATTGGAACCATCTGATTTTCCTTGATCTAATAAATCAATGGTAATCATATTATAATTTTTAGACACAGTTTTAATAAAAGGCGACCAGCTATTAATTGACATTAACATACCACTTAAAAAAACTATACTTTCCCCTTTGCCATATTGTTTGTAGTGGATATTTTTGTTATCTATATTTATATAGGGCATTTTTATCATCATCTCCGGTTTTAATACTATTATAACAGAATAAGGAAAGATTTTAAAATATAATAAAAAGATGCTACTAAAGTTGTAGCATCTTTAAAGTTTAACTAAAACAACTCCCATTACCAAAGCCCCAATAAATCCAAATACAGGATAAAGCACCCCCACCAAATTAGAAAATCCTAATTTTGCTAAAGGAATAGCAGATATGCAAAAAAGAACAGTAAATAATAGTTTATATTTTCCTTCCTCTAGTCTATTTATGAACCCAAATCCCTGTGCTAAGGCTGTGGTAAACATAGCAATCCAAAGAATAATAGCATAAACTATTCTATAATTATACCCAATATAATCACAAATTTTTAACATAGGGATCTCTAATTGAAAAATTTCATTATAATATATAAGGGTTAAAGTTAATATGGATATGCCTAGAATTCCTAATGTAAACCCACCTGCTGTCCCGCCTAAAATGGCAGTTTTTTTATCTTTAATTAAAGGAAGTAAGGATGAAAAAACTACTAGAATTATTAAAGAATTAGAACCTACATAAAGAAATGCAGAACTTAAAAAATTCCCTTTTTTACTTAATCTAATTCCTTGAATATTAGAAAAATTATATCCTTCTCCTATGCCTATATAAATAGATGTAAATATAATGCCTATTATGATTAAGGGAACCAAAATGGTGTTTATAAAAGACAATCCCTCTAAGCTAAATAAAAATACCATAAAAGAAAATACTACCATAACAATTATTCCAAGATTATAAGATAGCCCTAGTTCTTCTTTAAATATGGCACCAGAACCAGATATCATTACACTAAATCCCGTATACAAAGAAAATACAATTATAGTATCTATAATAAATCCAATCTTTTCACCGAAGATCCTGTTTATTAATTCGTTGAAAGATTTAATTTTATTATTATATATTTTAATAAGCAATACACTGCCTACTAAAGAGAATAATATTCCAGCTATAATCATACCTAATATTCCTTTAAGTCCATATATACCAAAAAACTCTATAATTTCTCTACCAGAGGCAAAACCAGCCCCTATTACTGTTCCCACATATATAGATGATATTTTAATCCAATCCCTCTTCATTGTCCCACCTCCATTAATTTATAATATTAAAATTAAGGCTTATCCTATAACTAAAAATATTTGGACACCTTTATCTTTTTTTGACTAGATATATTTAGATATATATTAATAATATTAAAGTATTAGTTAAATTTATTAATATTACCATTGCAATTATTAAAAATATATGATATATTATATTTAAATAATTAATATTTTATATTTAAGGAGGTATTAGAATGAAAAAATATTTGTTCAAATCTAAAGGATTATTATTTTTGAATTTAATTTTTGCCATAATTACTTCTGCCCTTGGGGTGTATTTTGCATTTATACTTGGAAAAATAGTTGACGTAAGTGTTAGTGGGGATTTTTTAGAATTTAAAAATATCATTTTAACAGGGATAATACTTATGGTAATAAGTGCTATATTTTCATATCTCATTAGAATATTTTCTGGGCTATATATTAAAAGCACTATGTCTAATTTAAAAGGAGATGTTTTTAATAGTATATTATCTAAGGATATATCCTCTTTTAACTCTGAAAATACTGCTAATTATATTTCTGCATTAAATAATGATACTAATTTAGTAGAACAAGATTATTTTTCAAATATGCTAACCAGTTTTCAATACTTATCCTTATTTATACTTGGTACCTATTCTATTTTTAAATTAAATATTTATATAGCTATTGCCACATTTGTCATAGGATTTATTCCATGATATAAGCGTCAAAACTTTTAAATAAAAAAGTCACCTTTTAATGCACATTGA
>DAIMNI010000079.1:0-8604 GCA_036720245.1 Tissierellia bacterium | reverse complement strand
CCATAATCTATAAATAATATATCTACATTAGGTAAAATACGTTCTACTTCCTTTAGAAGTCTATCTGAATTTAATTTTACTCCGCCCAAAACATCAGTATCGGCAATTAATAAATCCGAATCTATATAGCCAAAAGGAATTACACCATTTTCATCCATAGCTAACATAGTAGCTTCCCTAGCTGGTGTATTATAATCACTATTACCCACAAGTCCAATGGTCAGATTGTTTTCCCTAGCTGTTTTACCTAAAAGTCCAATTTGATTATTAGGTGTAGTATTTATTGCAGTTTTTTCTATATCTCCAATAGCAATATTTATTATTTCACCCTCTGGGGCCTCTTTTCCCATATAAGATTTATAAAGATCACTAGCAGTGATATATTCAGCTATTAGACTATTGCCTGATATATAATCTGGTAAAGGAAACATTGTATCTCTAGAAAAAGCTAATCCACCTTGAGTTGAGGCCAAGGTCCTCACTCCCATACCCAGACTTAGATATGTACTGCCTCTATTTGATACGCTTGATTTTGCCCGAGTATTCATAAGGCCAATAGCCCCATTTTCTAGCAATAGATCTATATTTGAAACATTGCTATTAAGTAAATCCTCCAAGCTAATTTGGTCTAATATCAGTATTATAGCCTTTTGATCTCCAGCAGCATTAACCTTTGAAATTGGCATAACTAAAACCAAGGATATTGCTAGGGATAAAGTAAATATATATTTAAAAACAGGCCCCCAATTTTTTTGCAATTTGATGCTCCTCCTCAAAATAATCTCCATAATATAATTTAAATGAAACTTTCATGCCCATTATTTTAATATATATGGTCTTAAAAGTCAATTTTACCTATTCTCTAGTATTTAACAAATTAATCTTTTTCTTATAATAATTATATAATATTTTAACTGTAGCAATAAAGGGAATAGATAAAATCATTCCAAATACGCCAAATATTCCTCCCCCTAAAACCAAGGCTAAAAGTACAGTTATAGGATGTATACCTATGTTTTTCCCTATAATTTTTGGAGCCAACACATTGTTTTCCACCCACTGAATCCCTAAAAATGACAATCCTACCCAAAGAGCCTTCATTGGATTGTATAAAAATGCAAAAAACACCGCAGGTAAAAAACCAAGAAATGGCCCTAAATAAGGTATAATATCTGCTATTCCAGTAATTAAGCCTATAATTAAAGCAAAGTCAATTTTAAACAATAATAATAATATGGTAGTGGCAATGCCTACATATAGGGCTAATAATAATTTTCCCCTGATAAATTGGCCTAAAATCATATCTATTTCTATAATTAATCCCTTAATTTCTTCCCTATAATCCCTTGGAAGCATAAAATATGCCTTTTCTTTAAAATAATCCTTATCCCTAATAAAATAAAAAGTTAATATGGGAATTAATATTAAGCTAATTATTTTAGAAAAAGTAATTATTATACCATCAATAAACTTGGATATATTTATACTTATACTATTTTCTAATTTTTCCATATTAGTAATTATAATTTCATCAAGACTTTGAAATATAGTAGGCATATTGTCCATACTTTCATAGTATTTTATATAAAAATTGTCAATGGCCTTTGAAATACTATGAAAATAATCAGGCAATAATTTGAAAAGTCTTTTAATTTCCCTTCCCGTCTTAGGTATTATAATAAAAGACAATATTAAAATTATCCCCAATATTATGGCATAAATAAATAATACAGCAATGCCCCTTTTCATTTTATATTTCTCTAAATAATCTACCATAGGATTTATTAAATAGGCTAGTACTATAGATATGAGAATGGTATAAATCATATCGGTAATAATATTGTATTTTTTCCACATTAAATAAAAGAAATAAATAAAAATAATTCCTATAATAATAGTTAATGTTTTTCTTTTATTTATTTTAATTTTTTTATCTTCAGAAATGTATTTGTTTCCAATATTAATTAGATAATAAATAAGAAGGATTAGAAATACAAAAATTATGATTATTAAGGCCTTTAATATATTCCAATTCATAATTATATAAATAGGCAGCAAATTGCTGCCTATTCCCAAATAGAGTTTATTCCATCTTTTAAAGTATAGCTAGCACGCCTTATATTTCTCATAATTTTTCGTTTTTGAAATGGGCCTAATTTAGCTCCAAAAACCATTCCTAAAGAAGCTCCTAAAATAGTGCCCATTAAGGCTCCATTTTTAAATCCATTATTATTCAAATATATCCTCTCCTTTATTCTTATCAATACTATTTTAACACCTAATATGTTTTTAATTCCTTTATTTTTTGGAAATTTTTTGCCCTTTTACCATTTTTAAAAGAGAGGTATATTAAATTTAAAATTCTACAATTTCATGATGATCATGGGGATCTTCTGTTGGGTCGAAATCCTCCAAACCCTCTATGACAATATTATTCTTTTTAGAGTAATCTAATAATGCAGATTTAATAGCCTGCTCTGCTAAAACTGAACAATGCATCTTTATTGGAGGTAGTCCATCTAAAGCCTCTGCTACTGCCTTATTAGTTATTTTCATAGCTTCATTTATGCTCTTGCCCTTAATTAATTCAGTAGCCATACTAGAGGATGCAATTGCAGAACCACATCCAAAAGTTTTAAATTTTGCATCTACTATAGTATCACCATCTATTTTTAAATACATTTTCATTATATCCCCACATTTTGGATTTCCTACTTCTCCAACACCATCTGCATTTTCTATTTCCCCAACATTTCTTGGGTTTTTAAAATGTTCCATTACTTTTTCTGAATACATTATTTTTCCTCCTTTGCTTTTTCATATAATGGGGACATCGCCCTAAGTCTTGCTACTATTTCCACCAATTTTTCTACGACAATGTCTACCTCAGCCTCTGTGTTAAAATCCCCTAATGAAAGTCTTAAGGAACCATGAGCTATTTCATGAGGTAATCCAATAGCCAATAACACATGGGATGGATCTAATGTCCCTGAAGTACATGCAGAACCACTAGAGGCTGCAATTCCTTCCATATCTAAACTAAGTAATAAAGATTCTCCTTCTATAAATTCAAAAGACATGTTCACATTTCCAGGAAGCCTTTTAGTAGGATGTCCATTTAATCTCACATGGTCAATATTGTTAAATATTTTTTCAATTAGACTATCTCTTAGTTTAATTAATTTTTTATTTTTTTCTTCTAAATTTTCATAAGCTAATTCAATAGCTTTTCCCATACCCACTATTCCTGGAACATTTTCTGTACCTGCCCTACGATTTCTTTCCTGTGCACCTCCAGATATAAGGGAATCAATTTTTACTCCACTTCTAATATATAAAGCCCCTACTCCTTTAGGTCCATAGAATTTATGAGCAGCCATAGATAACATGTCTATATTTAATTCATCAACATCTATATTAATATGCCCCATAGCTTGAACAGCATCAGTGTGAAAATATACATTCCTTCTCTTAGCTATTTCTCCTATTTCTTTAATAGGTTGAATAGTACCTATTTCATTATTGGCAAACATTATAGAAATTAAAATAGTTTCATCATTTATGGCTTCTTCTAGTTCTTCTAAATCTATTTGTCCATATTCATCTACATCTAAATAAGTTATTCTAAAACCTTGTTTTTCCAAATATTCGCAGGTATGAAGTATTCCATGATGTTCTATTTTTGTAGTTATAATATGATTACCTTTATCTCGATTTCTATATGCAATTCCTTTTAATGCCCAATTGTCAGCCTCTGAACCACCAGCAGTAAAAAATATTTCCTTTGGATTTGCACCTATTGCCTTCGCTATCTTTTCCCTAGCATTTTCTACTGCAACTTTTGAACGATTTCCTAAGGAATATATACTAGAAGGGTTTCCATACATTTCAGAAAAATATGGTAACATCTCTTCTAATACCTCACTTTTCACAGAAGTTGTTGCAGAATTGTCCATATATATAAATTTATCCATTTTCATCCTCCTAATTTTTACATTTTAATACTTTCATCTAGCATATCCTGTAATGTAATTGAATCTACAACCTCATCTATACTATCCTTTATTTTTATCCAAACTAATTTTGTTATACAATTTTCTTCATTTTCACACCCGTAATCTTCCATAATACAATCTGCAGGGGCTAAATTGCCCTCTAGGACTCGCAAAACATTCCCTACAGTAATTTCTTCAGGTGGCATAGCTAACATATACCCACCTTGTGCACCTCTAACACTTTTTAAAAGTCCCTCTTTTCTCAATTGAGATACTAATTGCTCTAGATAACTTTCTGATAAATTTTCCTCATCCGCAATTTGTTTTAATGGAATAGGACCTTTTCCATAGTGTGTAGCTAATTGATACATGGCCTTCAGACCATACCGCCCCCTTGTAGATAATTTCATCTAACCACCTCTTTAATCCCAACTAATTTAGTTGGTATTCTTATATAAGTATATTATACCCAAGTATTTTTGTCAACATTCAAAATTAAAATATAAAAACAAAAAAAGAAGAGCTTTATGAGCTTTCACATAGGGATTGAACAAAAAAAGTGAACAGCTTTAAAGGTTAGCAAAGTTAAGACCACATTGGAGAATAGAATCTCTGGTGTGGTCTTAACTAATTAAATGCTAATTTCTAGCATAGCATTAAAATCCTTAATAACAATTTCATCATTGTCATAAGGAATATTTAACTTATCTAATTTGTCAGATAAACATTTTTTTGCATATGAGGGGGACTTCCTAATATTTTTAGCTTCTAATAGGATAATTTGATTAGCTTCACGATTTGGATGAATAATCATACCATCAAATTCACATATTTTTTTTACCTGTTTATCCTTTTCTAATACGAGAATACTTGAAGGTACTGTGATACTTACATCATTTTTGTCATCTTCAACTAAACAGTTAATGATAAACTCTAATTCATGTCGCTCATCAGCTGTTCCCATATCTTTTTTAAGGATATATTTTAATTCATTTATACGACTACTTTTTCCACGGGTACATATAACACATACTTTTTCATCAACAGTGGGTCTTAGAATAACATTATTTTCAGAAAATAAATAATATAAGAAAAATTTAGTAGCCAACAAAAACCGAGGATCACTTGGACTAATGTTTTCTAATCTTCTAAGATGTTTTATTACTATCTTTAATACCCTAAAAGCTACTGCTATTTTACTAGGAGACTTCTTTTTAATAGAAACTAAAATAGTTTTTTCCCCAGAATATCTGTCATAGTACCCCACTCTAACATTATTTGTATGTTCAAGATCATATAAAAGACTTTGACCGATATGCTTGTTATTTGCCTCAAAAGTCAATTTCAAAATTGAATGGTTTGAATAGTCCCTTCTTTGTCTGTGATTAAGATTTAGGGTACTACCCTTATTTACCCATAAATCACTAAAATAATTTGAAATATCAGTGTCATTTAAGTTTCTAACCATTTTCCTTGATATTTGATAATAGCATATTGCGTTTGAGTTCTCGTTATAAATTGCATCATCTAATAACTTACCAATAGATTTAAATAGTTCCTCTGTTGGTTTCTGGTCATTATATAAAGATAAAAATTCCTTTAGAAGTAATATCAAAGATTCTTTGTTACATAAATCTATAATCAGTGGCGTGTTTGATATTTGTAAATCATATGCAATATAAGAGACATCCCGCACTTTTTTAAAAATATTAAATAAGTAATACATTTTGCTTCCATCAGGAATATTTTCTTTATTTAAGTAATTGTATAAAATTTCCTGTGCAATTTTAACTGATTTTAGTTCTTGATTGCATCTTTCTAAGATTAATATTGAATTTAGCAAATGTAGCCTATGATAATTTCTATCATCAATGTATTTTTGTGATATTTCTTGAAATCGCACATTTTTAGAACTATTAATCAATTTATCCGCAAACCTCTTATTTTCATTTGCGTATATTATAACAGCCCTAGAAGAAGTGAAAGTGTTATAAAAATGCCCTATATTATATATTACTGTTAAGAGCTGCAACATATCCCCAATCGTAGGTCTGTCACTTTTTTCTATTTTAATTGCATCTTGCATGAAATCTGCTGGATTAATTTTATTGTTATAAGTTATTTCAAGTTCTCTTTGCAGATTCTGCCTAATTAATTTATGAAGATATAATTGCAAAACAATATAATCATATCGAGATTTCGAAAGGTTTCGCTTAACTCTTATAAGCCCAAGTTGTGGAATTTCTTTCATTCGCTCTATTATATTTTTGGAGGTGAGTTCTTTATATAATTCATTTGTATAATGATATAAATCAATTTTCACATTTAAATTTCTTTTTTGTGGTTTTTGTTTAGGTAGTAAATTATGTTCTATTATAGCCATTACACTCACTCACCCCTTATCGCCTTAGTAAATCTATTTCCTCTCTAGTTTTTATTCCATTTCTTTTATTTTATTTTCAATATAATCTATTTCTTCTTCTGACAAATTATATTTATCGTAAAGTTGCATATCAATTTCTTTGATAGTTTTGCTCCAGTCTATATCAGATTTATCCGTGAAGTCTTGTAAAGGAACGAATTCATAAACTATTTGAGTTACATTTTGTGATATTTTTAGAATTGAAACCATAAAGCGTAAAAATTTTGTTTTTAGATATTTTGCTAAGTTTTCACCTTCAAGCAAAGTATCAAATTTACCAATAGCGATCAATGAATCTGTGCAAGCATCAAAGGGCTTCCCTAAATAAGGTCTACCAATAACATTCATATCATTTTTAGGATTGCCTGCTGATTTTGAAATAAAAACTTTATAGCTCTCAAATATTTCTCTATTTTTTGTTATAATATCTGGATTAATATATCGAATATTATTGCCTTTGCACCTTAGTTCTGTAGAATTTGGAAACCTATTTTCTTTAGATATTTTATTTACATTACTTACTTTCCCAATAATACCAAAGGGATTTCTACCAGTAGTCATTGTTGTTAATGGAACAAAATCTCTTGATTTAACTTTTTGTAAAATGGGATAATCTTTTCCATTACTTATAATTATATCTAGATCTTTTTCAAACAGATTTCTATTTTGAATTGTCTTGCTTCCGTTTTCTTCATAGCTAATAAATTCAACTTTTCCGTTATGATTAATGTCATATAAAAAATAATTTAATCCACCTTTTATTTCTACATTGTTAAATAACTCTTTCTCGTCTTCGTAATAATAAAGCTTACAAATATGATTGTTTTCTCTTATAAAATCTCGCAATCTAACAAAAGACTTATCTTGTGCATCACCTGTAAACCATCTGGCAGGCGTAATTAAAGATACATATTGAGATTTTAATAGTATTGAATTCTGGATAAATACTGGGAAAAGTTGTCTTGACAGTGAAGTGTTGCCTTTACTGTCACTTATATTTTCTTGATAAGGAGGATTACCCACCACAGCATCAAATTTCATCTTTCCACTCCCTTTCTTTTTCCAATAGCTAGGTCTCGTAACTCTATCTATAAATTGTTTAGACTTATTTCTCATCATATTATTTAAGTCATCAAAATAAGTAGCATTAGGTGAGATATCTTTAAATCCTACCAATGTTCTTTTTGTGATAGATTTTGCCATTGGTGTTTTACAAATTATAAATATATTTTCTTTAATTGTTTCTTCCCAAAGTTTATCCTCTAATTCTTTTGTTAAATCTGATTCTGAATATTCTTCACATCTTTTTCTAAATATACTATAGGTTACATATAAAGGGTAGAGCCCTGTTTTAGAATTAATCTCTAGTATTTTAGCATTCTTATTACTTAAAGTATCTTCTGTCACTTGCCCTTGGTCAATATATCTCGGTTCTTCTAAAATCTCATTATAATTTTCATCATAAAAGTTATATCCTCCTAAGCAATCCCCCATGTGCATATTCACAACTCTCCATGGTGTAAGAACAGTTTCTTTATCTGGATTTTTGAAATTTAAAAATAACTCTGCAATTTGCTTTACTCTTTCTGTCGGGGCAATTCATCTGCTCCTTTAGCAATGTCCCGAATTTTACGACCAGCAACCACAAATATTTCAGGGTCATAGTATTTTATAAACTGTTTAAATATTTCCTTTGTAACACCTGCTGGCATGAATTCTTCCCAAGAGGAGTCATCAACTATTTCTACTAATTTCTCCATAGTAATATCTTCATTAATATCAATGTCTGCACCATATATTAAAAGAGGCATTCTAATAGATATTCCTCGCAGAATTGAACGGGCATCTCTAGCTTGTTTTCTCTTTTCATTCGCTTCTTTTAATTTAGCTTCTTCCTCAGGAGTACGTTCTTTTTTAGGTTTCTTCTTTAATCTTTCTATTTCTTCATACTCTTCATCTGTAAAACCTTGTCTATTAACATCTATTTCATTAGATTTGTGTGAGGACTTGGAGCTACCTATAATTCCTTTTAGTTTTTTAAAGTTTTCTAAATCTATATTATCTAATTTTAATAATTCATCATTGTATAGGTTGCTATCATCAAATCCATTCTTTACTGCTCGTTCAGCATAAGCACGTTTTAACTGTTGTAAAAGCCTGTTGGTATCGTATTCTCTCATGCTAGTG
>DAIMNI010000078.1:0-8629 GCA_036720245.1 Tissierellia bacterium | reverse complement strand
CCCCAAAAGGTGCACAAGCTTCTGCTATAGTTTATAGTGTAATAGAGACAGCCAAAGCTAATTTACTAGGTATAATATAATTAAAGCAATTAAAGTAATAGGAAAATAAATCCATGGAGGTAGGATCATGAATTGCATTCTTTGCAAGGCTAATTTAACAAAAGGAAGGGTAAATCATATTGTTGATTTAGGGGAAGGAATAATCATTATAAAAAATGTGCCTGCCAACATCTGTGATCAGTGTGGTGAATATTACTTGGATACTAAAACAGCCCTAGAAATAGAATCTATGGTAGGTGAAATAAAGAAAAATAAGGCAGAAGTATTTATTGTAAATTATGATGAAATGGTAGCTTAATGGTATAAGATGAGGATAAAACTAAAATTAAATAGGAACTATCATAAAAATCATAACCCACTGGTTTAAAGGTTATAATGCCTAGACTAGTGGGCTGTTTTTATTTCAAATAAAACTTAGTAGAAATTAGTTAATATATTTGATATAGCAAAGAAGTATAAAGATTTAAAGATTGTTATTTGTCATTATTTTTATCCTAAAGTAGAATATTGTTATGAAATCACAAAGAATTATAAAAATATTTATTTTGACATCTCCGCTCTTGCTGATGAAGAATTTGGAAAATGTTCACGTAAAATTTTCCAAATTATATTATACTAGAATAGAGTGGTAACTTGGTGGGACGGCATATTAATAAGAAAATATCGATTAATGGTTATATTTCACGAACTAGCTCATTTAGTAAATACATTTAATGATCCCGAACTATTCTATATTATGACTAAAGATGATAATTTTTATTATTTCGAAGATGAGGAAAAAAAGGCAAATATCTTGGCAGAGGATTTTTTAAAACTAAAATAGCTAATTTAATAAGGGATGGGATAAATGCTTTATAAATTTAAACAGGGGAATTTATGGGGTATGATAGATGAAAAGGGGCTTATAGTAGGGAAGTTTAGTGCAGATATAATGGGTTTATTTAATGAGAGTATGGCAAATATGAATATCCATGGATGTATTGGATATATAAATAAGGATTTTCAGGTGGTAATTGAACCTAAATATGGCTTACAATCGAGTCCTTTTAATGAAGGTTTAGCTGCAGTATGCACGCCTAAAATTGTAGTTAATAAAAGATATGGTTTTATAGATAAAAAAGGACAAATTGTAATTGATTTTATATATGAGGCTGCTAGCAATTTTAACGAAGATCTAGCGGTAGTTTTATTAGGCCATAAATATGGTACTATAGATAAAAGTGGTAAATTAATAGTAGATAATAAATACGATTGGATAAATGGTTTTAAAGAAGGAAGGTCCTTCTTTAGACAAGATAATTTATGGGAGATTTTAGACAGTAATGGTAATGAGGTTCTAAAATCTATATTAGAGGAAGATGATAATTATGAGGAACATTATGAAAATCAAATGTTTTCAGAGGGATATGCAATAGTAAATAGAAATGGCAAATATGGATATATAAACAATGCAGGCATCATTGTAACTGATATAGATTATGATTATGCAACCCCTTTTAAAGAAGGTGTGGCTAATATAAAAATAGGCAAAAATTATTATATTATAGACAAAGAATTTAATAAAATATCTGAATTAAAATGTGAACATATAACGGGTTTTTGTAATGGAATAGCAAAGATTTTAATTGATGGTAAATGGGGAATTGTGGATAAAGAAGGTAATATAAGAGTTAAACCAAAATATGAGTATATACTTGATTATAATAATGGATTAATTTCAACTATATTAGATGGTAAATATGGCTACATTGATTTGGAAGGCAGGGAAATTTTTAGAGCAAAGGATTATTGCAAAAAACCATATTATACATTCTGAAGAACTTAGTGAATTTGCAATGTCAAGATTAGATGATAGATTAATGGAAGTGGTACAAAGGTTTAATAAATTTATCTAGTAAAATCCGAATTTTGTCGAATAAGAATAAAATAGAGAGACCTAAATGGCAACGTAAGTTGCCATTTTCCATGTAAAATTTTCAATTATAATATATAATATATATACAAGTTAAAATTAATATATGGCATAGTATTAGTTTAAAAGGGGTGTAAACAATGGAAAAAGTTTTAATTAAAACTGATAAAAACATAAAACACCAGACTGTTAAATTACTTAAAAATAAAGGTTACCCTACTTATCAGGTTTATGGAATTGTTGATAATACTAAGATAGATCCAGATGATGCATTTAAAATGGTCATACTAGAAACCATGTCCTGGTTAAGGAGCCGGTTTCGTGAGATCGATTTCCCAGAGGAGTTAAATTTTCCAGACTTAGAGGATTATCAAAATGTATCCATAGAAGATTTTAAATCTATCCATATAAGGGAAGGTTATGTACTAGACATTTCTTTTGTTGAAATTTCGAGAATATGGGCTTTAAGGCTAATAGAACCAGATTTAGGCCCAGAGCCAGGGAAGAAAATGCAATCTAGAAATCCTGTGCCAGGGAGAATATTTGAAACTAATATAGGCTTTATAATTCACAATGGAAGGGTTGAGTGTGGCTTTAAGACAATTTGTTCCGAACCCATAGGAACAAAAGACAGGGCTGAAGTATTTAGGCCTGCTATAGTAAAATCCATTGTTAGAAATCCAAATCTTGGACTAAGGCAAGAACTACCTATTTTAGAAAGGCCGATAATATTAAACAATAAAAAGCAGATAAAGGCAATTGATAATTTTATTAAAAATCCTAAAAGGCAAATGCCAATAGTAATTATAAGTGAAACAGTCCCTGTTGTTGATATGGAGGCAATTTATAAGGAAATATTTGAACAGAATAGGCCATTTACAAATCATAAAAATATAATACCGCCTGATAAAATAACTGTAGAGACTGATCTTACACCGAAGATACCTTTTTCTGCAGATAATATTATTAAATACAAAATGGGACATGCTCAGTTTGTGATATTAGAATATAATAGAATAGATGATTATAATAAAATAATAGGAGAGGAATACGAAATTTCCCCAGGAGATACTATAATTATATATCCTCTAAAATTAAATAAGGAAAGCACATTATTTAAAAAGGAATATATTATTTCAAATGACAAGAAATTTCAGGATGAATTAGATATAATGATACAGAATTATCCTAGGGGAAAGACTATGGATTTTGGCAATGTAAAGTTTTTCACTGAAGCTAGACTATGTGAACATAATAGAATTTTAGATCTAAGTAATTCTAAAGAAGATGTAATCAATGGAATGGAAAAAAAGATGGGAACTATTTTGGAAGTTTATGAATCAGATCTAAATAGTTTAAAATCTGAAATAGATGAAAGAGATATAATAATAGAAAAGTATAGAAATAGAATAAAAGATTTAGAAGCTGAATTATCTCAGAAAAATATATATTGGGGGAATAGGATAAATGAATTAGAAAATAATTTCGAAAAGGAAATTGAAGAATTAAATAAAAAACTTCAAAGAAAGGACATTTTACTAGATAGACCTAAAAAACCTGAAGATATTCCCAATTGGGCGGGAAAATATTTTAATGATAAATTAATATTTCACCCTAGAGCTATAAACGAAATAAGTAAGGTAAATCCAAGGGAAATAGATATAGATTTACTATGTGATGCTATTGAATTTTTGGCCACTGAATATAGAGATGAGGTATTTGGTCATATTACCAATGAAGAACGAAATATAATATGTGCTGAAAAATATGGTAGACCATTTGATGTGGGCGGCTCTGGCGATAAAAGCATAAAAGCCTATCCAAGGGATTACAAGATCAAATATGGCAAAGGATATACTGGAAAACCTAAAGATGTTTTATTAGATATGCATTTAAGAGTAGGAATAAGCAGAGAAAATTTAATAAGAATATATTTTTATATCGATAGGGAAAACGAATTATTAGTAATTGGTTCTTTGCCTTATCATTTGAAGACAAGCTCTGATAAGAAAGGCTAATATGGCAAGGGGATGTTTTATTTGCCATCTATTTGGGAGAAAAATTTTAGTAGATTCAAATAAAAAGGTAGCCTGTATTCCTTGTAACATAAAGGATACAGGCTTTTCATTAAACTTATGTAGCATCTAATATTTTTTGATATAATAGAATTGATATTAGAAATGTCCGAAAAGGAATTATTAGAATTATTACTAAGTAAAAATAATTATCTAAACTGAGGCATTGGTAAGTCCTAAGGTAATATTGTAATAACAATATTCAGATTATATTGACAAATTCTTACTATTGTTGTAACATACTATTACATAGGGAAAAGTGAAAAAATAAGAGAATTTTCAGACAAATAATTAGAAGTTTGTTAAGGGGAGGGGGAATAGATAAATTTAGATAAAAACATAATTTTAAAGGAGTGATAAATTATGGGAAAGGTATTGGGATTAGACATTGGAATTGCAAGTGTGGGCTGGAGCTTAATAGATACAGACAATAATAAAATAATAGATATGGGTGTTAGATTATTTAATTCAGCAGGTGCAAATAATAATCAAGAAAGAAGGGAGGCACGTTCTGCAAGAAGGACACTGCATCGTAAAAACCACCGCCTTCAAAATGTTGAAGAATTTCTTTTAGAAAATGGTTTTAATTCTACAAACAGGGCTGACCTAAACCCATATGAATTGCGAGTTAAAGGTCTAAATGAAAAATTAAATTCAGAAGAGCTATATGTAGCACTATTTCATTTAGCTAAAAGGAGGGGTGTTTCTTACTTAGATGAGGCAGAAGAAGATGATAAAAATATAAATGAGTCATTAAAAATAAACAAGGAATTGTCTAAGGGAAACTATCCCTGTGAAATACAGCTAGAAAGATTGGAGGCATATGGAAAGGTAAGAGGACTGGTAGAGGTAGGAGATGTAAATAGTTCAGAAATATTAATCAATGTATTTACCACGAGTGCATATAAAAAAGAAGCTATTGCAATATTAGAACAACAAAAGAAATACTATCAGCAAATAGATGATGATTTTATAAAAGGGTATACTGATATACTTACCAGGAAAAGGGAATTTTATATTGGACCAGGAAATGAAAAAAGTAGGACAAACTATGGAATCTATAAGACAGATGGAACTACTATTGAGAATATTTTCGAAGAACTTATTGGAAAATGCAGCATTTATGCAGATCAACAGCGAGCACCTTCCTCATCTTTTACTGCTCAAGAATTTAATTTATTAAATGATTTAAATAATATTACTGTGGAAGGCAGAAAATTAACAAGGGATGAAAAAAGAAGCATAGTGGGGGATATATTAAGTTCTAATAGTGTAAATATGATGAATGTAATTAAGAAAAATACAGGTATAGAAGATAAAAATGGCATTAAAGGATTTAGAATTGATAAGAAAGGAAAACCTGAATTTCACACATTTGAAACTGAAAGAAAGATTCAAAAGTTTCTAAAAGGTACTAGTTTGAATTATGATGAATTTGATATTGAAAAAAAGGATAAATTAGCTGAAGTTCTAAGTTTAAGTATGGATTACAAAACTTTAAAGAAAAATTGTAATAAGTATTTTCCAGAGTTTAGTGATAAAGATATAGAAATATTGTTTTTGTTTTTAAAAAATAATAAAACTTTATATAAGAACTGGCATTCATTTTCTTTAAAATTAATGAAGGAAATGAGAAATGAATTATACTCTAGTTCGAAAAATCAAATGAACATATTAACTGAAAAGGGTCTTAAAAAAAATCTACAGAATAGTTTTGAAGGTTATAAATATATACCTGTAGAATTTTTAAACGAAGAAATTTATAATCCAATAGTTAGAAGGTCAGTGAATCAAAGCATTAGAATAGTTAATGCAATAATAAAAAAATATGGGGATTTAGAGGCTATAATAATAGAAATGCCCCGTGAAACAAATGAAATAAAAGAAAAGAAAAAGATTAATGACCTACAAAAGCAAAATGAAAAAGAAAAAAATGAAGCTATAAATAGGGCAAGAAATGAATATGGCTTTACAGAAGAACAACTTTATAGTCAAAGGGAGCTTGTAACCAAAATAAGACTATGGTATCAACAGGATGGAAAATGTATATATACTGGTGGAGTTATATCAGCTGGAGATTTAATAAATAATCCTAATATATTTGAAATAGATCATATTATTCCAAAATCCATATCTTTAGATGATAGTTTAAATAATAAAGTATTAGTTTATTCATATGCTAATCAGAGGAAAGGACAAAGATCACCCTTTGGGGCTTTTTATTTACCTTATAATGATATTGCTTATGAGGAGATAAAACTAAGGGCATCAAAATTACTAGAAAATAAAAAAATTAACAAGGTGAAATATGATCTGCTGACATTTGAGGAGGACATAAATAAGTACGATGTAAGACAAAGATTTATTAATCGGAACTTAAATGACACTAGGTATGCTTCTAGAGTTATATTGAATGGCCTTCAAGAATTTATGAAAGCAAAAGGTAAGGATACTCAAATTCATGTTATTAGGGGAAAATTTACTTATCAGCTCAGAAAAAGATGGGGGATTGAAAAGAATAGAGATGAATCTTTTGAACATCATGCTGTAGATGCAACAATTGTTGCTGTTTCTTATATGTTAGGTCAAAGCGAAGGTACCATAAGAAATCCATTTTTACAGCAAATAGGTAGGTATGATAAAAATTTATGGAATGTGGTAAGCAATAGAGAATATGATAAAGAAGTATATAGATTGCCTTGGGAAGGTTTTAAACGTGATTTAAATAAAGCCACTGCTAGAATTAAATATTCCTACAAAATAGATACAAAAGTAAACAGAACTATAGCTGATGCAACGCTATATTCTACAAGAAAGGTAGATGGGGAAGATTATATAGTAAGAAAGTATAAAAATATATATGATAACAAAGCAGCTGTATCAGTAATTAAATTAGTTAAGGCAGATTTAAATAATTTTGAAGATGCAAATGAAAGTAAAATTTTAATGAGAAAACATGATCCTAGAACATTTGAAAGCCTAGTAAAAATCATAGATGAATATGAAGATGAAAATCCTAACCCTTTTGAGGCTTACAGAAGAGAACATGGATATATTAGAAAATATTCAAAAAAGAATAATGGGCCTATAATAAAAGATATTAAGTATTTAGATAAAAAACTAGGTGAACATATAAGTGTATCTAAGACGGAAAATATAAGTGATAAGAAAAAAGTGGTATTACTTTCTTTAAATCCATTTAGGACAGATGTATACTATAATGAAGAAACTGGCGACTATAAAAATATAGGCATAAAATATAATGATATAAGCTTTAAAGAAGGAAAATATATCTTAGATGATAAAGTCTATAATAAAATGAAAAAGGAAATTGGGATTGATGTAACATATAAATTTCTATTTTCTTTACACGAAAATGATATTATAGGCATAACATATAAAGAAAATCCCAAAATTGAACATAGGTATAGATTTTTATCTTCTAAATCAGATAATCCTAATCGTATAGAAATAAAGCCAATAGATAAAAAAGATTTTAAAACAAGAAGCCAACCTACAATAGGGAAAAAGGTATTGAAGTTTAGTAAATATCATGCTGATATCCTTGGGAACACATTTAATGTAATGGGCGAAAAATTAAAACTAGAATTTATAGTTGACAATATTAACAATCTATAGTATTATAATATTGTAAATATTTACACAATAGCTTAAATTCTTAGAGCCTACTAAAATAAGGCTTTAGGCCGAATTCGCCCCGTAAGGGGCTTTTTTTGGTTTTTGAATGGAGGTGCTGGGCGTTGAGTTGGAGAAATGTTATGATAGATGATGGGGATCATCTAAAGGTTTATTTGGATAATATTGAAATTCATAAAGGAGAAAATAAATATGTAATTCCATTAAGTGATATTGGGGTAATTGTTCTAGATGGGATGGCTACAAGTATTACAACTAGATTACTTGCTGCTTGTTCTATATACAATGTGGTACTAGTTATTTGTGATAAAAAACATATACCATGTGGCATGTATATGCCTTTTAATCAGCATAGTAGAACGGTTAAAATAATTAGAAAACAAGTGAATTGGCAGGAGGATACAAAAGATGAACTCTGGCAACAAATAATAGAATATAAAATTAATAATCAAAGTAAGGTGCTTTATCGTTTTACAGGGGATAAAGAAAGGTTTATTCAATTACAAAGTTATATAGCTGAAATTAAACCTGGTGATATATCCAATAGAGAGGGACATGCAGCTAAAGTTTATTTTAACACAGTGTTTGGTAAAGAATTCTCACGAAGTTATGATTGCATAGAAAATGCTATGCTAAACTATGGATATGCAATAATTAGGGCATATATTACTAGAGCCATTGTAAGTTATGGATATAACCCAAGTCTAGGTGTATTTCATAAAAGTGAATATAACTCGTTTTGTTTAGCAGATGATTTTTTAGAAATTTTTAGACCTATTGTAGATGCATGTGTAGTAAATTATTTATTGGAGTCAGAAGAAGATATTGAATTTCTTTCTCAAGAGGTACGTGCATATTTGGTTGGGATGCTTTGTAAACGGCAAGTACTTTTCCTTAAATTTCGGAAAATAATTTTCCCGAACAA
>DAIMNI010000013.1:0-47156 GCA_036720245.1 Tissierellia bacterium | reverse complement strand
TACACATATTAATCCTTCTACAAATTCTTCATTGTCAATAGCATATCCTTTTTCTTTAACAATCTCTAATTCCCTTTTAAAATGTTCATCAGAGTCAATAGTATTGTCTGTGTATTTTATGTAATTATTTTTAAAAGAAAATACTTTAGAATTAAATGCAGCCATGGCCTTACCAAGGGCACTACAATACATGGGGATATTCATATTAGGATCTACATCAACCCTTAAAGGGGATGTGGAAACAATTTTATCTAAATAAACTATATTATAACCATCTAAAATGCCTAGGTTAATAGTTTCGTTTATTTCATGGGACATTTCCTCTAAATGTTTTCTAGATGTTCCCTTTATAATATTATTAATTGTTAAATATTCACCTAATGTATAGATTTTCATAGTCGGGAAATATTCATATGTGGAAGCATCCTGATCTATATAATTTAGGTGTTTAAGAGTGTTTAAGATTCTTTGAGTGGTGCTTTTAGTATAGTTTGCTTGTTTACTTATATCTGTCAGTGTGAGCCTCCCTTTTTCAACAATAAGTTCAAGGACATCAAATATCTTTATGGCAGATTTAATGATATTTTTATCGTTTAAATCATTGGTCAAATTTATCCCTCCTAAATTTTTCCTACCATAATTATATGTTAAATATTGAAAAGTTACAATAACTTACTTAAGAAAGAAGGCTATCATGGTATAATAGAAGACAAAACAAAAGTCCCCTATTTAATAAAAATTTAAATAAAGGACTTTTACTTTTATTCTCTCTTAGTATAAATTTGATTTCCCTGAGTCCCAGGTCTTTCTACATTAATATCGTTTCTGGCAATGGTCTTATACCTACTTACATTAGGATCCTCCAATGTGCCTCCCATATCCATGATAATATTTTTGGCTAAATTAGAATCTCCTCCATCCATATCTACCACAACACAATAGTTAATATCAGTAATTTCCTCAGTACTACCCATGCCACTAACCATAGGACTAGCTGCAGCCAACGGAGAATTACCTTTATCTATACTATTAGCCCCAGAATTTAGCACTAAATCTGCTAAACTTTCTCCACCAGAAGTACCAGCCAAATCAATATTGACATCTCTATTGCCAATATAATGATCATTAGCATCTACAAAGGAATTTTTAAAGCCCTGGACTTTAAGCTTCTCTACCACCTCATTTGCATCTTTTAAATTACCAAAATATCCTTTTATCTTCATATCATACCTCCAATCTAATATTTAGTATGTGTTATTTAGATTTATTTATTATAATGTGAAGTAAAAACTAAGCTATTTAATTTAGTTTTTATTATTAAAAAGCAGAATTTTTTACTTGACATACTTGTACGTACAAGCAAAAAGGTTTTCCCAGATTAAGATAAAAAATAAAGGGGGAAGTACTGTGTCGAAATTTACAAATGATATTAGGGAATTACTAGAGGCTATTGGGGGTAAGGAGAACGTTTCTACAGTATCTCATTGTGCCACAAGACTACGTTTTGTCTTAAATGATCCTAGTAAGGCAGATATATCTAGAATAGAAAACATAAAGTCTGTAAAAGGTTCCTTTACACAAGCAGGCCAATTTCAAATAATAATTGGCAACGAAGTAAGTACATTTTACAATGAATTAGTTAAAATAGGAGATTTTAAACAAGCAACAAAAGAAGATACTAAAATTCAAGGCAGAGATAATTTAAATTTATTACAAAAAGCAATATCCCATTTAGGAGAAATATTTGCACCACTTATTCCAGCTATTGTAGTAGGAGGGCTCATATTAGGTTTTAGAAATATAATTGGGGACATACAAATGATGGAAGGCGGAACTAAAACTCTAATAGAGGTATCCCAATTTTGGGCAGGGGTTCATCATTTCCTATGGTTAATTGGTGAAGCTATATTCCACTTCTTACCTGTAGGTATTACATGGTCTATTTCAAAGAAAAGAGGTACTACTGAAATATTAGGTATTGTATTAGGTCTTACACTGGTATCACCACAATTGTTAAATGCCTATGCAGTAGCAGGAGCAGCAGAAATACCATTTTGGGATTTTGGTTTTGCAAAAGTCAATATGATAGGCTACCAAGCTCAAGTTATCCCAGCTATTTTAGCAGGATATGTTCTAACATCATTGGAAATTAAACTTAGAAAAGTTGTACCAGAATATATTTCTATGATAGTAATTCCATTTCTATCTTTAGTTCCAACTGTATTAGTAGCTCATATAATATTAGGACCAATTGGTTGGAAAATAGGTACAGTTATATCTAATGGAGTTTATGCAGGTTTAACTTCTGCCTTTAAATGGTTATTTGCAGCAGTATTTGGATTCTTATACGCACCACTTGTAATCACTGGACTTCATCATATGACCAATGCTATAGATTTAGAGCTTATGAGCCAATTTGGCGGTACAAATCTATGGCCTATGATAGCTCTATCTAATATAGCTCAAGGTTCAGCAGTTTTAGCAATTATATTTTTACACAAAAATAATGAAGACGAAAAGCAGGTATCCATACCAGCTACTATATCCTGTTATTTAGGCGTTACAGAACCTGCTATGTTCGGTATAAATCTAAAATATACCTATCCATTTTTAGCAGCTATGATAGGTTCTATGATAGCAGCAATATTTTCAGTAGGTACAGGAGTTATGGCTAATTCCATTGGGGTAGGAGGACTTCCTGGTATACTTTCAATTCAACCTCAATATATGGGGAAATTTGCCATAGCCATGTTAATAGCTATAGTAGTACCCTTTGTATTGACAATAGGTTTTTCTAAAAGCAAAAGATGGGCAGAGAAAGATAAATTAGCAAATAGCAAGGCATAAAAAAGAAGGGGCCAAAACCTCCTTCTTTTTTAGATAATAGCAAAGGAGAAAGTTTTTATGAAAGATTTTAAGAAAAGCACAATCTATCAAATATATCCAAAATCCTTTAAAGATTCCAATGGAGATGGCATTGGAGATTTAAAGGGAGTAATAGAAAAAATAGATTATTTAAAAAATCTAGGTGTAGATTATCTTTGGCTAACACCTTTTTATATGTCTCCCCAAAATGATAATGGATATGATGTAAAGGACTATAAAAATATAGATCCAGGTTTTGGGACTATTGAGGATTTCGAAAATCTAGTTAAAAAGGCCAGAGAAAATAATATTGAAATAATGTTAGATTTAGTACTAAATCATACTTCCACAGAGCATATTTGGTTTCAAAAGGCCCTTAGGGGAGATGAAAAATACAAGAATTATTATATATTTAAAAAACCCAAAGAGGGCAAAGTGCCTACTAATTGGCAGTCTAAATTTGGGGGGAGTGCTTGGGAATATGTAGAAGAATTTGGTGAATACTATCTACATTTATTTCATAAAACTCAAGCGGATTTAAATTGGGAAAATCCAGAGTTAAGAGCAGAATTATATGATATAGTTAATTTTTGGATAGATAAGGGGGTTACAGCTTTTAGACTAGATGTCATAAATTTAATTTCAAAGCCTAAGGAATTTAAAGATGATTTCATAGGGGACGGGAGAAGATTTTATACCGATGGCTCTAGAATTCATGAATATTTAAGGGAATTAAATAAAAATACCTTTGGTCTAAAGGACAATATAATCACTGTAGGAGAAATGTCTTCTACAGACATTGAAAACTGCATAAGATATAGCAATCCAAAGGAAGAAGAACTTTCTATGGTATTTAATTTTCACCATTTGAAAGTGGATTATAAAGATGGAAATAAGTGGTCCTTAATGGACTTTGATTTTATAGAATTGAAGAAAATCCTAATAGAGTGGCAATTGGGAATGGAAAAGGGAGGAGGCTGGAATGCCCTATTCTGGTCTAATCATGATCAACCTAGGATCGTCTCTCGTTTTGGAGATGACGAGAAATATTTAGTAGAATCCGCAAAAATGTTAGGAACAGCTATTCATATGCTTAGGGGTACCCCATATATTTATCAAGGGGAAGAAATTGGCATGACCAATCCCTATTTTGAAGAAATTGAGAATTATAGGGATATAGAATCCGTTCAATATTACGATATATTGAAAAATAAAGGTATGGGACATAGAGATATAATGAAAATCCTTCAATCTAAATCTAGGGATAATTCTAGGACTCCTATGCAATGGGATTCTAATCAAAATAGTGGCTTCAGTAATGGGAAACCTTGGATAGATATTAATCCTAATTATAAAAGTATTAATGTAGAAAATGCTCTCCAAGATGAAAACTCTATTTTTTACCATTACAAAAAGTTAATAGATTTAAGAAAAAAATATGATATTATATCCTATGGTAGTTTTATTCCTATATTGGAAGAAGATAGAGAAATATTTGCATATATAAGAGAATATAATAAAGAAAGATTATTAATTATTAATAATTTTTATGGCAAGGAAACTAATTTTAAATTGCCTGAGAATATTTCTTTAGAAGGATATAGTATTAAGATTTTAATATCTAATTATGAGGATTCTTCAAAAGAGATTGAAAATATGAATTTAAGACCTTATGAATCCATAGTTTATCATCTTGAAAAACAAAACTAATCATGCTAGTATAAACTAAGGTGATAATATGGAAATTAAGTATTTAGGTATATATAATGATATAAAAAGCTCCATAGAAGATGGAAAAATCAAAGCAGGAGAAAAACTGCCTTCTGAAAATGAATTAATGGAAAAATATCAAGTATCTAGAGATACCATAAGAAAGGCTCTAGACCTTTTAGAGGAAGATGGCTATATTCATAAAATCAAAGGGAAAGGTTCCTATATTTTAGATATAAACAAATTTAATTTCCCCATAACGGGGATTACTAGCTTTAAAGAAATATCTAAAAACATTGGGGCTAATTCTAAAACAATAGTCCAAGAATTAGAAATTATGGAACCAGATAATTATTTAATTAAGAAATTAGAATTATTAAAAGAAGATAGACTATGGAAAGTCATTAGAATAAGGGAAATAGATAATAAGAGGATAATTTTAGATAAAGATTATTTTAACAATAGATATATTCCCAAATTAAATAAAGAAATATGTGAAACATCTATTTATGAATATATTGAAGGAGAATTAGGCTTAAATATAGGTTTTGCAAAAAAGGAAATTACAGTAGAAAAAGCTAGTAGTGAGGATAAAGAATATTTGGATTTGGAGGGCTATAATATGATAGCAGTTGTTAAATCCTATACCTATTTAGATGATGCTAGTTTATTTCAATATACAGAATCTCGCCATAGACCTGATAAATTTCGCTTTGTAGATTTTGCACGGAGAAGATAAAATGAGAAATAGGGATGGTGTATATATAATTAGATTTAATAAAAAAGTATTATTAACTATTTTCTTATTAATAATACTTTTCATAGTATTAAAGGGGAAATTTCGAACATCTAAAATATTTAATCCAGAAAATCAAGTAAATATAGTTATAGACCCAGGTCATGGTGGCATAGATGGGGGCACTGGAGACGTAAGAGATATTTTAGAAAAGGATATAAATTTAGAAGTGGGATTAAAATTAAAAAAAGAATTATTAGTAGAAAACTATAATGTAATTATGACTAGGGAAAAAGATGAATCCCTAGAAGAACTTAGCAATATCAAAACTTCTAGATACAGAAAAGATTTAGATGCCAGAAAAACTATTATTAATGAAAACCAGCCCTTAGCCTATGTAAGCATCCATGTAAATGCCAGTACAAAAACCTCTGCCCGTGGAGTAAAAATATATCATTTCCCTGGCTCAGTGGAAGGGCAGAGATTAGCAGAAAATATTAAAGAATCCATAGATGAACACTTATATAAAAAGTATTTAAAGGAAGATAATTTGAAATCAGAAGTTTTAACAGAAAATTACTATATATTAAGAGAAACTAAATATCCAGGAGTATTAATAGAAATAGGCTTTATTACTAATCCAGAAGAAAATAAGCTAATGAAGAGTAAAAAATATAAGGAAAAAATAGCCTATGCTATTAAGAAGGGGATAGTGGAGTTTTTGGGGAAATAAACTTTTTAAAAAAAGAAGGATTTTATATATTTATGTAGAATAATGTATTTAGAGCTTTTATTAAGGCTTTAAATACATTATTTTTATTTTTTAAAATATGACTTATGTCATATTCAAATGGTGACTAATGTTTAAAGACTTTTAAGCTTAAATCTTATATAATAATAATATATACATTAAAAAAGGAGTGAGCAAAATACAGGCTATAGAGGTTAATAATCTAACAAAACATTATGGAAAAGTAAAAGCAGTAGATGGAATTTCTTTTGCTGTTGAAAAGGGAAGTATATGTGGAATACTTGGACCAAATGGATCTGGAAAAACTACTACTATTAAAAGCATTTGCAATTTAATAATTCCTGATAATGGCGATATTAAAATCTTTGGAGAGGACAACAAAAACTCTACAAAGCATATATCGGCTGTCTTTGAGGGCAATAGAAACCTATATTGGAGATTAACACCAAAGGAAAATCTACGTTATTTTGCAGGTATTAGAGGTTTAGGAGGTAAAAATATAGAAAAGAACATAGATGAATTATTAGAGAAGTTTAATTTATCTCAAAAGAAAAATGTAATGGTAAATAATTTATCTAGGGGTATGCAACAGAAAATTGCTATAGCCATGACTTTAATATGTGATACAGAAGTAATACTATTAGATGAACCAACCCTTGGCCTAGATGTGCAAAGTTATCTGGATATAAAAAATGTTTTAAAGGATATAGCCCTTACTATGGATAAGACTATTTTACTTAGTACCCATAATATGGACTTAGTTCAAGATGTTTGCAATAATGTGGTTATTCTCAATGAAGGAAAGATAGTTGCTAAGGATAGTGTAGAAGCATTAATGGATATGTTTGAAAGCATGACATATGAAATAATTTTAGTAGAAAATCTAGAAAATGAAGATAAAAGTTATTTATCAGATCTTAATTATGATTTTTATTTTGATAACAATGGTTCAAAAATAGAAATAGATATTTTAGAATTTAAAGAAATATATGACATTATAGAAATATTAAAGGATAAAGGTATTTATATAAAGGAAATAAAGCAAAAAGACAATAATTTTGAAAGAATTTATCTAAATATAACCAATGGGGAGGTGGATTAGTTGAAAAAATTTTATTACTTATTTAAAGTTTCATTAGAAAGAACTGTGAAGGAATTATATAGATATAAATTTAATACTGTTTCTAATTTTTTAATATTTTATGTATTATTTATGTTTATGTTTTTAGGAGTTAAAAATTTTGGAATCTCCATGGGAGTATCTCCTATAGATATGGGGGATAATTTAGAAGGCTTTATAATTGGATATTTTTTATGGACTATTATAATGTTGGCTTATTCTAATATTGCCTATAGTATAATAAATGATGCCAGTAGAGGTACTTTAGAGCAGCTTAATATGTCTGGCATAAGCCTGTCTCAAATTGTAATAGTAAGAAGTTTTGCAAATTTATTGTTAGATATACTATTTTCTATTATTCTACTTTTATTTATTATGAAACAAACGGGGTATTGGTTAAAAATGGACATTATATCTATTTTAATTCCTGCTTTTCTTGGTATATTTAGTATTTTAGGTATAGGATTAATATTTGGAGGATTAGCACTTATATTCAAAAAAATTCAGTCCCTATTAAATATAGTGCAATATTTTTTAATAGCCTTAGTTGCTATAATCCCAGAGAGTAAAATTATATCAGCTATTCTTCCTTTTAATTATGCAGCAGGGACGATTTTTTCTGTTATGAAGGGTGGCTCTTCCTTTATGGATTTTTCTTTATTAGATTATGGATTAATAGTGGGAAATTCCCTCATCTACTTAACTCTAGGTTTGATAGTTTTCAATCAATGTGTAAGAATAGCTAAGAATAGAGGCTTATTAGGTCAATATTAAGGGAAAAATAGCCTATGCTATTAAGAAGGGGATAGCGGAGTCTCTGATATTTATTTTAAGCATATTTATTTTGCCCACAATTATGATATAATAGTTATATTACATAGTCGGCGGTAGCATATGCCCTACCCTAAGGGAAGATAACTACGGATTTACTTAAAAAAATAGATTTATAATATTGTGCAATGAAAGAAAATTAAAAGCAAGGGGGATAAAGCTAATGAAAAAATATTTCAAAGTAACCACTAAAACTATAGTGGCAACAGGATTAGGGGCAGCTATTTTTATGCTATTATTTATGTATGTAAAAATACCTTCACCAGTCCCTAACACAAGCCTACAAACTGCATATGGTCTAAGTGCATTTTTTGCAACACTATATGGACCTATTGCAGGAGGATTAATTGCATTTATAGGGCATGCACTTAGTGATGCAGTACAATATGGTTCACCATGGTGGAGCTGGGTAATTGCCAGTGGATTTGCCAGTTTCGTATTTGGTTTTGCTTATAATAATACTGGAGTTGAAGAAGGGGAATTTACTAAAAAAGATATAATTAAATTTAATACTATCCAGGTAATCGGAAACCTTATAGCTTGGCTATTAATCGCACCATTATTAGATATAGCAATATATGCAGAACCTAAAAACTTAGTATTTACTCAGGGGATTATAGCTGTAATTATGAATTCCATTACAGTTGGAATTATAGGAACTCTTTTGTTAAAGGCTTATGCATCTACTAGAACTAAAAAAGGCAGTATCGCAAAAAAATAAACTAATATTTTTTAGCATTGCACAATTTTAAATAATAATCCAATCCCAGTGTGTTTTGCACTGGGATTAGATTTAGGAGGTCATCATGGACAAGCCAATTATTGAATTTAAGGACTTTACTTTTCAATATTTCAGTCAAGCAGAACCAACACTACACAATATAAATTTAAATATTTATCCAGGGGAAAAAATACTAATAATTGGTCCCAGTGGGAGTGGTAAAAGTACTTTAGGACATTGTTTAAATGGACTTATTCCATTTTCTTATAAAGGAGATATAAATGGAAGTTTAAAGATAAATGGTATAGAAACCAGAGACTTAGACATATTTAAACTATCTAAAACCATAGGAACTGTACTTCAAGATTCAGATGGGCAATTTGTAGGGCTAACAGTAGGGGAAGATATAGCCTTTGCTTTAGAAAACGATAATATAGAATTAAGCATAATGAAAAATAGAGTAAAAAAAGTTGCAGAAATGGTGGATATGGAAAACTTTCTAAATTCCTCACCTTTTGAACTATCAGGAGGGCAAAAACAAAGGACTTCTTTGGCTGGGGTAATGATTGATGATGTAGATATATTATTATTTGATGAGCCTTTAGCTAATTTAGATCCTGCCACAGGGAAAACAGCTATAGAGATTATAGATGATATACACAAAGATTCAAATAAAACTATAATAATTATAGAACATAGACTAGAAGACGTACTCCATAGGGATATAGATAGGATTATCCTTATAAACGATGGTAGGATATTAGCAGATATGAATCCCCATGCTTTGGTATCTTCTTCTTTATTAATAGATAATGGAATACGAGAACCATTATATGTAACTGCCCTAAAGTATGCAGGAATAGATGTAAATGAAAATATGAAGCCAGGCCATATATGGAGTTTGAATTTAGAGGGTTTAGAAGATAAAATAGGAATATGGAACAAAACAAATATTCAAATAGAAGAGAAAGAAGAAAAAGAATCTATACTTAAAATAGAAAATATGAGTTTCTCATATGATGGAATTAGAAACAATTTAAAGAATATCAATATAGATATAAAGACAGGAGAAATGGTATCTATAGTGGGTAAAAATGGGGCAGGGAAATCCACCTTATCTAAGATAATATGCGGATTTGAAAGAGAAGATAGTGGAAATATCTATTATAAAGGAGAAAATATAAAGGATTTATCTATAAAGGAAAGGGCTGAAATTATCGGTTTAGTTTTACAAAATCCCAATCAAATGATTTCCAAACAATTTATATATGATGAAGTAGCTCTAGGGCTTAGACTTAGAGGGATAGATGAGGAAGAAATCAAGAAAAGGGTAGAAAAAGCTCTAGAAATATGCGGACTAGCTCCCTTTATAGATTGGCCTATTTCTGCCTTAAGCTATGGACAGAAAAAAAGAGTTACTATAGCATCTATATTAGTATTAAATCCAAGAATTATAATACTAGATGAGCCAACAGCAGGGCAAGACTACAAACATTATACAGAAATTATGGAATTTTTAAGGGAAATAAATAAATTAGGAGTAACTATTATACTTATAACTCACGATATGCATTTAATGTTAGAATACACTCCTAGATCTATAGTTTTAACCGATGGGGAAATCGTTGCAGATACAAAATCTTCCATAGTTTTAACAGATCCAGAAATAATACAATATGCAAATTTAAGGGAAACATCTTTATTTCATCTAGCCCATATGGCAAATATAGACAAAGAAGAGGAATTTGTTCAGCATTTTATAGACTACGAAAGGTGGTTGGAATCTAGAGATGAAGAGTAAACTTTTTTCCTATAATCAATTAGATACTCCTATTCATAGATTGTCTGGATTAACTAAATTAATAGGATTTTTATTATTAACCTTTGCAGTTATGTTTTCCTATGATATTAGGGTAATACTTGTAATAACTATATTTTCCCTATATGTATTAAAAGTATCTAAGATAAAGTATTCTCAAATAAGACTAATGATTATATACGTGGCTATATTTATAGCCATAAATGCAATTATAACCTTTTTATTTTCGCCAGAAGAAGGGGTACAAATATATGGCACTCGTCATGAAATAGTGCATTTATTTGGAAGATATACATTGACTGAGGAACAATTGTTTTATCAAATAACAAAATTAACAAAATACGTATCGGTTATACCTTTAGGAATAATATTTTTATTAACTACTAATCCCAGTGAATTTGCAGCATCTCTAAATAGAGTAGGGGTAAATTATAAAGCGGCTTATGCTGTATCCCTTACCCTAAGGTATTTTCCCGATATTCAAAGGGACTATAGAGATATTAGCTTGGCACAACAGGCTAGGGGATTGGAACTATCTAGAAAGGCAAAATTTAAAGATAGATTTAAAAATTCTTTAATGATATTAATACCATTAATATTTTCCACCTTGGATAGAGTTGAGGCCATTAGTAATGCTATGGACTTAAGAGGTTTTTCTAAGGGGAAAAAAAGAACTTGGTATGCGGCAAAAAAAATGAATAAAGAAGATTACATAGCTATTATAATATCTATTATAATTCTTGTTCTTAGTATAGCTGTATCTGTGTTTATAAATAAAAATAGATTTTATAATCCATTTATATAGGGGGGTAAATATGAAACCAATATTAGTTTTTCAAACAGATTTTACTTATAAAGAAGGGGCAGTAGCTGCCATGTATGGTGTGGTTAAAAGTGTAGATAGGACTTTAGAAATAATAGATGGGACCCATGAAATCCCTAAATTTGATACTTGGAGTGCATCCTATAGACTTAGTCAATATATGAAATTTTGGCCAAAGGGAACTATATTTGTGTCTGTAGTTGACCCTGGGGTAGGGACTAAGAGAAGGGCTGCTGTGGCCAAAACTAAAGATGGTTATTATATTGTTACACCAGACAATGGAAGCCTTACCCATATAAAAAGAAATATAGGAATTGAAGAAATAAGGGAAATAGACGAAAATAAAAATAGACTAAAGGGTACTGAGGAAGTAAGTATATTTCATGGTAGAGATTTATTTGGCTACTGTGCTGCTAAACTTGCCAGTGGAATTATTAGCTTTGAAGAAGTAGGACCTCTTTATCCAGTAGATGAAATAGTAGAACACCCTATATATGAAGCCAATATTGAAGACCACCATGTAGAGGGAATATTAGAAATAGCCGATCCTAATTTCGGAAATCTTTGGACAAATATTAATTTAAAGGATTTTAATAGGGCAGGTTTTTCCTATGGAGATATAATAAATACAAAAATATATAATGAAGATAAATTAGTATTTAGTGAAAATATACTATTCCAAGCAGCTTTCGGTGATGGGAAAAAGGGTAAACCTATTATATATAATAATGAATTAATGAAAATAGGCCTAGCTGTAAATATGGGCAGTTTTATGGAAGAATTTGCGGTAGATTTTGGGCCAGGATGGAAAGTAATATTTACGGAGAAAGGGGCAAACTCATGGGAAATTTAAGTAATTGGGAAGAAGAAACCCTATCCCTAATAGAAGATTTTATAAATAAAAAGGGCTATAAATTAACTGCTCAAAGAAGGGAAATAATCCAAGTATTTTTAAGAAATGATCAAAAACATCTAACTGCAGAAAAGATTCATGAAAAGTTAAGGGATTCTGGAGTAGGACTAGCCACTGTCTATAGAAATATAAAAATATTTGTAGACTTAGGTATAATTGCAGAATTTAAAGTAGAAGATACTAATTATTATGAATTAAAAATGTATGCTAAAAAGCCTCTTCATATACATCTTCAATGTGAGAACTGTGGGAATATAGAAGATATATTAAATCAGGATATTATTTTTGAATATTTAAAAATAAATCAATTAATTGAAGAAGATAAGAAATGCCAAATTTACGATATGAATATTATGATTCATGGATTATGTAGAAATTGTATAATTGACACAAGTAAAAAATAATTATAAAATCATAGTTGCATAGTGCACTGGGGACTGTCCCCAATGCATCAAAGAAAGGGTGATATAAATGAGTGATTGCGAAACTTGTCCATCTAAAAACAATTGTAATACAGAGGCTTCTTCTTGTAATATAAAAAATAATCCCCACAATAAGGTTAAAAATATTATAGGGGTTATGAGTGGTAAAGGTGGAGTTGGAAAATCTACTATATCTGCTATGATTGCAGAAGAATTAAATAGCAAAGGATATAGTGTAGGTTTAATGGATGCAGATGTAACTGGTCCAAGTATACCTAGGCTTTTAAATATAAGTAATGAAAGAGCCTTTGCAAATGAAAAAGGTCTATTACCTGTGGAAACTGAAAACGGTATAAAGGTAATAAGCCTTAATCTATTAATGGAGGATGAAAATCAGCCAGTAATTTGGAGAGGCCCTTTAATTGCAGGCTTAGTAGAACAGTTTTGGACTGAGGTATATTGGGGAGAATTAGATTATTTAATCATAGATATGCCACCAGGAACAGGAGATGTGGCTTTAACAGTGATGCAGTCTATACCCCTATCTGGAATAATAATGGTATCAGTACCTCAAGATCTTGTATCCATGATAGTTTCTAAAGCCATAAATATGGTAAAGAAAATGGATATTTCAGTTCTTGGAGTAGTGGAAAATATGAGTTATGTAAAATGTCCTGATTGTGGTAAGAAAATTAAAATATTTGAATCTGACAATATAGGTGAATTTTTAGAAGAGAATAATATTAAACTTCTAGGGGAATTGCCTATGTCAAAGGATATAGCCAACATTTCGCAGGAAAACAAAGGTATATTAGATGCAGAAATTAAAAGGACCTTTGAAAACATTGGAAAGTCCATAATAGAAAGTCTAAACTAATGTATAAACCCCTTTAATTTTGGAAAAAATAAGAATAAGAAAATTATGGGGGTTATTTTATGGAAAGAAACAAAAATTATTTTGAAAATAGAGGGAAAAGAATCATAGAAGCGGCCAATGCTATAGCTAGTAAATTTAAACCAAATGAAAAGACGGAAAAACAAGAAATAATAGAATTTTTAAGAATAGCTGAAATGGAATGGAAGGCTAAAGAAGAATATTTCCAATCTGTATCAGAGCCAGATTTAATAGATCATGCCATATATGAATTAGAAGCTTCTAAAATAAAGTATATGTATTTATTAAAAAAAGTAAAAGAAATAAAATAATAGTAATATTTACAAAATACCCTTCCTATTATATAGTATAATAGTACAAGGGGGGATAGCATGAGTATAGGTACATTGTTGGCCTTTATCTTTGGTTTATTTTTACTTTATATTATTGGACTATTATTGGTAATACCAATTAAAATCATATTAAAACTAATAGTCAATGGAATATTAGGAGGTATATTATTACTATTATTTAATTTAGTAGGAGGCTTAATTGGGCTTAGTATAGTTATAAATCCAATTACAGCCATTATCGTAGGATTTTTAGGTATACCTGGAGTTATATTACTACTTATATTAAATCAAATTTTGTGATATAATAATGAATTAGGTCTATTGTTTGCAAATATATTATATTTCTGATATATATATAATATAAAATATTTTTAGTAAGGGGGCAAAAGCCATGGCAGCAATCAAAATACAAGTAGAAGGTAGAACAGGAACTGGCAAAAATAAAGTAGATAAAATTAGACAAGAAGATTTTATTCCTGGAGTACTATATGGAAAAGGGCAAGAAACAAAACATATTCAAGTAGAAAGACGTGTATTTGAAAAGGTATATAAAACTGCTGGAATGAGTACTTTAATAGATTTAGAACTTGATGGTGATGTTTCACCTGTATTAATTAAGGAAGTTCAAACTCATCCATTTAAAAATCAATTCTTACATGTAGATTTTCAAAAATTAAATATGAATGAAAAAGTTAAATTAACTATACCTATTACATTATTAGGTAGAGATGATATTGTGGTTCAACCTTCAATTTTAATTCAACAATTAGACGAAATTGAAATTGAATGTTTACCAGGAGATATTCCTCAATCTATAGAAATAGATGTAAGGAATATTGACTTTACAACTCCAGTATTTGTTTCAGACTTAGATATCTTTAACAATGAAGATATTACTATCTTAAGAGAAGCAGACGATGTAATAGCTAGTTTAATGGAACCTACTATGGAAGAAGAATTAGAAGAAATGGAAGCAACAGAAGATGGAGTAGAAATGGAAGCAGACGATGTGCCAGTAATAGGAGAAGAAAAAACAGAAGAATAATATATTATGGAAAACAGGTAGCATATACCTGTTTTTTTATTTGCCATTTTTTCTTTAGTGGATTAAAATAGACCTAAGGGGGAATTATATGGAACAGATAGTAAAGAACAAAAATAAATCTGCAATAAAAACTTTTTTTATAATTATTTTATTTGTAGTATCAATAGATTTTATTATATTTGTTATAAATAAGTATACTCAAGATTTTCCCTATATTACAACCATAGTGACAATAATTTTAGTAGTATTAGCTTGTAGTTATATACTTATTAAATACTTTTCCAAATACTTATATATCGTAGAAAATGGGCAAATAATATTTTGTATGGTAATAGGAAAGAGGAAATTTGAAACCCTAAGAATAGATTTAAAAAATTTAATAAGCATTAAGCCCTATAAAAATAAAACTAAGACAAAACCTAAATATAAATTTATCTTTGATAAAATAGAAGATAAAATATATATAGGAAGATATAAAGATGGGGAAAGTATTAATAGTTTTTTATTTAGCCCTAATGCGAAAATCCTAAAGGAAATAAAAAGGAGTGAAAAATAATGGGTAAAATACTAGGAGGCTATTTATTTCCTCATCCTCCTATTATAGTCAAGGAGATAGGTAGGGGAGAAGAAAGAAAAGCTATAAAAACTGTAGAAGGAAGTGAAGCTTTAGCTAAAGATATAGGCCAAATAAAGCCTAGTACAATTATAATAATAACCCCACATGGCCCTTTATTTAGAGATGCCATATCCATATCTATGGAAGAAGAACTTAGGGGGGATTTTGGAAACTTTGGTAGAAGTGATTTACAATTTGATTTTCAAAACAATGTAAAACTAGGGTCGAAGATAGTAGAAAAATCTAGAGAAAAGTCTATTAGCATATTAGAAATAGATAAGGATACTTCTAAAAAATACAATATAGATTTAAAAATAGATCATGGCAGTTTAGTGCCATTGTATTTTGTAAATCGTGAATACAAAGATTATAAACTAATCCATATTACCTATGGTCTATTATCTCCTGAAGAATTATTTGAATTTGGAAGGCTTATCCAAGATATAGTATTAGAATCCAGAGAAACCACAATAATGATTGCCAGTGGAGATTTATCTCATAGATTATCTAATATGGGACCCTATGATTATTCCCCTTATGGAGAAATATTTGACAAAAAAATTGTAGAATTATTAGGGAAAGGAGATTTTAAATCCATAGTAAATTTTAATCTAGAATTAAGTGAAGCAGCGGGAGAATGTGGACTTCGTTCTTTAATGATACTATCGGGATTTTTGGACAATTTAAATTTTAAATCCAAAGTATTGTCCTATGAAGGACCCTTTGGAGTAGGCTATAGCAATGCTCTATTTAAAATAGAAGAATCAGAATATGTAAGACTAGCTAGGAATAGTTTAGAATACTATATAGAAAATGGAAAGGTAATAGATGCACCAGAAAATTTATCGGAAAAATTATTAAATGAAAGATATGGGGCTTTTGTTACCATAAAAATAGACAATAATCTACGAGGCTGTATTGGCACCATAGCCCCTACAAGGACTAATTTGGCAGAAGAAATAATTTACAATGCCATAGCCAGTGGTACAGAAGATCCTAGATTTAGGCCTATTACTAAAGGGGAATTATCCTCCTTAGAATACTCTGTAGATGTATTATATCCATCAGAGAAAATATCTTCGGTAGAAGAACTAGATGTAAAGAAATATGGGGTAATAGTATCCAAAGGCTTTAGAAGGGGATTATTACTTCCAAATTTAGAGGGAATAGATACAGTAGATGAACAATTAAGTATCGCCCTTATGAAGGCAGGGATTGACAAATACGAAGACTACGAAATTGAAAGATTCCAAGTAGAAAGATATTTTTAAGGAGCGAATATCATGGAAGCAATGTACTATGAAAAGCTTAAAAATAATACAGTAAAATGTCATCTTTGTCCCCACAATTGTAATATTAAAGAGGGACATTTGGGAATTTGCAAAGTTAGAAAAAATATAGAAGGTACACTTATTAGTTTAAACTATGGGAAACAAACTACCTATGCTTATGATCCAATAGAAAAAAAACCCCTATATCATTTTTATCCTGGAAAAGATATATTTTCTATAGGGAGTTTTGGCTGCAATTTTAATTGTGATTTTTGTCAAAATTGGGAGATAGCCCATGGCAAAGCCTTAAATATGGAAATAGAAGATGAAGATATTTTGTCATTGGGGCAATCTAAAAACTCCATAGGCATAGCCTATACCTATAACGAACCTACTATATCCTATGAATATATATATCATATGTCTAAATTAGCCAAAGAAAGAGGCCTAAAAAATGTATTGATTACCAATGGATTTATAAATGAGGGACCTTTAAAAGAAATACTACCCTATATTGATGCCATGAATATAGATTTAAAATCTATGAATGAGGACTTTTATAAAAAAATATGCAATGGGAAATTAAATCCAGTACTAAAAACCATAGAAACTGCAGCAAAACATACCCATGTGGAAATAACCACTTTAATAATAGAAGGAGTAAATAGTAGGGAAGAGGAAATAGAGGAATTAACTAATTGGATTGGAAATATAAATAGAGAAATTCCTTTTCATATATCTAAATATTTCCCCAATTACAAAATGAAATTACCTACAACTAGTTACAATACCCTAATAAAAGCCAAAGATATAGCAGAAAAATATCTAGATCATGTATATATAGGAAATGTATGGGGAACGGACAACAACACCTACTGCCCAAGCTGTGGCTATCAATTAATAAACAGACAAGGCCCAGGGGAAATAGTGGGGCTTATAGATGGCAAATGCAAGAAATGTGGCAAAGACATCAATATAATTTATTGATGCACAAGATTTTGCAAAGCAAGGAAAAGGTGGCAATCAAAACATCCTTTTGCCACCTGTCATCCTGAGCGCAAGCGAAGGATCCCCATAATTGGCAACTGTCAACTGCCAATTGTCAATTGCAGAAACTTCAGTTATAATAAAGTAAAGCAAAAGAAATATTTGGGATATAGTGCATCTCTTTTGTCCCATTGTCTCAGAAAGGAATGAAATACTATTGAGGGGAATATTTATAGCATTAGAGGGACCAGATGGTTCAGGTAAATCTACCATAATGAAACTTATTATAGATTATTTTAATGAAAAAAACATAGATTTTATTTCCACTAGAGAACCTGGTGGTACAGTTATTGGGGAGGAAATTCGCCATATTATATTAGATAAAAAAAATCAAAATATGTCAGCAGAAACTGAAGCTTTATTATATGCAGCATCTCGTGGGCAACATGTACACGAGAAAATCCTACCAGCACTTGAAGCAGGGAAAATTGTAATTACAGAGAGATTTATATTATCTTCCCTAGCCTATCAAGGCGTAGGTAGGGGTTTAGGAATAGAAGAAATTAGAATGATAAACGATTTTGCTATAAAAGGTCTTAGGCCAGATTTAACATTATTTTTTCATGTAGATCCAATATTAACATTAAAAAGAAAAACTGAAGAGGGAGGGGATAGATTAGAAAAGGAAGGTTCTTCATTCCATAAAAGGGTATATAATGGATATATGGAATTATTAAATACCTATACAGATAATTTACAAATAATAGATGCCACAAAATCCATAGAAGAGGTATTTAGTCAAAGTATTGTGCACATAGAAAATACTATGAAAAAAAAGGAGGGCTTTATATGAAACTTATAATTGCTATAGTACAAGATCAAGATGTTCCATCTTTAGTTGATGATTTAACTGAGAAGGAATTTAGAGTTACAAAATTAGCCTCCACAGGTGGATTTTTAAAATCAGGAAATACTACTCTTCTAATAGGGGTAGAAGATAGGGAAATAAATGAAGTAACAGAAATTATAGAAGACAATTGTAAAACTAGGGAGATTACCACTTCTCTATTGACAATAAGTATGCCAGGAGATACTTATATACCCTATCCTTTAGAGGTAAAGATAGGGGGAGCTACTTTATTTATCCTAGATGTGGAACAATTTATTAAAATATAATTAGGGGGTATTAAAATGAAACTAATTATTGCCATAGTTCAGGATGAGTTTGCAAATCAGGTAATAAAAAGCCTTATGGCTAAAAAGTATAGAACTACAAAATTATCTTCCACGGGTGGATTTTTGAAATCAGGGAATACTACTCTTTTAATAGGAGTAGAAAATATGGAAGCTAAAAATGTAATTAGCATAATAGAAGAAAATTGCAAATCTAAAAAGATTAATAAAGGAAAAGAGGAATTAACTCTTGGTGGTGCCACTATATTTGTATTAAATATGGAAGACCATAAGAGGCTATAATTGGAGGCAATACAATGGATTTTACCCAAATAATAGGTCATGAAAATATAATTAATAATCTACAAAATACCATAGCTAATGGGAAAATAGCTCATTCTTATTTATTTGAAGGGGAAGAGTCCATGGGGAAAAAGATGGTAGCTTTATCCTTTGCAAAGACATTACTATGCAAAGAACAAAAATTAGAACCATGCAATAATTGCAATTCTTGTTTAAAATTTGATAGCTTTAATCATCCAGATTTTAAACTAATAGAACCAGAGGGAAATTTAATTAGAAGAGGCGAAATTGCAAATATAATTAAAAAGGTCAATATAGCGCCTTTAGAAAGTAATAGAAGAATAATAGTAATTGACGATAGCCATAAAATTGGGATGGAGGGGCAGAATGCTTTGCTTAAAACTTTAGAGGAACCTCCATCCTATATTAATATTATTTTAATTACATCCAATAGCAATATGATTATTCCTACCATATTATCTCGATGTGAAAGAATTAAGTTCCACTCTATAGAAAGTGAAAAAACGGAAGAACTTTTAATAAATAAATATAATAAAACTGTAGATGAGGCTAAATTTATAGTTCATTTTACAAAAGGTTCTGTAGGTCAAGCTATTTACCTTTCAGAAACCCAAGATTTTTTTGAAAAAAGGGAAAAGACAATTGAAATAATAGATAGTATTATAAAGGGAGATAAGTATAAAGCCTTTGATTCTTATGAGTTTTTCGCCAATAATAAGGAAAATTATAAGGAAATTTTAGATATAATGATTTACTGGTTTAGGGATTTAATCCTATATAAAGAATTGGGAAATACAGAATTATTGTTAAACAGGGATAAAATTGACATATTATCTAATCAGGTATTCTTAAAAGAAAATAAAATTAATGATATAATAGAGAATATAGGAAATGCAAAACAAGATATACAAAGAAAAGTAAATTATCAATTAACTATAGAAACCATGCTTTTAAAGATGCAGGAGGTATAATTTGTATGATTACAGTAGTAGGAGTAAGATTTAAAAAAGCTGGCAAGATATACTATTTTGACCCCGATGAATTTAATGTAGAAAAAGATAATTATGTAGTAGTAGAAACTGCTAGGGGAATAGAATTTGGCCATGTTATAGTTGGCCCAAAAGAAGTAACAGAAGAGGAAATAGTGCCACCATTAAAAAAGGTAATTAGAATAGCTGATGAAGAAGATATTAGCATACATGAATGCAATAAAGAGAAAGCCCTAGATGCCTTCCAAATATGTGAGGAAAAAATAGCCGAACATGGTCTAGAAATGAAATTAATAGATGTGGAATACACCTTTGACAATAATAAGGTTATATTTTATTTTACTGCCGATGGAAGGGTGGATTTTAGAGAATTAGTAAAGGATTTAGCAGCCATATTTAGAACTAGAATAGAACTAAGGCAAATTGGTGTAAGGGACGAAGCTAAAATGATAGGCGGTCTAGGACCTTGTGGTAGGGTTAGCTGTTGTGCAAGTTTCTTGGGGGAATTTGAACCAGTTTCCATTAAAATGGCCAAAGATCAGAGCCTTTCTTTAAACCCTTCTAAAATATCTGGACTTTGTGGCAGATTAATGTGTTGCCTAAAATATGAGAATGAGGTTTATGAAAAATTATTAGCTAAGATGCCCACTATAGGTACTATAGTAATAACACCAGAGGGAAAAGGCACAGTAGTAGAAGTTTTTACTATAGTGGAAATGGTAAAGGTTAAAGTAAAATTAGAAGATGATACTGAGGATTTAATAAATTATAAAGTAGATGAAATAATAGTTACAAAAGAAAGAGACCCTAAATATAAAGAAGAAACAGAACCAGTTTCTGAAGATAAGATACAACATCTACAATAATATTTAAAAATATGCTAATTTACCCTTTTGTTTTTCTTTACAATCTGATATTATATTGGCATATAGTAGGACAAACTATGGGGGTGAAATAAATTGGCATATAAAATTAATGATGAGTGTTTAATGTGTGGTTCTTGTGAAGGAGAATGTCCTGTAGAAGCCATATCAGCAGGAGACGATAAATACGAAATAAATCCAGAACTATGCATAGAATGTGGATCTTGTGCAGAAGTTTGCCCAGTAGAGGCAATTCATCCAGCATAATCCTATTAAATCCAAAAGACCCTTTTTAGGGTCTTTTTAATTTCAAAAACTTTTTATATAGTGTATAATTATATTTAAAGGGAAAAAGGAGAATTGAGATGAAGGGAATACTATATATATGTCCCACCCCTATTGGGAATTTAGAAGATATTACTTTAAGGACTTTAAAAGTCCTTAAAGAAGTAGATTTAATAGCAGCAGAAGACACACGCCATAGCGTTAAATTATTAAATCATTATGAAATAAAAAAGCCTTTGATTTCTTATCATGAACATAATAAAGCATCTAAAGGTGAAATTTTAATAGAAAAGCTATTATCAGGAGAAAATATTGCCCTAATTACAGATGCAGGTATGCCAGGAATATCTGATCCAGGGGAAGGTATAGTAAATTTAGCCATAGAAAATAATATAGAAATAATAGCTCTACCTGGAGCCACAGCCTCTATAACTGCATTAGTACTATCTGGACTAAATACGGATAAATTTGTATTTGAAGGATTTTTGCCCCCTAAAAAGAATGACAGAATTAGAGAACTAGAAAGATTAAAATTTGAAGAAAGGACTATAATCTTATATGAAGCACCTCATAGGATTGTAAATCTTCTAGAGGATATGGAAGCAGTTTTAGGCAATCGACGACTTTCCATAGCCAGAGAATTAACTAAAATCCACGAGGAGATTTTTAGGGGAAATATTATAGAAGCAAAAAATAAATATGAAAATCAAAAACCTAAAGGAGAATTTGTTATAATATTAGAAGGAGGAAAAATCCCCACAGAGAAAATCAATATAAAAGAAGAAATAATATCCTATATGGAAAAAGGATTTAGTAAAAGTGACGCGGTGAAAAAGGTAGCAGAAACTAGGGATATTCCGAGGAATTTGGTGTATAAGGAAAGTTTGGATATATGATACAGGAGAACAATTTGGGATTGCTGCAAAAGTCTAAAATGTCATCCTGAGCATAGCGAAGGATCTCGACTTTCTATTGTTTAAAGATCCTTCGCTTACACTCAGGATGACAAATTTATTTGCAATCCACAAAGATAGACCCCAGTAATTGTCCATTGTCAATTATCAATTGTCAATTGTCCTACCACTCTTTATTTTTTTAATTCTTCACGACATGCTGGGCAAATATTTTTACCTTTAAAGTTTTCTACATCCTTAGCTTGTCCGCAGAATATGCAGGCAGGTGCATATTTTTTAAGTACTATTTGCTCTCCGTCTACAAAGATTTCTAAGGCATCCTTTACTTCAATATCTAAATTTCTTCTTAATTCTATAGGTATGACTACTCGGCCTAGTTCATCTACCTTTCGTACAATTCCAGTTGATTTCATCCTTATTCCCCCTAGATATATTTGTTTTAAAATCGACTTTTTTCTACAATTTAAAGAATACCATAACTACCAAATAAAGTCAACATAAATAGAAAGAATTATATCAAAGTTTGACAAAAGCTTAATTAATTGGAGGTGCTATTTTGTATAATATTAATAAAGAATTAGAGGACAAAGTAAAATATATAAATAAAATACTAGAAAATAAATATAAAGGTTTATTGTCCATGGATAGGAAATCTTTTAGAAATTTTCTAGGGGAAAACATTGGTCCCATTAAAAAGATGGAGAAACTTTCAAATGAAGAATTAAATTTCTATTTAGAAGAAGGTGGTATAGTAGGAGTAGATGGCTCTAATAATAAAATTGGTGGGGCCTATCCCCATTTTATAGAACTATATCAAGGACTAGCTAAGTCTACTTTGCACAAGGATAAACCCATATATAAGGCAGATTTTTATACTCCATTATACAATGAAAGAGATACAGAAGAAGAGGAAAGCTCCATTAGAAGAGAAAAACTTTCCTCCATAGAAATAGAAGCAGCCCTAGAAGCAATAGAAGAATTAAAACCCTATGCTATTATTATGGATGGTTCTTTAATTAGATATGATATAGATTCTTATAGTAAATGGATGGAATTAAGGACTAAATGTGAGGAAAAGGGTATAATCCTTATAGGGGTTATAAAAGATATAAAAACTTACATAATAGGGGAAGCCTTAAAAAAAGACAAATCCTTAGAAATAAATGAATTATTTTATGATAGGGAATTATTATATGGAAAATTAGAATATGGAGAAGCCATTTCCATATATAAAGACATATCTAAAAAGACCAAGGAAGGCTTTTCATCTCTGTTTATGCGTTCTTCTCAGGCACCTACTGTAGTAGGTATGGATATTTTAGATAGTCAAAAGGAGCATTTAGAAGAAATGGCAAGATTAGTCTTTAACTTAACACCAAAAGATGGTAGGGGCGTACCTTTATGGATAGATATAGTAGATAGTGAAGTGAAGATTCCGAATAAAATGATTAGAGGATTATTAGAATCCCATTTAAACAGGGAAATACTTGAAATGTTTTTTATATCAGAAAGGGATAAAAGAACACTATAAAAAAGCAAATAATTTGTCATTCTGAGGCCATAGGCCGAAGAATCCCTTAATAGTAAAAATAAAGATCCTTCACTAATCGTTCAGGATGACAGTAATAAGGTCAGGATGACAATAATATAGGAGGGAAAATTATGCAGGTTGTTGGAATTACTACACAACAGGAAGTATATATAGGTTCTAAGGATAGAAATTTTAGAATAAATGAATTTTTAATTATTGAAGACCCTTATCAGGGGGATTTAATGGGGGAAGTGGTAGAGGCTAAATCTTATAATAAATATATTCCCCTAAGTCTACATGGAGAATTGGCAGATAGTTCAGTATTAGAATCTTTGAAGGCCATTGGATACAATATTGACGAGGATACTATATACATAGCTAAAGTAAGACTATTAAATGAAGCCCTATATCCAGTGGAAACAGGCTCTAAAATTAGAATTCCTAAATTCCATGAGGTCAAGGATTTAATGATAAGATCTTCAGCAGAGGAAGGCTTAACTTTGGGAATTATTAAAAATACAGATCAAATGGTAGATACTATGGACAATGAATTAAAAAATCTGCTATATACATTTGAAGAAAATAAATTAGTGCCTCAAGGGGACATTCCCTATATATTTGATATTAAATCCATGCATCAATATCCTCATATTGGAGTATTTGGTGGTTCAGGTTCTGGGAAATCCTTTGGTCTAAGGGTAATACTAGAGGAATTGATGAAATTAAATATACCTACTATAGTACTAGATCCCCATTTTGAAATGGACTTTAGTGAAAGGGGGGATTATCTACCTAGCGGGGAAGGTATAGATTATAAAGATAGATTTAAATGCCTTCAGGTAGGTTTTCATATTGGAGTAAGATTTGAGGATTTATCCACTCAAGATATTAAAAATCTATTAGATGCTTCTAGCACTTTAACTGATGCTATGAATAATGTGGTAGATATATTATTTAAAAAGAGTGATTCCTATACTAGTTTTCATAATAGGCTTAAAATGTTAGCAGAAGCCCAAGAAGAAGGCACTATGGACAGAATAAATGCTAGAATTTCAGATGCTAGTACAGATTTAGAAAGGGAAGGTTGGCAAAAGCGAAAAGAATTATATATAAAATACGACAAGACTTGCCCATATAGTTCTGTTAGAGGTATAATTTGGAGATTAAATAGATTAAATAATGAAGGAATTTTTAGCAAGGATATAAAGCCTGTAGAAGAAGGGCTTTATATGGGGAAACTTATAGTAATTCAAGGGAGCACCAGAATACTTCAAGTATTTAGTACTTATTTATTAAACAATCTATATCATAGGCGAAGGGACTATAAAGATGCCCAATATAGAAAAACAACTGCCGATTATTTTCCACCTTTTATAATTGTTACAGATGAGGCGCACAATTTTGCTCCAAAAGGCTATGAACCACCTTCTAAATCCATATTAAAAGAGATTTCCCAAGAAGGCAGAAAATATGGCACCTTTTTAATTCTAGCTACTCAAAGACCTACACTATTAGACGAAACCATTACCGCCCAATTAAATACTAAATTTATATTTAGAACTGTAAGGGCTTCAGATATTCAAACCATAAAAGAAGAAACGGATATTACAGAAGAAGAAGCCAGAAGACTACCCTATTTGAGAACAGGAGATGTATTTATTTCAGAAGCGCTAATGGGACGAACTATATTTTCAAGAATTAGAGCAGCCAACACCAGCAGCCCCCACACAGAAAATCCCTTTGATGAATTAAAAAACAAAGCAGATGCCGATAATATAATCAAAAACAAACTCCCTATAAATGGAGATGATTTTATAAATATAATTAAAGAAATAGAAAAGGATTTAGGAATTACTTATACTATAAATGTATTTGAAGAAAAATTGGAGGATTTAGTATCTAAGGGGAAATTAAAGAAGGAAAAAACACCATTTTATAATGTATATAAAGCTTAATGGGACAGCAGTGGGACAGCAGGGACGGTTCTCCTTGTCCCATTTCATAATGTCGTGATATATTGGAGAATAAGACATATTTGGGAAGATAAGCCCCGACTTATGAAAGATTTGCAAAATTATCCAACTAAGGGGAAAAAATCGCTTGGCCGTGTTTTTTAGCGATAGCGATCTTCACGGCCATTTTTTTCCCGTGTTGTGATAATTCACAAATCTTGAATTTAAAGGGCGGTCTTCCCAAATATGTCGGGGATCGCCACTAAAGTATTTAAATTTGACACAAAAGGCGCATCAATACCACATCCCCACCACAAACAAAATAATAAACACTGACACAATATAAGACAATAGCGCTGCCTTTAAAGTATGTTTATAATCCTTTACCCCAATTGAACCAAAGTATAATGTGATGGTATAAAAAATTGTTTCTGAGGAGCCTATCATTACACAGCCTATTACTGCTGGGAAGGAGTCTACTCCATAATGTTCGATTAGGTCTTTTACAATGCCTAGGGCACCGGAGCCAGAAACAGGTCTTAAAATAACTAAAGGAAGTATTTCACTTGGTATCCCCAGTAGACTAGTAAAGGGGTTTAATAAATCTACTAGCATTTCCATAGCATTAGAGCCTCTAAAAATGCCTACAGCGACAAATATGGCTATTAGATAGGGGATAATCCTAAAGGTGGTTTTCATACCTTCCTTGGCTCCATCTATGAAGGTAGAATATATATCTACTCCCTTTACATAACCATGAATTAAAATTATTAATACCATCGCTGGAATTATTCCAATGGATATAATTTTTAACATTTTATCATCCCTCTAAAAGTTTTCCAATTATTATTGCTACTATTGTGGATAAAAAAGTAGCCAATATGGTAATGCCTACTAGGGCACTAGGATTACTAGCCCCATAATCGTATCTCATTTTAATTATGGTCATGGAGACCAATTGAAGTGCAGACATATTTATAATTAAAAACATGGCCATAGAATTAGAGGCCTGTTTTTTATTTGGATTTAATTTATCTAATTCTTTCATAGCCTTAAGTCCAAAGGCAGTGGCACCATTTCCTACGCCAAGCATATTGGCAATAAAATTCATAAGTATCCATCTTTCGGCAGCATGGCCTCTTGGTATATCTGGAAAAAGTATTTTCATGATGGGCCTAAAAGCCTTGGAAATACTTTCAATTAAACCTGATTTTTCGGCAATATTCATCATGCCTATCCAAAAACACATAATGCCCATAAGGCCTATGGCAAAACTAACTCCTTCAGAGGCTTCCTTTATAATAATATTATTAATTTCATTTAAATTTCCATTTAAAGCCCCATATACAATTCCAATTGCAATCATAAAAAACCATATGGTTTTAATCATAAAATTACCCCTTTCATATAAAATATATGAAAGGGGTAAAGAGATAATACTAATCTAATATATAAACTTTTACTTTTCTTCTACCAAATTTTCTGACTTCTCCGGAGGTGTTAAAGAATAAGTCTATCTTATTACCTTTAATTGCACCACCAGTGTCTTCTGCCACACAGAAGCCATAGTCTTTGGTCCCATCAAGGCTTTCCACATAAAGTTTAGTACCTAAGGGTATTATCTTTGGATCTACTGCTACAGCACCTACCCTAGCTTTAGTGCCTAAGGCTGTTAATCCCCAATATTTTTGACCTGGAGACTTTCCAGTGCTTTCGTAGGAATTATCATAGGCCGTAGCCGTCATAGTTAATACATTTTTGTACCTGACATTGCCTCGCGTAGTCTTTGCTACAGTTCTAGTGCCTTTTTCTGTTATTTTAGGAATAGCATCTTTTGTTATTTCTTCTTTAACTAGAATTTTGTCCACTAGTTCGTCATTTTCAAATGTACTTTTCATTGTTTTAATTTTAACCCCATCTTCTCCCTCTTGAATCACTTTGGTAGTTCCATTATCTAATTTATTTGATTTTTGGACTATGGATTCATAGGGGATTACTTCTTCTACTTCTTCTATTACTTCCTTGACCCTAGTTATGGAAATTGTATCACCATAGCTTAATTTTTCATCAAGGCCAGGACTAGTATAGTCTAAATCCCCTAGATTTATATTGAGATCATTCAATACATCTCTAGTTTTAGTATAAATTGACTTCACCTCATCCATATTATTGCCAATGGCCAATGTATAGGGTTTAGGTGTTTTTATAATTATTTTCATATTGTCGTCTAATTTTGTGTCTAAGGGAATACTTACATAAGCCAATTTGTCCAGTAAAATTTCCTCTTCTTGAAGTAGGTCTTCTACTGTTTCAGCATAAGTAGTTATTTCCCTAGTCTTTTCATCTAGCACAAGGGTAATTTCCTTGGCAGAGTACATATAAACTCCTAAAGATAAAGAAGCTGCTACCACGAGGACAGTCAAAACTTTAAAACGGTTAGCCTTATTAGGCGAAAATTCTTCCATGTTTTTCCCTCCTTATTTTGACTGTATTGTATTTTATTCAAATGTGCTTTAACTGTCAACTATTTTTGTTAAAAAGTGTAAGCGATTTGTAAAAAATAGGGTAAAACCATCTTGAAAATTATTTTCTCCTATACTTTTTAATATATTCAAAATAAGAAATAATAGCAGTAAAAACTTGTATTTACCTATATTTTTACAAAGGGAAAAGTTGCCAATACAATTATTTTAACTAATTTGTAAACTTATTGTTAAGTTTTTGTAACAAGTAGAAAATAATCGCTTCACTTGACAAAAATCTATATATCAGGTATATTTATTAATTAATAATCCATATTAATAAAAGGTAATGCAGGGAAGAGTAGGTAAGATTTAGATTAAAGAGAGCTGGACTTAGGTGAAAACCAGTATCTATAATTTTATTGAAGATGGCCCCTAAACTTTATGGCTGAAACAAATTAGGCTATAACGGTGGCATCCGTTATCAAATGCAAGGTTAAACTTAACCTAATAAGGTTTAAATTGTGAAATTTAAACAAACTAGAGTGGAACCACGAATTCTACCTTCGTCTCTATGGGGATGGAGGTTTTTTTATTACAAAAAAAGAGGAGGTAAACTTATGAAAAAGTATTATATTACTACGCCTATATATTATCCCAGCGATAATCTCCACATAGGCCATACTTACACTACAATAGCAGCAGATACCCTAAAAAAGTTTAAAAAGCTACAAGGCTATGATGCTTATTTAGTAACAGGTTCTGATGAACATGGTCAAAAAATACAAGAAAAAGCCAAAGAAAATAATATGAAACCAAAGGAATATGTAGACAATATAGTAGCAGATATAAAAGCACTTTGGAAGCTTTTAGAAATTGATTATGACGAATTTATTAGGACCACAGATGTAGAACATGAAAAAGCAGTACAGTCCATATTTGAACAATTATATAAGCAAGGGGATATTTATAAATCCAAATATAAAGGTCTATACTGCACTCCCTGTGAAGCTTTTTGGTCTGAGACCCAATTAGAAGATGGAAATTGCCCTGACTGTGGTAGAAAAGTGCATCCAGCAGAGGAAGAGGCCTATTTCTTTAAACTATCTAAATATAGGGAGGATATAATTAAACTATATGAAGAAAATCCAGAATTCCTTCAGCCAGAATCTAGGAAAAATGAAATGCTAAATAATTTCCTAAATGAAGGTCTAGAAGATCTTTGTGTATCAAGAACTAGTTTTGATTGGGGAATTAAGGTGCCATTTGCAAAGAATCATGTAGTATATGTCTGGATAGATGCACTACTTTGCTATATTACAGCCCTAGGCTATGGAACAGATAAAGATGAAAAATTCAAAAAATACTGGCCTGCCGATGTACATTTAGTAGGGAAAGAAATAGTAAGATTTCATACTATTATCTGGCCTGCAGTTTTAATGGCATTAGGCTTAGAAATACCTAAAAAAGTCTTTGGTCATGGCTGGATATTGTTTGAAGACGATAAAATGAGTAAATCCAAAGGCAATATTATCTATCCAGAACCCCTAATAGAATTATATGGTATAGATGCCTTTAGATATTTCTTGCTTAGGGAATTTTCCTTTGGCCAAGATGGTTCTTTTTCAAAGGAAAAGTTTTTACAAAGACTAAATTCAGATTTAGCCAATGATTTAGGGAATTTGGTTAGTAGAACCTTAACTATGATTGAAAAATATAATGATGGGATTATTCCAAATCCAACAAAGAAAGAAGAAGTAGATAGTGAATTAATAGAAATAGCTACAAATGTTGGGAATAAGGTAGAATATTATATGGATAAATTAAACTATTCCCAAGCCCTAGAAGAAATTTGGAAATTAATTAGAAGGACAAATAAATACATTGATGAAACTGCACCATGGATATTGGCCAAAGAGAATAAAGAAAGGCTAAATACAGTATTATACAATTTAGCGGAAAGCATTAGAATAATAGCTCTAAATTTAAATCCATTTATGGAGAGAACCTCTAGGGAAATATTATCTCAATTGGGCTTAAGTGAAAATATTAATTGGGAAGATACTAAAATTTGGGGTAAAATAGAATCGGGAACTAAGGTTAAAAGAGGGAAAATATTATTCCCAAGACTAGAAATTGAAAAGGAATTGGAAAAATTAGATAGTGCAAATCAAAAATTAATAGATAAAAGGAGTAAGAAAAAAGTGGAAGAAGAAAAGAAAACTGTAGAAGAATTTATAACTATAGATGATTTTGATAAAATTGAATTTAAAGTAGGAGAAATCATAGAAGCTAAAGATCATCCTAAAGCAGATAAACTTTTAATTTTAAAGGTAAAATTAGGAGAGGAAACAAGACAAATAGTATCAGGTATAAAAGAATACTATTCACCAGAAGATTTAGTAGGGAAAAAGGTAGTTATTGTAGCCAATTTAAAACCAATTAAATTGAGAGGCGAAGAATCTAAAGGCATGGTGTTAGCAGCTGAAAAGGATGGGAAATTAACCTTAGTATCCACATTAGAAGATATAGAATCTGGTGCTATAATTTCATAAGGAGGGCAAAATGTTAATAGACAGTCATGCTCATTTAGACGATGAAAGATTTGATAGAGATAGAGAAAGATTAATTGAAAGCTTAAGGGAAAATGGAATAGATTTAGTCATAAACCCAGGGGACGATTTGCAAAGCAGTATAAAGGCAGTAGCCCTAGCAGAAAAATATGAAAATATATATGCTGCAGTGGGGGTTCATCCCCATGCAGCTAAGGAAATGGACGATGCTACAATAGGGATATTAAAATCCTTTACCAATAGGGAAAAAGTAATAGCCATAGGGGAAATTGGTTTAGACTATTATTATGATAATTCCCCAAGGAATATTCAAAGACAAAGATTTATAGAACAATTAAATCTAGCAAAGGAAGTACATTTGCCAGTAATTATCCATTCCCGTTCTGCAGCAGGAGAAACCTTTGAAATTTTAAAAGAAGCCCAAGATGGAAATTTAGAGGGAGTACTCCATTGTTATTCTGGAAGTGTGGAGATGGCTATAGAATATATAAAATTAGGCTTCTATATATCCATAGCAGGCCCTATAACTTTTAAAAATTCTAAAGTAGCAAAAGAAGTAGTCAAAGCTGTTCCCCTAGATAAATTACTAATAGAAACAGATTCCCCCTATTTAACTCCAGAACCCTACAGAGGCAAAAGAAACGAACCAATATATGTAAGGTATGTAGCAGGAACCATTGCAGAAGTGAAAGGACTTAGTTTTGAGGAAATTGCCAAAGCTACAGCAGAAAATGCGAAGAAACTATTTAGGATATAATGGGACATGGGGGACGGTTCTCCTTGTCCCAACATTTATGGGACAGCAAGAACCGTCCCTGCTGTCCCAAAAGGTGGTGTTTTATTGATAAAAGAAATCATAGTAGTAGAAGGAAAAGATGATATAACAAAAGTTAAATCTGCCCTAGAAGCAGAGGTAATAGCTACTGGGGGTTTTGGATATAATGAGGAATTTATTCAAAATCTAAAGAGAATTGCAGATAAAAGGGGAATAATAATCTTAACAGACCCAGATTATGCAGGGGAAAAAATTCGAAAGGATATATCTCAGAATATTAAAAACTCTAAACACGCTTTTTTGTCTAAGGGCAAGGCTTTAAAAGATGGAGATATTGGGGTAGAAAATGCTTCCCCCGAAGATATAATAGAGGCTATAAAAAAGGCTAGGCCTATAATTACAGAAAAAAGGGAAGAATTCACCAAAGAAGATTTAGTAAATTTAGGTTTAAATGGCTCCACTAATTCTAGAGAAAAGAGGGAAGGAATTGGTAATTATTTAGGCATAGGCTATTCTAATTCTAAGCAATTTTTAAATAGATTAAATAATTTTGGCATTACAAGAGAAGAATTAATTAAGGCTTTGGAGGTGATAGATATAAATGAATAAAAGATTGTACTCCCCTAAATACACAAAAGAAATTGTAGAAAAATATGAGTTTCAATTTTCCAAAAGTCTTGGTCAAAACTTTCTAATAGATGGAAATATATTAAATAATATAATGAAAATGGGCAAGATTACAAAGGAAGATTTAGTATTAGAAATTGGCCCTGGTATAGGTACTTTAACAGAAGAACTAGCCCTAAATTCTAAAAAAGTAGTAGCGGTAGAATTAGATAATAATTTACTTCCCATATTAGATGAAACTCTAAAGGCCTATGATAATATAGAAATAGTCCATGGGGATATATTAAAAATAGATGTGGAAAAACTAATAGAAGAAAAATTAGATGGAAGACCTGTAAAAGTTGTGGCAAATCTCCCCTATTATATTACCACTCCCATAATAGGTAGGCTTTTAGAAGAAAATTTAAATATTCATTCCATAATAGTAATGGTTCAAAAAGAAGTGGCAGGTAGAATGGTGGCAAAGCCAAATACTAAAGACTATGGTACTTTATCTATATTTATTAATTATTATACAAATGCAGAAATAATTTTAAAGGTGCCTAAAACCGTATTTATGCCTAAACCCAAGGTTGACTCTGCTGTAGTAAGATTAGTTTTAAAGGAAGAACTACCAGATATTAATAAGGAATTATTTTTCAAAGTAGTAAAATCAGCCTTTGGGAAAAGGCGAAAAACCATATTAAACTCTTTATCAAATGGAGAATTAAATTTTGAAAAGGAAATTGTTAGAGATACTTTAGAAAAAGCAGGTATTCCACTTAATGCTAGGGCAGAAAATTTAAAAATTGAAGATTTTATAAAGATTAGTGAAACATTCCCCCCTTTAGACATATATTAATATAAAGGAATAAAAGGGGGGTATTTTTGGTGAATAATTTTACATACTTCAGAAAATATATTATTTTTAAATCAGATTATCTAAGCATCCCAGGTATTAATCCAAAGGGACATGGCAAGATTGAAATAAAGGGAACTAAAGGAAATATTAGTGTAAATATTGAAAATTGTGAAATAGAAAAGGATTATACTATAAGCTTTCTAAAAGATAGTAATGGACAGGTGATGGAATATAATTTAGGCAGAATTATAACTGATGATAAAGGTCGTGGCAAGGTAGATATTCCCATTAACTTAAAAGATTTAGAATCCCAAGGCTTTTCAATAGAGAAAATAAATGCTATTCTAATAAGGAAGGATAATTATATATTATTAGGTGGATATATCCATAAAGATGGGGAAACCATAGATAGATTTATTAAAAATTTAAATCCTAAAGAAGAGTTTGAAGAAACTACCATAGAAACTGTAGAATATGATACAATAGAAGAAAATGTGATAGAGGAAAATGTGATAGAAGAAATAAATATAATAGAAGAAAACATAATAGAAGAGGATCCCCAAGCTATTAATAATCAGTTTATAGAATTAGATACAAGGCTAGAGGACTTAGATACCTCCATTGTAGAGCCAGATTTAGGCCCTATGGATTTAAACCAAGGGGTAGTATACAATTCCTATGAAGAAAATAGTATAGAAAACTATGAAATTTTAGAATACACTAGAAGATTAAATCACAAAAATCAAATGATTGGCTATATATTAAATATATTAAGATTTTTTCCACAGGTAGAGCCTTTTAAATTAAATATTCAGGGATATAGTTTCTGGCAAATAGACGATAATGGCGTAGATTCCTATCAGGGTTTTTTGCCTTATTTTAATTATTTAATGAGCGCCGATTATAAATATCCATTTTTGGGTAATTCTACTACCTGTATAAATCAAATTAAGGAACATGGTCATTACTTATTTGGTCTATATACGGAGAATGAAGACACTAAATATTATATATATGGAGTGCCTGGTAAATTTACAATTGAAGAACATCCCTTTAGGGGAATTACAGGGTTTAATACTTGGTATGAGGCCATAGATTCCATGGGATATTGGTTATTATATATAGACCCTATGACAGGAGAAATAATTCATCCCCTAAATCCAATGGTACCTATTTATTAAAATCTAAAGATAAGGAAGGATGGAGGAAAATACCATGGAAGAAAAGGAAAGATGTGAAGTGAGTGCAACAGATGAAACTACTTTAAAAAAGATTAAGGAATCTTTATATGAAGAGGAGGATATCCAAGAACTATCCCAAATATTTAAAGCCTTGGGAGACCCAACAAGGCTTAATATAATACATGTATTATCAGAGGAATCCCTATGTGTATGCGATATAGCAAATTTATTAGGCATGAGTCAATCTGCCATATCTCATCATTTAAGACTACTAAGGAATTTAAGACTAGTAAAGTATAAAAAAGAAGGAAGAATGGTCATATACTCATTAGATGATGATCATGTACTGCAATTATTCAAACAAGGAATGAATCACGTAAAACACGGTTAAAAAAATGAGGGCTATATACTATCCCTCATTTTACCTTCGTTTCCACAACGACTACAAACTATTTCTACTGCCTCTGTTAATTTTGCAAGTACTGTAATTTTTCTTTGCCTATCTACTAAAAAAGCCTTCTTTTCTCCATCACTTATATTAGACAAAAAATATACTGGTGGAAGGCTATTTAAGGCGATGGATTTAATATCACTTTCGCATCCCACTGAATGGCATATATTATACTTGCCTTTCACTTCGCTATATACCTCATCTACTACGATTTCCATATAATTTTTTAACATTTTTATCATCCTTTGAGAATTAAATAGGTATTTAGATATATTAAATTATAGTGCCATAATACTATATTGTCAAATCTAAATTTTGATTAGACGTTAATATATAGGGTAATATAAGAAATGAAAATAGCACTTGACAATTATACCCCATGGGGGTATAATATAAGAAAACGAAAAATCAAGGAGGAATATAAAATGGCTGATGTAGTAATATTTTCAAGTAATACATGTCCTTATTGTGTAGCAGCAAAGGAATATTTAGATGAATTAGGTATAGATTATTTAGAAAAAAATATTCAAACAGATAAAGCAGCTAGAAGTGAATTGATGAGTATGGGGCATATGGGTGTTCCAGTACTTTTAATTGATGGCGAAGAAGTTGTAGGTTTTGACAAACCAAAAATTGATCAATTACTAAATAGATAAATAATTATGTAAATAAAAAGCCCTTTTGAAAATCAAAAGGGCTTTTTTATTTATGCATTTAAAGCTTTTAATAGTTCACCTATATCTATACCGTGAACCATTGCAGCTTCTTCTAAACTTTCCATTTGTGATGCAGGGCAGCCTATACAGCTTAATCCAAATCTTAATAATGTATCAATTGATTCTGGTTTTTCTCTAATAATTTCTCCCACAAGCATATCTTTTGTAATTTCCATCTATAAGCCTCCTTAAAATAAATTTAATTTTATATCTATACTATCATATTTTTTATACCCTTTGTACTATAAATTTATCATAAATTTTTACAAAAAGTATTTATAAATAAATTTGAATAAAAAATTGAATCTTGGACATTCTTATAGAAGGAGGTGAGTTAATGGATAATAATAACAACGATAGAAATAGGACAAATGAAGGTGGAGTAAAAGACTGGAATATAGGGGAAATTCTTATAAGAATATTAGTTACTGCCATAGTAGTAGGTATTGCAGCCTTTGTAACACCTGGTTTTTCCATAAATAATTTATGGAGCTTGATACTTGCAGCAGTTGTTATAGCTTTATTGGACTATTTAATACAAAAATTTACCGGAGTCAATGCAACTCCTTTCGGCAGAGGAATTACAGGTTTTATAGTAGCTGCCGTAATACTATATGTCACTAAATTTATAGTACCTGGGTTTAATATATCCGTATGGGGTGCTATAATAGGTGCATTAGTCATAGGTATAGTGGATATGATAATACCAGGAAGTACCGTATAATGAAAAACCTCCTAATTTTAATTAGGAGGTTTTTCATTTTTCTATTGACGAAAAATAAAAAATAGTATAAAATGTTTAGGTGTACCCACAGGGGGTATATTTATTATAAGAAAATAAGCATAGGAGGTATTTAAATGAAAGTAGATATAACAGAAAAAGCTCAAGAAGAGCTTAAAAAGGTAGTAAAAGAAAAAAGCAATAAATCTTTAAGAATTTATATTGCAGCCTTTGGCTGAGGCGGCCCATCTTTTGGGTTAGCTCTGGATGAGCAAAAAGAAGGGGACGCAAAAACAGAAGCTGGAGATTTTACTTTCTTATTAGAAGAAGAACTAGTAGATAATTTTGATGCTTTTACCATAGACTATAGTGATAATTGGCTAAAAAAAGGTTTCTCAGTTGTACCTGATAAAGGCGGCTCTACTTGTTAAGCCATGGGGGACGGTTCTCGCTGGCGCAAGTAGTCGAATTGACAAAAAGGCAGGTTTTATACCTGCCTTTTTTGCATTTCTCCAAAAGTTTTAATAAATTTTCCTCCTCGTGTTAAAATAATATTAATAATAAATAAAGTTTTTCTTGAAAAATTTCTCTTTTTCTAATAATCTATAGGTAGAGGAGTGTCCCTAATAAGAAGAAAAGGAGTGATGATTAGTGGATTCTGGACCTTCGCATAGTTATAGCAAAAAATATAATTCAAGAATTAAAGTGAAGAACCCTAGTCATTGCTGCGGTTCTTCTAGAGGGGGGTTAATATGGATGAAAGAAGAATTGAAGAATTAATCAAAGAAAAAAAGTATGTAACATTAAAAAAAGAATTAGAAGAGATGAATGAGGTAGATGTAGCTGAGCTATTAGAACCCTTAGATATTCATACATCCTTATTAATATTTAGAATGTTACCTAAGGATTTGGCAGTAGATGTATTTGCCCATTTTTCAGTAGAGCAACAGAGAGAATTTATAGGGCTTGTTACAGATAGTGAATTAAAGGATATTGTAGATGAATTGTTTTTTGACGATATGATAGATATTATAGAAGAAGTTCCCGCTAATATAGTCAAAAAGATTTTATTAAATGCCAGAGAAGAGGAAAGAAATTTAATCAATCAGTTTTTAAATTATCCACCAGATTCTGCTGGTAGTATAACTACTACAGAATATGTAGATTTAAAACAATCCATGACAGTTCAGGATGCTTTAAACCATATAAAGGAAACAGGTCTAGACAAAGAAACGGTTTATACCTGTTATGTAACAGATAAAAATAGAAAATTAGAAGGAATAGTTTCCTTAAGGAAATTAGTTATATCCGATGTGGATCAAACCATAGGGGATATAATGGATAGAGATGTAATATATGTCCACACTCATGCCGATCAGGAAACTGTAGCAGGAATATTTAAGAAATACGGATTCTTGGCAGTTCCAGTAGTTGATAAAGAGGAAAGATTGACGGGAATAATAACTGTAGATGATATAATGGAAGTAATAGATCAAGAAACTACAGAGGACTTCCAGAGGATGGCAGCTATGTCCCCATCAGAGGAAAAATACTTAGATGCTAGTATATTTTCTTTAGCCAAACATAGAATAATCTGGCTATTAGTATTAATGATCTCTGCCACCTTTACAGGAGGGATTATACGAAAATTTGAAGGCGTATTGCAATCCGTAGTAGTTTTAACTGCATTTATTCCTATGTTAATGGATACTGGGGGAAACTCTGGTAGTCAATCCTCCACTTTAGTAATTCGTGGTATAGCTTTAGGAGAAATAGAATCAAAAGATGCAGGGAAAGTAGTACTAAAAGAATTGGGAATTAGTTTAATAGTAGGATTAGTTCTTGCAGTAGTAAATTTCTTTAGAATATATTTATTTGATGATGTAGGCTTTTTAGTATCCCTAACTGTATCTATTACTTTATTTATTACAGTAGTAATCGCTAAAATAGTAGGGGGCATACTACCTATGATAGCTGAAAAACTAAATATAGACCCAGCCATAATGGCAGGACCACTAATCACTACCATAGTAGATGCACTATCCTTAATGATATATTTTAGCGTAGCCACTTGGCTATTGGGAATCTAGCCCCTATGGGGAATTGTGAATTATGAATTGCGTACCAAGGGGACTGCCCGAGACTGCTGATAAAGTCTCGGGCAGTCCCTTTTATTTTTGTGCAACAAAAAAGGTGGCAATCAAAACGTCCCCTTGCCATCTTACATACATTTATCACTTAACAAACACATTTTCATAATATGTATTAACAGCTATTATAGGGGGTAATATTGTGAGTAATGACTTTAATATAAAATATTTCGATAATGTAAAAAATAAGGAAATGGAAATGCCCCTAGAAAAAATGGTAAAATTATTATTAGCTTTAGAAATAGATAATAGCTTTCATATAGAAAGTCTAAAAGCTCAGGCAATAATTATTAGAACCAATTTATTGAGAATGTCAAAATTTCTAGGTGGGAATGAAATCATTAATTTAGATACAAATTCATTAAATTCTTATATAGATATGGATAAAATCCATGAAGCAGTAGATACAACTAAGGGTATTGTAATCCTATTTGAAGATAAGCCAATAGATGCAAAAAAACATATTTGTTGTGGTGGTAGTACGGAAAATGCAGAAAATGTATTAGGTAATTCCATTAGCTATCTTCGCCGAGTACTATGCAGTTATTGTCAGGATTCTCCTTATTGGGAAGTAGAAAAAATCTTTACCATAGAAGAATTAGAAGAAAGACTAGAAACTAATTTTCCAAGTATAGAAAAAGATAATAAAATAGAAATTAAAAATATTATAGATAATGTTGAAAGAGATCAACAAGATAGAGTTATCTCCCTTAAAATAGGAGACAAAGACTTTAAAGGGGTAGAACTAATGGAATCCTTAGATTTAAATTCCACTAGATTTAAAATTTATCCAGAAAATATTAAATTTATTTCTAGAGGCTATGGTCATGGTTTGGGATTTTGCCAATATGGTGGAGAAAAAATGGCACAAGAGGGAAAAAACTTTGAAGAAATATTGAAATATTATTATACAGGGGTAGAAATAAAGGAGTTTCCATTGCCCTGCATAGAAAAGCCCCTTTATGGAAAAACTATAGTAATAGACCCAGGTCATGGAGGAGAAGATAAGGGCCATATTGGAGATTATTTAGGCTTAGAAGAGAAAGAATTAGCATTAAAACTATCCCAAATATTAAAATCCAAATTAGAAAATAAAGGTGCCATTGTTCATTTAACCAGGGAAAAGGATGAAAAGACATTAATAGTCAATAGGACTGAAAAAACAAACAAAATTCATCCCGATTTTTTTATATCCATTCATTTAGACTATTATCCCAATTCTACTATGAAAGGTTTGGAAATATTCTATTTTAAAGAAGACAATAATGCAAAAGTTTTAGGAGATTTAATTTTAAAAAACTTACAAAAAAACTCCATACCAACAAGAGGAGTTAAAGAGGGAAACTTTTATGTCTTTAGAGGAATAAGAACCAGCTCCATTTTAATTGAAATTGGCTATTTGTCGAATATTGAAGAAGAAATTAGGCTTGGGGACGAAAAATATCTATTAAATATAGTTAATGCTATAGAAATGGGGTTTTTAGATTATTTTGTAAATTAGAAAAACTTTTTTATAATTGACAAAGTTTTATTTTCATAGTATAATAATGATTTATTTGACAAAATGGACAAATTATGATAATATTGAACCATGGGTGTCCCTTTACACTCCTTCTGCCCCCAAATTTATAGGGGAGAAACTTAGGGAAGGTGGTTGCTTTGTTGGAAAAAAACAGTCTAGACAAGATTCGCAAAGACGTAGAGGATTGTGTTGGAAAAAGGGTAATTTTAAAGGCTAACAAAGGCAGAAAGAAAATCATTGTACGAGAAGGTATACTAGAAGATGCTTATCCAAGTTTGTTTGTAGTAAAGATTTCTAATCAGTATGACTCCGTAAGAAGAGTGTCTTATACCTACTCAGATATATTAACAGAAACAGTAGAAGTAACCATTTGCGACGACACAGAGAGAAAAATAAATATATCTTAAATAAAGAAACAGGGCCATTTTCGGTTCTGTTTTTTTATTTACTATTCTTTTTTTAAGTTTAGATACATATACTTTCCTATAGGATATAAAAAAGAGATAAACGGGGGAGGTATATAAATGGAAATCATAAGGGACATCCTTAAAGTGGAAGAACTCAAGGGATATGAAGAAAAAGAAAGCTTAATTGAAACGGATTTATATTTAAATCAAACGGAAGCAGATGTAGAAAGAATACTTTGGACAGATGGAAAAATAGAAATTTTAAATAGCAAAATAATAAGAGATAAGATATTAGTTAATGGACTTGTAAAATTTAAAGTCGCATATAGGTCTACGGAAGAAAAGCAAAATATTCATCTTTTAGAAATCAATAGGGATTTTAGAGAGGAAATTGAAATTGAAGGTATTACTGAGGAAATGTCTGGAGAGGTAAAAGCTAAATTAGAGTATATTGAGGGGGAAGTGATTGATGAAAGGAAACTTTCTCTTAGGGCTTTAGTAAAACTCATGGGAAAAGTAGAAGAAATTAATTTAGTAGAAGTAATAAAGGATATAAAAGAAGTCCAAGGTCTTCAAATACTAAGAGAAAAAATTCAATATAACAATATTAAAGGCAAAGAAGAATCCTATGGATTTGTAAGGGAAGCCTTTGAAATTAACGAAGAAGACCCAGGCATAGAAGAAATCCTCAAAATTCAAATTCAAGCCTATGAAAAGGAAACTAGCATATCCCAAGATAGAATTATGGTATCTGGAACAATCGAAACCTCTATAATCTACTATGGGGGAGATAAATTAAATTCTATTAAAAGAGAATTTCCCTTTACTCACTTTTTAGAAGTAGATAATATAGATGGGGATTCTAAATGTCATATAGATATGGAAGTGGTCGATGGCCAATATGAATTAAGGGAAAATCTAGAGGGAGATTTTAAAATAGTAGATTTGGAGATAAAAGTAAAAGTATTAGCCAAAATATATAGTATAGAAGAAAAAGAAGTAATTGTAGATCTTTATTCTACTAATAAGGTAATAAATCTACAGGGGGAAGAAATAGTTATTATGGAAAGCATTCAAGATATAGTAGATAAAGAAAATATATCTAAAGAATTAAATATTAGAGATATTAAAGAAATTTATGCAGTAGATGGATATGCTAGTATAATAGATAATCAATATGTAGAAGACAAAATAATCATAGAAGGGCTAATAGATTTAAATATATACTATCTAAAAGAGGATGTAGAAGAAATATCTACTATGCATGAAGAAATACCTTTTAAATCCTATTTAACTATAGAGGAAGCAATACACAATCCTATAATAAATGTAGATACCAAATTAGAAGAATTAAAATATAGCCTAAGAGATAATGTATTGAAAATAGATGGAAATGTTAAAAATCATATTTCCATAAATAAGGAAAGTAGAATTGAAATAATAAGTGAAATTGAAGAGACAGAAATAAATATAGATAAGAAAAACAGACCTAGTATAACAATATATATGGTGCAAAAAGAAGATAAACTTTGGGATATTGCCAAAAGATATAATACTACTATGGAAGAAATCATCTTAACTAATGATATTAGCACACCTTCTAGCCTAATGCCTGGGGAAAAAATTATAATAGAAAAAAAGATTGACATAGATTTCTAAAAAATTATGATATAATATACCCGTCAACTAACAAAAGGAGAATATATATGGAAAAAATAGCATTAGAATCCTATGGAAAAATTAATTTATCTTTAGATGTATTAGGCAAAAGAGAAGACGGGTATCATGAATTAAATACTATAATGCAAGAAATTGAACTTAAAGACACTATTATATTAGAAGAAAAAGCTACTGGAATAAAAATTCAATCTAATGATAAAAATCTACCCTTAGATAATACTAATTTAGTCTATAAGGCTTGGGAGAAAATAATGGACAAAGTAGGGGAAAATAAAGGGATTTCAATTACTATAGACAAAAAAATCCCACTAGCTGCAGGATTAGCAGGAGGCAGCTCCAATGCAGCTAGTGTACTTAAAGGTTTAAATCAATTATGGAATTTAAAACTTTCTAAAGAAGAATTAATGGACATAGGTCTAGAAATTGGTGCAGATGTACCTTTTTGCATAATGGGAGGTACAGCCTGGGCCACAGGCATAGGAGAAAAATTAACTAGATTAAAGCCATTCTCAGATAAAATGCTACTTTTAGCAAATCCAGGAATATTTGTATCTACTAAAAAAGTATATAATAACTTAGATTTAAATCAGATGGGAAATATTAATATTGAAGAAATAATTTATTTTATAGAAGAAGAAAATTTATTAAAATTAGGACAAAACATGGCCAATACCATGGAAAAAACCGTAATCAAAAAATATCCTATAATAGCTCAAATCAAAAAGGATATGCTAAAATACGGTGCTCTAGGTAGCTTAATGAGCGGCAGTGGACCCACTGTATTTGGACTATTTGATGATAAGGAGAAACTGTTGAGATGCAAGGAGGAATTAGAGAAGAAGGTACCTATAGTCATAGCAACAAAAACCAGATAAGGGCGACCAAGGGTCGCCCAATTTTAAATTGTGAATTTAAGCAGGATGCCAAAATTATGTTTTCCAATTTTGTGCATATCGCTTAGTTTCTTCACCTAGTGAATTATAAAATGTCATCCTGAGTGTAGCGAAGGATCTTTAAAATGGCAGAAGGCCAAGATCCTTCGCTATGTTCAGGATGACACATCCTCTGTCATCCTGAGCGTAAGCGAAGGATCCCTAATGCATAATATCCCCACCTTTTGCTAATATTATCTATATAATCAGCAAAAGGTGGTTTTTTTTATGAGGATTTTTAAATCTATATTTGATATTAGAAATTTAACTTTATTTATTTTAATAGGTATATTTTCTTTATTAGTAGACAGTTCTTATTTAAAAAAACAAAATCTTATAAAGGAATTAAATATACTAAAAATAATTTCATATTTTTATATAGTATTTGGAATAATAATGTTTATTGTAATTAAAAAAATCTAGGAGGCAGAAATGGAATATCTATCCAAGAAGCTAAATGAAAATGTGGATAATTTTAAAAATATCTTTAAGGATTGTGGAGATATTTCTTTTCGTTTTATAGAAATAGGTAATGATAAAAAGCTACAGGCCTGTCTTATATTTTCTGATGGACTAATAGATAAATATTTATTATCTGAATATGGCATACAGCTTTTACTTTCATCTAGTGAGAATGAAGATTTTGATTTAAGCAAAGTTAAAAAAGGACTATTAGATTTTATAAGTAAAGAAGCCATTGCCATACCAGAGGTAGATGAAAATGGAAAAGTAGATGAAATAGTTAATAGTATATTGTCGGGAGAAACCATACTTCTAGTAGATGGAGTGGCAGAGGCCCTAATTCTTTCTACTCGTGGCTGGCCTACAAGGGGTATAGGGGAACCAGAAACCGAGACAGTAGTTAGGGGACCTAGGGATGGATTTAGCGAAACTCTAAAAATCAATATTACCCTAGTTAGAAGGCGAGTTAAGGATCCTCAAATGAAAGTTAAAGTTGTAGATATTGGCAGAAGATCTAAAACCAATATAGCAATTTTATATATTGAAGATATAGTAAATCCAGAAATTCTAGATGAATTAAATCGAAGATTAAATAGCATAGATATAGACGCAATAATAGATTCTGCCGTATTAGAACATTTAATAGAGGACAATTATCTATCTCCCTTTCCTCAAATAGAAAATACAGAAAGGCCAGATACTGTTGCTTCATCTATTTATGAGGGGAGAGTGGCTATTTTAGTTGACAATACTCCTTTTGCTCTAATAATACCTGCTACCCTAGGTACATTACTTCAATCAGCAGAAGACTATTATAGTAGATGGACTATATCCTCTTTTGTTAGAATACTAAGATTAATAGCGTTTTTTTTAGCCACCCTATCTCCTGCACTATATATAGCCATTACCTCTTTTCATCCTGGCCTAATACCTACAAAATTAACTTATTTTGTAGCTGCAAGTAGAATAAATGTACCTTTTCCTGCAGTAGTAGAGGCTTTTTTAATGGAAATAACTATGGAAATACTAAGGGAAGCAGGAACTAGAATTTCTGGCCCCATAGGGACTACTATAGGTATAGTGGGGGGACTTATTATAGGTCAGGCAGCAGTAGAGGCAGGGATAGTAAGCCCCTTAATGATAATTATAGTGGCCATTACCACTATATCAGCTTTTGCTTTAACTAGTTATGAATTAGCCTCCGGCCTTAGAATTTGTCGCTTTGGATTTATGATTTTAGCAGCTATTTTTGGTTTATACGGTATAATGCTAGGCATTTTATTATTGTCTACACATTTAGCCAATTTAAATAGCTTTGGTATCCCCTTCACTTCTCCATATTCTGGTCTAGGTATTGAAGAGGGGGATTTAAAGGATACTCTTATAAAAGCACCAGTTCAAGAATTAGAACTAAGGCCAAAATTTACATTTACTAAAAATAGAAGAAGAATGAAAAGAAGGTGATAAAGTGGATGGGAAAACCAAAATATCTAATGTGCAGATAAAAGCTTTAATGGTTACAATAACCATAGGGGCGGGAATATTATCCCTACCTAGTGATATTGCCATGAAAATGGGCAATGATGGTTGGCTTGGAATTTTATTGGGTGGGCTTATTACCATACCCTTTATTATTATGATAGATAGATTATTTAAACTATATCCTAATAAAGATTTTTTTCAAGTGGGAAAAGAAGTGGTTCGTCCCTTAGGCTTTAAATTTGTATTATTAATATTTTTAATCTATAATGTGCTTACAATATCTGTAAGCATTAGGATTTTCACAGATATTATGAAAACTTATTTATTAGAAACCACACCCGCAGAAATTATAATAATCACCATGCTTTTGGCTACTTCTTATATAGCTAGATGCCAAATCCAAACTATTGGAAGAATGGCAGTTATTATTTATCCTATTATCCTTGGATTTATTATATTTCTATTGATAATCAGCATCCCTAATATGGACTTAACAAATATATATCCAATACTTAGATTAGATTATAAAAGTATTCTAAGGGGGATTTCAACCGCTATTTTTTCTTATACAGGCTATGAATTTATACTTTTAGTTCTACCTATGGCAGAAAACAGGGAAAAAGCCTTAAAATACAGCTTAAATGGCATGCTATTAGTTATAGGCATATATTTAATAGTATTCTTTGTAACCCTATCTCAATATGGAGTGCATCAGCTAAAAAGGGAAATTTGGCCTACCATAGCTTTAGTGAAAGAAGTGGATTTACCAGGGGCCTTTTTAGAAAATCTAGATGGAATAGTTCTAGCCGCATGGGTTATGGTGGTTTATGGTACTGTAGGGCCTTTGCTTAACTTTTCTGGAATAGCAATTGCAGAGATATTAAATACTAAATCTCACAAAATCTATATATTGCCCCTTATCCCCATTATATATACAATAGCAATATTGCCTAAAAGCTTAGTAAAAACAGACGAAATACTATGGGGTATATTAAAATACTTTTCTATAACAGCTACAATGATAGTACCTACCATCTTATTTCTTTTGGGTTTATTTAAAAGCAGGAGGAAAAATTCATGAAAAAATGGATTATAGCCCTAATCTTATTATTTACCCTTTCTTTGACAGCTTGTTGGGATATGGTAGAAATAAATCAAAGATTATTCGTTTCTAGTATAGGCATAGATTTAAATAATACTAGAGATATAAACAAATATTCAGTAACCTATGTATATCCTAATATTAATGCTGTTGGGAAAAATGCTTCAGAAGATAAAAAGGTATTTGTGATTAATGCTCCTAGTTCTTCGTTATTTCAAGCAGGGAGATCTGCTAGCACCCAGGAAGAATTTCCTTTTTATTATAAGCATTTAAAAGTATTGATAATTGGAGAAGATTTGAGCCGGGACAAAAAGTTAGTAAAACAATTAATAGATGAGCTAAATAGGGATACGAAAATAAACAAAAAAATTCAAATATTAATAGCTAAGGGGGATGCTAAAGATATTTTATCTTCAAAATCGACTAATAAACATAGTGGAAATGAAACTATTTATAATATATTAAAAGATAATAAATCTGCCGCTAGATTTACTCCCCAAACTTTAACTGGCATAATTAAAGAAATGGATTACAATAATGTATGCACAGTCCCTTTAATAGAAAAAATAGAGGATAAAGTAGATGTAGGTGGCGCCGTAATAATGAAAGATTATAAATCCATTGGAGAATTAAATGGAATACAAAATAGAGCTATAGCATTGGTTAGGAATGAAGTAAAACAAGAATTAATCGATATAGAATACAAAAAAAACCTATTATCCTATAATATTACTGTGGCTAAATCCACCAAAGATGTAATCATAGATGAAAATATAAATGTAAATATAAATGTAAACACAGAAGGATATTTGCAAGGCTATACAATGGGAAGGGATGTAAATGTATATAATAATAAGATTTTAACAGATATGGAAAAGGCTATAGAAAAACAATTAAAAAAAGAAATAGAGGATACCATAGCTTTAAGTCAAAAAAAATATAATGCAGATATAATAGGTATTAGAGAGTATTTAAGTAAATATCATCCAAATGAATGGGAGAATATCAAGGAAAAATGGGATGAAATATATCCAGATATTAAATTTAATATAATTGTAGATGTAAAAATTAGAAGAACAGGGTTGACGAAATAAGACAGTGTTCTTTTATTGTTTACTATTGTTTAGTAATATTTAATCTTATAATATATTAATTAATGGGAAATGATAATTTATTATTATAGT